>CAKOHW010000001.1 GCA_934086185.1 uncultured Bacilli bacterium
ATAAGGTAGACACTAATACTTAAATGTTCTAGTTTGCTATACTAGCATAAAGTTTTTAAATAAATTGTCGAATATTGTTTTAAAAAGAATAATTTATTATTTTTTATTAAAAGTATTATTTTTTAATATTTTGTGATAGACTTATATTAAGTAGAACATTTAAGAAAGAAATGTCTACCATAGGTTTGGTGACACTCTTATTTAATTAAATTCTTTTAATTAAATTAGTGTCTTTTTTTGTTACATATTATTTACCTTGTAGGAGGATAAAAATATAAACAACTGCAATTATTAATAATGTAATAATTATACGATTAAAAAATCTTATAATAAATGTTTTATTACTCATAATTTGCCCTTTCTATTCATTTATAGATAAGGTAGACACTAATACTTAAATGTTCTAGTTTGCTATACTAGCATAAAGTTTTTAAATAAATTGTCGAATATTGGTTGTAATTTTAAAAAAATAGACTTATTGTCTATTTGACACAGTCTACTTTTAATTTATTTTGTAAGTATTTCACTTAACTTTGTTACATTACCTGCACCTAAAGTAAGTATTAAATCGTTTTCTTTTACATTATTTTTCAAATATTCTTTTATATCATCAAAATCACTTATGTGAATTGCATTAGCACCTAATTTTTTTATTTCATTAATAATATCTTCTGGTGATACATTAAATTCATTTGTTTCTCTTGCTGCAAATATATCAGTTATTATTATATTGTCAAATGATATAAGTGATTTTGCAAATTCTTTGTAATAATTTTTTACTCTTGAATATGTATGTGGCTCAAATATAACATATGATTTATTATACTTTTTATTTAATATCGACTTTGCAACTGCCTCTACTTCTGTAGGATGGTGTCCATAATCATCATATACTTTTGCACCATTAAATTCTCCTTTGTATTCAAATCTTCGAGCAGCACCAGTATAATTAATTAATCCCTTTTTTATAAATTCTATATCAATATTATAATTCATACAAAGTGCTATACATGCTAAACTATTTAGAACATTATGTTTACCAATAACACCTAACTCTATTTTTGATAAAAATTCATTATCTTTGTATAAATCGTATGTTGGGATTCCAAGTTCATTAAATGTTATATTTTTCGCATTAAAATTAGCATTTTCTTCTATTCCGTATGTTACTATTTTTGTGTCTGTATAATTTTTTAAATCATATGTATTATTGTCATCTTTATTAAGTACTAATAATCCATCTTTTGGTAAATGACTTACATAAGTTCTAAATGATTTTTTTATATTATCAAATGTTTTAAAATAATCTAGATGATCATTATCAATATTTAATACAATTGCACTTTTTTGTTTAAAATTTAAGTATGAATCACAATATTCGCATGCTTCAATAATTAAATAATCACTTTTTCCTACTCTATAATTTCCATTAATGCTTTTTAGAATAGAACCAACTTGAATTGTTGGATCTAAGTTTGCAGCTAGAAATACTTCACTAACCATACTTGTTGTTGTTGTTTTTCCATGAGTACCGGAAATACCAATTGTATCTTTAAATAATTTAGTTAGTTCTCCTAGAAATTCTCCTCTTTCTAACATTTTTATATTTAATTCACGAGCATGTATCATTTCTGGATTGTCTTCTTTTATAGCTGCTGTATAGACTACTAAGTCTATAGTATCATTAATATTTTCATAATTTTGTCCAATATTAACTTTTATTCCATTACTTATAAGTTCATCTGTTATTTTTGATGTATTTTGGTCACTACCACTTACGCAAAAATTCCATGATACAAGTATATGTGCTAATCCACTCATACTTATACCACCTATTCCAATCATATATATATTTTTATAGTCTTTTAAATTAAACATAATTCACCTCTTAATTAAATCTATATAAATTATAGCATAAATATATTAATATTAATAAAATTTGTACTATATTTTTTAAATATTGGTTTTAATAATTGTCATTATTATATTTTATAATACACTGTTTAATATTTATATGAAAAAATACAAATCAATTGACTCGTACTTTAACTTTTAATCTAATATGCTTTCTACTATATATCTAGGTCTATGTTTAGTTTCGTTATATATTTTTCCAATATACTCACCTATTACTCCTAAACATAAAGTTTGTATTCCACCTATTAGCCATATAGAACAAACTATGAAAGTCCATCCCGATACCGTGTTGCCAGTTAATTTCATAACTAGTGAATAAATTAGTATTATGAAACTTAATATTAAAATACAAAATCCTATAGAAGTTATCATTCTTAATGGTTTAATACTAAACGATGTTATACCATCTATTGCAAATGATAACATTTTTTTTAGTGGATATTTAGAATCTCCTGCTACTCTTTCATTTCTTTCATAATATGCAATATCTGTTTTAAAACCTAGTTGTGGAACTATTCCTCTTAAGAATAAATTTACTTCTTTGAAGTTACTTAATTCTATTAATGCTCTTTTACTCATTAATCTACAATCGGCATGATTAAATACTACTTCTACTCCCATTAAATTCATAAATTTATAAAATCCTTCAGCAGTAAACTTTTTAAAAAATGTATCTTTTTTTCTAGAACTACGTACTCCATAAACAATATCGCAACCTTCATTATATTTTTTTATCATATCGTCGATTACATTAATATCATCTTGCAAATCTGCATCCATACTTATACTAATGTCTGCATTATCTTTTGCATACATAAGACCTGCTAATAGTGCATTTTGATGTCCTCTATTTCTAGATAGATTTACACCTACAAACATATCATTTTCTTCATGTAGTTTTTTAATTAAATCCCATGTTTTATCACGTGAACCATCGTTTACCAATACCACTTTGCTGTTTTCACTTACTAAGCCTTTCTTTATTAAGTCATCCATTTTTTTTATTAATTCTTTTTTAGTAAAAGGTAGTGCCTTTTCTTCATTGTAACATGGTATTACTATATTTAATACTGTACTACTTTTTTTCATATATTTTCTCCTTCTTAAATAAAATTAAATATTCTATAATCATTATAACAAATATTAATAATATGTACTCATAAATTTTAAATGTACCACGTTTATTATAATAAATACATTCAAACATTAAATCACCATCAGTTGATTTATCATTTATTTTTAATGTACCATGTGGATAAAAATCAAATTGTTCTTTATATGATAAAATTACATTTATTACATTTTTACTTTTAGTACTTAATCTTATTTTATATTTTCCTTTTGGTAAAGTATTTTTTAAATTAAATGTAGTATATTTATTGTTTTTGATATTATCTTTGTTAAATACTTCTTTATATATTATTTTATCTTTATTATTTATTATTTCCAATAAGTATGTATCATCTAATTCTTCTTTATCATTCTTTATATCATTACTTTTTATACTTGTATCATTATTAACTATGTCTTTATCTTCTTCAATATTAAACATTAATTTTAGTTTATTAAATTTATTATTTAATAGTAATTCTTCTTCTATTACATTATCTTTATTAAGAAATACTTCTTTTATTTTTTTTGTAGTATCTTTTGCTACTAAATCATTTTTATAACTTAAATTTGTACATTTATTAAAGAAACATAATAATGTTATTAGTGATATTATTAGTATTACATATTTTATACTTTTATTTTTTTCTATATATTTAAATTTAATAGATTCGTATGAATAACTACTTATAATTATTAACCATGGTAAGAATGATAAACCATATCTTGGGCATACTTCCCATATTAAATAAAATATAATAGAGCCAAATAAAGTAATTGATAGTATAGATACTTTTTTAGATTTATATATTTTTATTAAAGATATTATAGATAACATAATAATAGATATTTTATTTATTTGTAATATGTAGTTTATTATTATATTTTTATCTTCTATAACATATTTATATAAAAAATTATAATTATTAACTAATTCTAAATATTTTTGATAACTATAGTCACCTCTAGACCATACTGTACATATTTTTGTTATTATAAGTTTTATATTTTTAAAAACTTTTTGTTTTTTTATTCTTTCTTTTATTACTTTTTTATTTAATTCTTTTCTTTCTTTTATATTCTTAGTATTGTAACTAAGTAAATAATCTGATTGATTATAAAAACCGTTTTTTTCTTCGTTTGATCCCATCATAATCCAATGTGTTAATGGAAATTCTTTTGAGTTATCATTTTGTTTAAAGAATTTATTTTCACTTATATTAATTAGTGATAAAGTTAATATAAGAGATATAAATATTACAAAAATATTTTTAATTTGTGGCTTAAAACATTTATTAAATATTAAATAAACAAAGTATGCTACTAGTACAAATATTGCTATTGCTCGTATTTTATAACCAATGATTGATAAAATACCTATTAATATACTATATAATATTGATTTACTAGGTTTGTTTGTTTTAATAGTTTTTATTATTAAATAAAATAGTATTGTTGTAAATGGTAAAATAAATACATCTGTATAACAATATGAAGCATATAAGTAAAATATAGGTTGTGTTACTGTTATAATTAATCCTAGTAATGCTTTGTCTTTATTACTTATTATCTTTATAGATTTATATATATATAAAGACATAATAGTTATACTTAAACTACTAAAAATATTAAATATTATTCTATTATAATTTGGTAGTAAAATTTGTAAATAATATAGTATCATAAATAGAAATTTGTTATTTGGATATATACTAAAGTATTCATTATTTATTATAGTACTAGTATTATTTAGACTATTTATACCTGTTAATATATGAAGTAAATCAACTTTAGGAATACTAATTATTAAACTTGATAATATAAAAAGTAATATAAATTCTATAATTAATATTATTGTTATTAATTTTTTGTTTTCAGTTTTATTTTTTATATATTTATATAATTTAGATAACAATAAAATATAAATAAATGTACCTATAATTAATATAATTGGATTTAAATAATTATGACTTCTATTTACATAAAAAAATATAGAACCTATTAATGCTATAGAAAAGCAAATAATAGTAAAAATTATAATAAATTTATATGATATATTTAGTATTTTATCAATTATTTTTTTCATATTATATTTCCTTTTTCTAAACTATATATTATCATAAATTTATAAAAAAAAACAGTAGACTTATTCTACTGTTACAGATTTGGCAAGGTTTCTTGGTTGATCAATGTTTTCTTTACGTAACAATGCTATTTCATATGATAATAATTGAAATGCTGGTGCCACTATTAATGGTTCAATAAACATACTATAATTTGGAACAGTTATTAAATCATTATAGTATGAAGAATTATTATATTCTTTTATTATTTTATCTGTGGTAATTACTATTGATTTAGCACCTCTTGCTAAAGTTTCTTTTACGTTACTAATTGTTTTTTCTGCTATATCATTTTCAGTAATTATAGATATTACTGATGTATTTTTTTCTATTAGTGAAATTGTACCGTGTTTAAGTTCTCCTGCTTGATAGCTTTCTGAATGCATATATGATATTTCTTTTAATTTTAAAGACGCTTCCATACATAATGCTGAATCTAATTTTCTACCTATAAAAAATACATTTTTCTTTCTATAAACTTTTTTTGCAAGTTTTTTATATAGATTTCTATTATTTATTACTTTTTCAACTTCTTTTGATAATTTTTTATATTCATTTATTATATCTTCTATTTGTTTATTATTAAGTATTTTCTTTCTTATTGCAACACTAAATGCCAATAGTGATAAAATTAAAACTTGTATTGAATATGCTTTTGTAGTTGCTACTGCTATTTCATATCCGGCATTTAAATATATTACATTATCTACTTCTCTTGCTATAGATGAACCCACAACATTTATTATTCCTAATGTATCAATATTATTATCTTTTGCTAAACGTAGTGCTGCTAATGTGTCAGCTGTTTCTCCACTTTGAGAAATTAAAATTACTAAAGTATTTTTATCAAAGAAATGCTTATTATATCTATATTCACTTGCTACTTCAACATTTACTTCTATATTTCCATATTCAGTTAGTAAGTATTTTCCTACTAAACCTGCATGATATGCACTACCACAAGCAACAATTTCTATTTTCTTATATTTTTTAATATCTGGTAATTTACTTAATAAAGTATCCTTATCTATTAAATATGTGTCTATAAAATTTTTAATTATTGAAGGTTCATCATATATTTCTTTTAACATAAAATGTGCAAATCCATTTTTTTCTGCTGCTTCCTTAGAGCCTTCGAAAGTTTTTATATCATTTTTTATTAAATTCCCTTTTGAATTATATATATTGATATCATGATCAGTTATTACTGCTATATCATTTTGATTTAATAAAATGTATTTATTAGTTTCTGATAGTATTGCTGGTACATCACTTGCAATATAATTTTTATTTTCACCTAATGCTACAATTAGCGGACTATCTTTTCTTGTTGCATATATTTTATCTAATTCGTCATCAAATATTATTCCAAATGCATAACTTCCTCTTATTTTATTTTGTATAATTTGTAACGTTTTTAATTTATCTTTTGTTTCTTTATAAGTTTTATCAATTAATGCACAAGCAATTTCTGAATCGGTATCTGTTTCAAATTTATAACCACAATTAATTAATTCTTTTTTTAATTCTTCATAATTTTCAATAATTCCATTATGTACTAGGGTTACATTACCACTTCTATGCGGATGAGAATTTTTTAAGTTTGGTTCTCCATGAGTAGCCCATCTTGTATGCCCTATTCCTATATTTGATTCTTTTTCTGTTCCAATTTTTTCTTCTAAATTTATTATTTTTCCTGGAGATTTTATAATGTTTATTTTATTATCAGTAGCAATTGCTATTCCTGCTGAATCATATCCCCTATATTCTAAAGATTTTAAACCATTTAATAAAACATTGATTGCCTTTTTTTCCTTACCTATATAACCTATTATTCCACACATAATATTACTCCTTTATATAGATAATTGATATATACTTTGTTATAATCTTATATTTTATTTTTTAATATATATCTATCGAGTATATTACCCGTAGTAGCATCCGCCGAATATTTCGATAACTACTAACCTCGTCAACTTTTATAAGTCCTGGCGCTCATTATAAACTAACTACTACCCTCCTATTTAGAATATAACTGTAATCATTATATTAAAAAAATAGACTTTTGTCTATTAATTTAAGAATTAATCAGTTAATTTGTAATATATGTGTAAATATTTGCCCAATTATTAACTTCTTTTAAATAATCACTTTCTTTTAATTTTTTCATATTCTTATCTCTAAAATATAAAGTTTTTATATTGTTTTCAGATAGTTTTTTACATATGTCATAGTTATCATCAATCAGCATGTCAATATTTTCTTTTTAAAATACAAATTGTTTCTATATGATATGTGTTACTAAACATATCTAAAATATATATTTTATTTATAATATATTGTTCTTTTAATAGATTTAAATCTCTTGATAAGCTTATTGGATCACATGATATATACATTATTTCTTTTGCTTTTATTTTTTCGATATCATCAAACATACTTTTTACTAAACCACTTCTTGGTGGATCTATTATTATAGTATCTATATTATCATCTATTTTTTCTATTAATTTACTTGAATTTCCACATAAATAATAAGTATTATTAATATTATTTATTTTACTATTTTTTATTGCATCCAGTATACTATTTTCATTTATTTCTATTCCATATATTCTTTTATACTTATTACTTAATGATTGACCTAAGAAACCTACTCCACAATATAAATCTAATAGATTATTACCTTCACTATTTTCATTTAAAATATTTACCATTTTAGTAGCAATATTTAAATTAACTTGAAAAAATGAATTATAATTTACTTTAAAGTATTTATCTTTTACTTTCTCTATAAAGAAAGATTCTCCATATATTAATTTATCGTTAACTACTATTCCTACTAGTTTTATTTTAGCTTTTAAAGAATTTATATCAATTTCATATTTATTTTCAGTTTTTATTGATAGAATAATTTCATCATTATAATTACTTCTTATAGTAATTGAACCATTAGATATCTTAATATATTCTTTATATTTAATAACATTATTAATTGAAGTTTTTGCTAATCTACATTCTTCTATGCTTATTAGTTCGTGTGTTTTAGAATTATAATAACCCCATAAATTATTTTCTATTTTTAATTCTATCTTATTTCTATAGTTTAATGGAATATCATTTTTTATAATTTCTATGTTATTTGTTATAGATGCAAATTTATTTAATATATTTTTTACTTTATCACATTTATAATTAATTGCATCATTATAAGACATATGAAGTATTGAACATCCACCACATTTTTCATAATAAGGGCAAATTGGTTTTATTCTTTTATCACTTAATTTTATATAATTTATTACTTTAGCTTCATAATATTTTTTTGTTTCTTTAGTTATAGAAATATCAACTACTTCATTTGGTAATGTATTAGGGATAAATGCAATTTTATTATCTATATATGCTATTCCATTACCAAAGTCATCTAATGATTTAATACTTACATTATTTTTAATATTCATATAATTTTTTTATCTCTTTCTTAGTTAGTTCTCTATATTCTCCACTACGTAAATTATCTATACTTAGAAATGCGTATTCTATTCTGCTAAGTTTATCAACTAAGTATCCTAAATTTTCAAAGACTCTTTTTACTATATGATTTCTTCCTTCTACTATAGTTATTTCTACTATACTATAATCTTTGATTCTATCATTTTTCTTTATTTTTACTCTAGTTGGTTTACATTTAATATTATCTATAATAATTCCTTTTTCTAATTTTTTTAAGTCAGCTATGTCAAAAAATTTATTTAATTTTGCTACGTATTTTTTTTCTACTCCATTACTAGGATGCATAAGTTTATTAGATAGTGTACCATCATTAGTTAATATTATTAGACCAGTAGTATCATAATCTAATCTTCCTATTGGGTATATACGTTTATCTGTATCTATTAAGTCTACTACTGTTTTTCTATTTTTATCATCATTACTAGATGATATTATTCCACGTGGTTTATTCAATAAATAATAAACTTTATCTTCTTCGTTTTTTAATATCTTTCCTTCTACTATGATAGCGTCATTTCCATTTACTTTAGTACCAAGTGTAGTAACTAATTCTCCGTTTACTAAAACTTTTCCTTGTTTTATTAAATCTTCTGCTTTACGTCTTGAACAATATCCACTATTTGCTATAACTTTTTGTAATCTTTCCATAATAAGACCTCACTTCCTACATATTTTACCATAAATAATCATTAAAAAAAAGTTAGAAATAATCTAACTATTCTAGATAATAATTATTATAATTTTTTAATAACTTTTTATAATTATCATTTGATACTGTAATCTTTTTAATATTATAAATGTTATCATTATATATTGGTTTAATTTCCCTTTTCTTTATATCATTAAGTATATCAGTTATTACGTTAAAGTCGGTTATATTATCATAAATAAAGTATATGTTATTACTACTTCTATAATAAACATCATAATTACTTAAATATTCAATGTCTATTTTTATATTTTTTTCATTATTATCTATATAAACTAAAGAACTATCAAAATCTTCTAATATTATATCATCATTCATTTTTATTTCTAATGTTTTATTAGTGTAGTTATTTTCTACTATTTTAAATGTACTTAATTCATAGAATGATATGCCACTACCTAGACCAATTAAAAATAATCCAGATATAAATATTATAAATATAATTAATAAATTGCTTTTTCTATTGAATGTAAAATTAAATATTAAATTTATAAATATGTAATTTATTAAGATTGCTCCAATTAATCCTATAAATATTCCAAAAAATATAAATCCATATTTAAACCATAGTATTGATAATGTAAGTAGAATTATAAGAAATATAAATGTAAATACTAATGGTATTAAAATAAGTATTAAAAACATTTTTATAAAAAATAATATTATATGTGCTAATGCTGTAAAAAATGAATATGGTGTATGTACTGGGTCTCTTATTATTATTTTTTCATGATTGTTATTTGTAAATTCTTTTTTAGTATTTTTGTTATACTCTTCTTCTTTTTGTTTTGTAGTAACATTTTTATCTTCTACGGTAATATAATAATCTAAATATCTTATTTTAAATAAATGTATTGTTATTATAAAAGAAATTATCAAGGCAATTATAATGTAAATAGTTTTTGTAAAATTATATAAGAAACTATAAATGTTATTTGGTAAAAAATCAATTATTTTAAATACTATATTATATAATAGTAAACCTAGACCAGATGATATTAAGTATAAAGTGAATATTATAAATAGCATTTCCAATATACATTTTATTTTATCTATTATCTTCATACTCCAAAACATGTTGTATGATTTAGTAATAAAGTTTAATAAATCATTTATCCATTTATTTATGTTAATTTTATTATCATGTTTAAAATCATTTGTCCCTATTACATCATCATCTAATAAATCTTCTAGAGTACAATTTAGTACTTTACAAATATTAATCATTGTAGACATATCAGGATAACTGCTACCACTTTCCCATTTACTTATTGCTTGTCTAGACATTCCTAATTTTTCTGCAAGGCTTTCTTGACTTAAATTGTTTTGCTTTCTTAGTTTTGTTAATTTTTCGTTAAATTTCATTTTTTTCACCTCTACTAAAATTATAATCTATAAAATGTTAGTAGCACAACATAAATTCAGTATCATTTTGTATAAAATGAGTTGCAAAAAGAAGAATTATTTTGATTTATTAAATTCTTCTTTGACAACCTCTTTATTTTCTAAAACATATTTATTTAATGCAACAATCATTTTTTGATAACCATCTTGTGTTAAATTTTGTTTTATAAAATTATCATATAATAAATGCTTATCACCATTTTTTGCATTTTTTCTCTCTGTATAATAATTTTGACCAAAATCCCATATTTCATAATCTTTAGTAAAGTTTTCATATGATTTGTAATCGGTTTCATTTAGTGAAGCAGCATTTAAAAAACTTTTTGCTGCATCATAAAATGAGCCGCCATTTTCTAAAATCCAATTTTCTACTCCTATACCGCCTAAACCGCCTTGTTTCATTCCCTTTTTGTATACTTCATTTTCTTTTAAATATTTTTTAGCATATATTATATTAGCTAAAACCATAGTATATTTTTCTGGATATAATTTTTTTATAGTATTTAATCTATCTTCTACACACATTTCAGATGAATATGACATTTTATCACTTTTTTGAGTAAATGAAATATCTATAGGAATGGTTTTACCATCTATAGTAATTTTTAATTCTTTTATATCATCATCAACAATAGCACCTTTTTCTTCTGTTTTGAAAGAATTTATTATCATATTTCTTAAATTGTTTAATTTTTCTTTTGAACTAAAAATTTCTTTATCTATTCTAAATATAAAATCATAATCACTATCATATGGTGTACAAGTATATCTACTTGTAGAACCAGTATCTATTATTTGGATTGTTTTATAATCTAAGTCTTTACTAAATTCATTACTGACATTAAACCCATTTTGTTCTAATACTATTTTTATTTTTGTGATAATCTTATTTTTTATATCATCTACATATTTTTTACTTTCATCTATAACCTCTACTATTTCGTCAATATTTGGATTACTTAAATTATTTGATATCGAATATTTATTTTCATTATAAAATGAAAGGCCACTCATTTTTGATCTTAACAAATCATAATCTTTTGGTGAAAATAATAACTTATTATCACTTTTAGAAATTATTGGAATATAAAAACCATTCAAAGCAATTGCTAAACGTAATTTATCTATATTGTCTTTGTAAGTGCCACCATTTTCATTAAAAACAATATAATCTATATCACTTGCTGAAAAACCGGTTCTTATTCCATATGCATTTGAAGTCTTACCGGTTGCTCCGGTTGCAAATGCTTCTAATCTTCCATTTACTGATTTTACATCATCAACTATGTAATCTTCGTTTTCATTTATTTTTGTAACTGCTATTCTATTTGGATTATTTTTTATAATTATATACCCTTGCCCAAAAAATCCTGTATCATCATCTTTTTTTGTTATTGTTTCATTTATAGTTTGTGAAGGAGCAAATATTCTTGATAAATCTGTATCTAGTGCGGTTGCATCTGTATGTTGATATGCACCTAAATAATCGCAAGCATTTATTCCATTCTGTAACATTGTTTCTAAATATCCTATGTCAAATCCTTTTACAAAATCTCCTTTTTCTATAGTAAAATCATTATTATTTGCTCTATTTCTATTTTTCGTATCCGCCTCTAATGTTTTAATATAAATATATTTTTTTACTTCTTCTACGGTATCAAACCCTGCAAAATGACAAAAACTACTTACTATTTTATCTGATAATGATGTCAAACTTTTATCTGCATCTGGGTACATAGTATCTAATTCATTAATGTCTTTTATAATATTATTAGTCGTATTAAAAATATTTCCTTTTGTAGTGTTACTATATAATGTTGCTAAATGATCTCTAAAATTGATCAAAATTAATTGTTGTTCATTGTCTAAATCTTCATATTTTATTTTGTTTTCAATTATATCATTATATAATTTATTACCTTCTTCTATACTATTTATATAATTTAATACTTCTCTATTATTTGTACCAAAAGAAGATTTTATTAAATCTGAAAATATTGTTATTTTTCTTCCAGTATTTTTTTTACTTCTAAGAACTGGAGAAACGACATTTGATCCAGTATCTTTATCTCCAAAATTATATGATTTAAAATTTGGATGAAGTATATCAAAACATAAAAATATTTTCCCTACTGTTGGTATATTATTTTTTATAAAGACATTTTCTATCTTTTTAAAATTATCTAATGGATTATCAGTATTTAATAATTCGATTGCTAACTCTTTTCTTAGATTATATATTTCTAAAGAGTTTGAATATATTAATAATTCGATTATTTTTTCAAGTTCTTTTATTTTATCAATTGTTAGTTCTTTATAGGTTTTACTTATTATATCTTCAAATATCTTTTTTAAATCATAATCATTTTGCAAATTGTTATATGTTTCTATTATTTTTTTATAAATCTCATCAATATCTTCGTCGATAAAAACATTTAAGATATCAAGTTTCTTTTCTTCTATTAATTTTTCAACTAATTTATTTGATAGTTTGCCATTATTTATATATAGATCTATTTTATTTTTATCTATGTAGTTATCATTTTTAAATAAATCCAAAAAATCATCCATTTCATATGGTTTTTTTTCATTTAAAGAAATTACTAATTTTAAAAGAGTAATTTCTTTTGAGTTAAAGTATTTGCAAAGATCTGGATCATTAATAACTTCTTCATATAATGATGCAATCATTTTTCCATTGTAATAATAAATTGCATTTGGAGTTCCATTTTTCATCAAATATATTACAAAGGATTTGTTTTTTTTCATTCGATTACTATTTAAAAATTCTTCAAAAGTTATAGACATTAACTTTTTATCACCTTCATTTATATAATTTAATATATTTTCATTATTATATAAATCATCTTCTTTTAAAATTTCATCTTTTGTTATTTTTATACCATTCATTGTACAAAATTGTACTGCTATAGATTTTTCCTCATTTGAACATTTAGCGAATATACTTAAAATTTCAGAGATATTATTAAAGTTTTCAAATTCATTAAATAATTTTTCCCAGCATGAATTTGAAATATATTTATTATTAATTGATTTTATCAAGTTTTTATTCTTTTTATATATTATTGTCAATATTTTAATTAATTCTTCATCTTTAATATAATCGAATATTCGTATTTGTTCTATTGGTATGTTTTCTAATAATAATGTAAATAGTTTAGAACAAAAAAATTTTGAGGATTTAAAAGTTTCATAAAAAAATTCTTTAGCATATTTAGAAAAAAAATCACAAATTAGGCTTTTATCTATTTTTTCATCACTTAATATGTAATCCCATTTTTCAATAAAGTTATTATTTTCTAAACCTTCCCTTATATCATCAGATATCATACTTGATAACTCGTTATGAAGAATGTTGTTATCTTTAATTTCTTTTTGATGTTGAATTAAAATTTGTTTTAAAGAATATTTATTTTTTAAAAGATTGTGTGCATTATTAATATAAATTCCACTAATTGTTTTTTCTAATGGAATATTTATATTATGATTTTTAAATATATTAGATAAGACAATGTCATCAGTAATTCTACTTTTTATTATTAATTCTGGATTTTTATCTAAAATATCAATTAATGTATTTCTTAATTCATCATTTAAAACACCAGAATAATATATCAATTCCATAGGATGTTTTTTCAAATAATCTTGCCAAATATCCAAATTATTAGTGTGAGAGTATTTTATATCTCTTAAACCATTTTTTACTAAAAGAGCTTCAATTTGCTCTAATCTAGTGCCATTTTCTTTATTATAATTATAATCAGAGCTAGTCCAAAGCTTATTATTAAAATATGTTAATATTTTTTTATCTTTCATCATAAATAAAATTTCTTCATCTGTAAGAGGTAATAATGAGTTTATAAATTGTTGACTATTATAATTTAAAGAAATTTTTTTTATTTTTCTCCTTAATAATATTTTATCAACCGTTTTCATAACATCACCTACTATAAATAAAGTATAACATAATTTTATCAATATAAAAAAATAAATAGAATTATTTGTCTATTTATTCTCTTTACTCATAATTTCTAATATCTTATCATAATTATCATCAGATGCGGTTTTATTTTTTTTAATTTCTTTGCATTTAGAGCATTTATAAATGATTTTTAAAGAATCCTTTTTTGATTTCTCTATATCTATTGGAACAAGCGTTCCTTTACAAGGTGATAATCTGTCACCTGGATTAATATCTAAATGTTTACTCGATAAGCAAAACGGACAATGATCTCTTGCTGTGTATTCCAATTTTGGCACTTTTTTGCCACATACTTCACAAATAAATTCTTCATCTATCATTTTAAATCTTTTATTGTCCATATTATCTTCCTTTTATCATTTTTTTATTTTTACGTTTTTTTATAAATATTGCTCCAAGTGCTAAAATAGATAAACCTTCTGATGATGCTATAACAACTTTATTTAAAGATGGAGTTCTAAATCCAAATTCTTTTATTTCATCTGGTTCTACTAAAGCAGTACCGGTAGTTTTTTTAGAGTAATCTACATATGAATAATTAATATCTAAATGACCTTTATCATTTTGTGCACCAGCGTTTGTTGCACTATCTGTTACTTGTAACATATCACAAGTATAATTTTTATTTTTATAATTATAAGTATTGTCGATTGCTTTAATGTCTTCTATATCAATGTCTCTTGTTTCTCGTGTATATTGATTCCCACCAGAAATCCATGTACTGAACTCTTCATTTATATCATAATCTATAGAATCTGATATATATTCAAATGTATCTTTGTTACAATATATTCCTGGTTCATATCCAGCATTTAACATTTTATCTTTCCAAACATCCAGCATTATTTTCATATCATCAGAAGTATACAAATTTCTAACATCTTGGTTAGTTTCTATATCAAGATATATTGGATATGATACTTTTTTATTTTTTAAATTTTCTAGTACAAAATCTGCTTGTTTTTCTAATACTCGTCTATATTCTTCTTTATCAGGGTATAATGATCCTGGGAAGCCATTATAACAATATATCCCCGTCTCAATATTATTTAAACCACAATATTTCATGTTATTTTCATAACAACTATCTAAATTTAAACCTTGTGAGATTTTTACTATAACATATTCAAAATTATCTTTTATAGTTTGCCAATCAATATTATTTCCTTGTGCATATGAAATATCACAACCTCTTATTGGATCTTCTAATTTTAAATATTCACTATTTGTTTCTGGTATATTTTTATCTATTATACATGGTATTCTTATAACAACTCCTGGTACTATATCTTTTTTACTTTTATTGTTAAATTCTAATATTTCTCGTTCACTCATACCATATTTCATTGCTATATCTATAATAGATTCATTTTCTTTAATTACATGTTTACCATCTTTAGCAAAATTATCACTATTATTTAATTTTTTATTTCCAATTATAGTAGCAAGATTTTCTTTGGCTGTAATTTTACCATTTTTGTCTTTAATAATTGTACATACTCCATCATATAATGGTTCATCTTGATTTTCATCTAATTCAACGTAAGCATCATACTCTGTTATATTACAATATTTTTTCATACGACATAAATTAACGTCTTTACCATTTACTCCAACATATATTTTATTTGATGAACATTTTTCTAAGAAATCTTTAATTAATTTTGTTTTCATTTCAATATTAAGATTTTCATTTTCAATTATCTTATCAATATTTAAATATACTGGAAAATCTATTTTGTTATTTTTTATTATGCCTTTTACATATTCAACGTCATCATATATTTCACTTTCTTTATAAGAATCAGTTGATACAATAATACCTAATGATATATCTTTTTCATTACACATTTTTATTTTTTTATTTTGAAAGAATATCTTTGAAGTATTATGGTCACCTATATCTAGTAAAACAAAGTTATCACTTTTTACTTTAAAATAATCATATGGATTTATATTTTCGTATCCATATTTATTTTCCATCTTAATACGTTTATTTTCTTTATATTGATATATTCCGTATGATGATGATGCAATTACTCCTAATCCTATTAAACTTGCAGTAATTTTTAATAATATTTTTTTCTTGGTATTTTTATTGATTCTTTTTACATTTACAACTTTTCTTTTCATTTTAACAACCCCCATATGTACGGTAATTATAGCAAAAAACTAGCATTATGTCAAATCTTTGTTCGTATTCAATAGTAAAAAAATTAGAGACTAATTTTTATCTCTAATTTTTATGTGTACTTCTCTTAATTGAGTTTCAGTTACATCTCCAGGAGCACCCATCATTAAATCAGAACCGCTTGCGCTCATTGGGAATGCTATTGTTTCACGAATATTATCTTCATCTAATAACATCATTATCATTCTGTCTATACCAGGAGCCATACCTGCATGTGGAGGAGCTCCAAATTGAAATGCTTGATATAAACCTTTGAATCTTTCTTTTAAAGTATCTTCACTATAGCCTGCAATACTAAATGCTTTTTTCATTATTTCTAAATCGTGATTTCTTACTGCTCCACTAGCCATTTCAACTCCGTTACAAACAAAGTCAAATTGATGTGCAACTATAGATTCTATATCATCACTATTTAAAGCATCCATACCACCTTTTGGCATACTGAATGGATTGTGTGTAAAATCATATCTTTCTTCTTCTTCATTCCATTCATACATTGGAAAATCATTTATTATGCAGAATTCAAATTTATTTTTATCTATTAAATCTAATTTTCTACCTAATTCATCTCTAATTAAACCTGCTAATTTTGGAGCATTTTTTCTATCTGCAATAAAGAATAATACATCGTTAGCTTTTAAATCGGCTTTTTTAATTAAATCTTCTCTTTCATAATCTGATAAAAATTTATCTATAGGTCCTTTAAAAGTATTATCTTCCATTAGAGTAATATAACCAATACCAGGCATACCTATACTATTAGCGTAACTTACTAATTCATTAAACCAAGAATTTGATTTTGTTCCTATATTTTCAACTTTAATACCTCTTACAGTTACTCCTCTAAATGGCTTAAAGTCAGTGTCACTAAATTCATCAGTTAAATCTATTATTTCTAATGGATTTCTTAAATCTGGTTTATCTGTTCCGTATTTTAACATACTTGTTTCATATGATATTCTTCTAAATGGTCTATGACTAATTTCTTTGTTACTAAATTTTTTGAATGTATCATAAAAAACTTTTTCTCCAATATTATAAACATCTTCTTCTTCTACAAAAGACATTTCCATATCCAATTGATAAAATTCTCCGTATATTCTATCACGTCTTGCGTCTTCATCTCTAAAGCATGGTGCTATTTGGAAATATTTATCAAAACCGGCAACCATCAATAATTGTTTGAATTGTTGTGGTGCTTGTGGTAAAGCATAGAATTTTCCATGGAATTTTCTAGATGGAACTATAAAATCTCTTGCACCTTCTGGACTTGATGCTGTTAAAATTGGAGTTTGAATTTCAGTAAATTCATTTTCACACATTTTTTCTCTTAAATAACTAATAACTTTATTTCTAAATAATACGTTATTTTTTACTTTTGGATTTCTTAAATCCAAATATCTATACTTTAATCTTACATCTTCATTTACATGTGTACTAGTCATTACTTCAAATGGTAATGTACTTAAACATTTTCCTAAGATTTCAAGTGAACTTACTAATAATTCTATTGTACCTGTTGATATTTTTTCATTGTAATCATCTTCGTCACGTTTTCTTATTAATCCTTTAACACATATACTAGATTCTTTTTTTAAATCATCAAACATTTTTTCATCGTTTGATACTAATTGTAGTACACCAAATTGGTCTCTAAGATCTACAAATATTACTCCACCGTGGTCTCTTATATTTTCTACCCATCCTGAAGTTGTTATAGTTTTATCAATATATTCTTCTGTTATTTTTCCTGCATAACAATCTCTATATTTATTCATTATTTCATCCTTTCTAATTCTTCTTTAATTAATTTTAAAGATGTACCTGGGTTTGCTTGTTTATTTGTTTTTTGCATAACTTTACCAACTAAGAAGTTTGCTATTTTTTCGTTACCTTTTAAATATTCATCTACTTGTTCTGGATTTTCTTTTAATATTTCTTTAATAATATTAATTAATTCATCTTCATTATTAATTTGTTTTATATTACTTTTTTCTATAATTTCTATTGGATCAATATGTTTTTCCATTGCTTCATAAACAATATTTTTTGCTAATTGACTAGATAATTCTTTTTTTGTTACTTTGTTTATTACTTTAGATAACATAGATGGTGTTATAAATAATTCATCTATCTCTATATTTAATTTGTTTAATGAACCTAATATTATTATTGTCATCCAGTTTGTTGCATCAACTAAATTATCAGTAGATTTAATCAATTCATCAAAGTAGTTAGATATAGACTTAACTCTTGATAAAGTTTCAGCATCAGATAATGAAATACCCATATCTAAATATCTTTTTATTCTACTAAATTCTAATTCTGGTATTTCTTTTTTAACATCCATTTTAAATTCATCAGTCATTTTAACTGGAACTAAGTTAGGTTCAATATAGTATTTGTAGTCTACAGCATCTACTTTTTCTCTCATTGAATAAGTTTTTCCATCTTCATCTATTCTTCTTGTTTCTTGAATTATTTTTTCTCCATTATCTAATAATTCACTTTGTCTTTTTATTTCATATTCTATTGCTGCTTTTACACTTGCAAATGAATTTATATTTTTCATTTCTACTTTAGTACCGAATTCTTTGTCAGTATCTTTCATTAAAGAGATATTTACATCACATCTCATTTGACCTTTGTCACTTTTTGCTTCACTTACTTCACAATATAAGAAAATATTTCTTAATGTTTCCAAAAATCTTACTGCTTCATCTGCACTATATATACATGGTTCTGTAACTATTTCCATTAGAGGTATTCCACTTCTATTATAATCTATTAATGAATAATTTGAACAATGTTCAAGTGAGGCTGTATCTTCTTCCAAGTGTAATTGATGTATTTGAACTGTTTTAATTTCTCCATTAACATAAAATGATACGTGTCCATTTCTTCCAAATGGTTTAGTTACTTGAGTTATTTGATAACCTTTTGGTAAATCTGGATAATAATAGTTTTTTCTATCAAATATTATTTCATCTGGAGTTTCACAATTTAAAGCCATTGCTGTTTTTAATGCTTTTTTACATGCTTCTTTGTTAACTACTGGTAATATACCTGGTAATCCTAAATCTGGTGGACATACATTAATGTTTGGTATGTGAGTGTATGTATTTTTTGCACCTGAAAAATTCTTTGATTTTGTTTTTAATTCACAGTGTACTTCTAAACCAATTATAACTTTATACATTTTTATCACCTACTATTTGTCCTTTATAATTCATAGTACTTTCTAACATATTTGCCATATTTAATACTTCACTATCTTTGTATATATCACTTGTTATATTAACTGCTATTGGCATATTATTAATAAATCCACTTGGTATAGTTATACTTGGATATCCTCCAAAATTTCCTATACATAAATGGTTTTCTAATATTAAATATTCACTAGAAAGAGCATCTGTTTTTTCACCAAATAATGGAGCAATACCTCCACTTGCTGGCATAATTAAGCCATCATAAGTTTTAAATAATTCATGCATTTTATTAGTTATCATTCTTCTTACTCTACATGCGTTTAAGAATAATTTTTCTTGATTTTCTTTTTGTAATACATAAGAACCTATAACAAATCTACGTTTTATTAATTCTGAAAAGCCAAGAGTTCTTGTATTAAACATTATTTCTTCATAAGTAAGACCATCTTTTCTATTTCCAAATTGTATACCTGTAAGATTTGAATTGTTGCTAGTTGCTTCTGCACAACTAATAGTCATATAAGATGGATATAATGCATTAAGTAAGTTTTCATCTATTGAAACTTCTTCAACAGTCATTCCTAAACTTTTACATTTTTCTATAACATCCTGAAAGTTTTCAAGTGTTTTCTTTAACATTTCACTAGGATTTTTATAACTACTTATATTACATGCTTCTTTTATGTAAAATAATTTTTTACCTTTTACACTATCACATAAAGTTTCTGTATAATCTTTATTATCATCTTTTAGTGTAGTCATATCTAATTCGTCTTCACCTTTTAAAATGTTTGTTACTATTGCAGCATCACGAACACTTCTTGTAAACATTGCAACATGATCTAAACTTGATGCAAATGCAAATAATCCATATCTAGATATTCTTCCATAAGTTGGTTTAAATCCCACAACTCCACCAAATGCAGCGGGTTTTCTTACACTATCACCAGTATCACTTCCTATAGAAAACGGAACAATACCTAAAGCAACACTTGCACAAGATCCTGCAGATGAACCACCAATAAGTCTTTTAGTATCCCATGGATTTTTTACTACTCCTGTATGTCCTGTTGTTCCTGTACCTCCCATTGCTAATTCATCTAATACGTTTTTTCCTACTAAAACTGCACCAGCATCTTTTAATTTTTTATATACTGTTGCGTCATATACCGGAACATAATTTTTTAATATATTACTTGATGCTGTAGTTAATATATTAGATGTAGAAAAGTTATCTTTCAACGAATATGGTATACCTGTTAATATAGTATTTTTTTTGCCTCTAATTTTATAGTTATCAATTATAGTAACAAATGGATTTATATCATTTTGATAAGTATGCGCTAATTTGTTTGCTTCATTAAATAATTCTTCACTAGTAATTTCATTATTATCAAGAATCTTTCTTAAATCATCAATCATCATTTTTCTATATTCCATAATTATTCCACCACCTTTGGTACTTTAACTTGATCACGTACTTGATGTTTAGTATTACTTAGTACATCATTTACGGTTAATTCTTCAGTACATTCATCATTTCTTAATTCTCTTTCATAACTAACAATTGGAAATATCATTGGTTCAACTTCATTTATTCCATCTATTTTTCCAATTAATTCCATTTGATTTAAAATAATATCAAATTCTTCTAAAAGAGTATCATATTCACTATCACTCATTCTAAACATTAATTTTTCTGCATATTTATTTAATTTTTCTTTTGTTATCATAATAATTCCTCCAATAAAAAAAGTTAATGACATAGGGGCAGAAATTCCACGGTACCACCCTATTTATCATTAACTGATATCTCTTAATATAACGGTTATAACCGTTCTTTCTTACTAATTTCAGAAAGAATCTCAGCAGTGTTATTCATATAGTTTTATCTTGCTGAATTTTCACCATCTACAGCTCTCTTTTAAGAATATTTTCTATATTACTTCTCTGCTTCATCAATTTAAAATATATTAGTATTATAGCACATTTTTATAAAATTGCTAGTCTATTTTAGTTTTTTTCTTATTTTTAAGATATTTATTTGTTATATTCATATTTTCTAATTCTGTTAAAGATAATAAATTATATAAATTTATTCTAAGTTTAAATTCTATTTTTCCTTCATATTCATCAATAAATTCTAACTCTATATCTTCAAAGTTAGTATTTACATCATTAACTAAATATACTCCTCCATGAGATATTGCATTTCTAATTCCATTTATAATTGAATATTTTTTAAAGTATTCTTCATCTTCTATTTTACTTAATAATTCTTTTTTCTTTTCTTCTTCATTTATATATGATAATAAATAATACTCATATTCTTTATCTAATAATGCTAGTGTATTATCTAATTTTTTTATAATTTCATTTATTTTTTGTTTTTTATCTTTTGATGATTCTTTATATTTTTTTAATAAGTTATCTCTTTGATTTTTAACTTCATTATATTTTTCTAACTTTGTTTCAAAATCTCTATATAATCCATTTACTCTGTTATTTAATTCATTCATTAAGTTATTTTTTCCTGTATCATATAATTTATTAACTGATGGAGTTATTTCGCTTAAATTAAGTTTACTAAAATCTAAATCAGTATCTGTATGAGTATATATTTTACTATCTTTAAAAATACTTTCTAATGGATAACAATAACAAAAATAAATCATACTTAGTTCTATTACTGCTATTATTTCATTATACGGAACTGAAAGCATAAAGTGCTCATCACCCATATTTTTTAAGTCTATATAGTCATCAAAGTTATTAATGTCTTGTTTTAACATATCGTTTAACATAAATTTTATATATGACATTCCATAAATTAATGGATTATCATCAAATTCTAATGACAATAGTCTATATAAGTTTTCTCCAAAAGTAAAGATAATATTAGTTAAATATTTTTTATCATAATTATATGATTCATTTATACTATCCATTATATTTTTTATGATTGGATATTTATCTTTGAATGATTTCATTTTATGATTTTTTATATCCACAATATAATTTCTTTTAAATGTTTCATGTAGATAATAATCCATTTGTTTACTAGATAAGTTTTTATTATTGTATACATAATTTAAGTAACTTTCAAATATTACCTTTTCTTGTGTTGGTAATTGTTTACCGTCTTTTCTTTTTAATGTATATTCTTTTAAAGTATAGTGTTTTAATAATTTTTCTAAATCTAATTCATTTAAAATTAAATTATCAAATTGGTTCATTGCAGTACCCAGTAATCTAATTTTTTTATATTTTTCTCCTTTAAATCTACATTGTACAGTATCTGTTAAATCTATATAAAATCCTACAAAATCTTCTAAAAATACTTTTACTTTATTGTTATTTATATTAAATATTATGTACTCATTATCTAAATAATAATCTCCATGGGCTAGTTTGTTTCTTATTGTTGCAAATAAAGTTGCTCCA
The DNA here is from genome assembly GCA_934086185.1 of uncultured Bacilli bacterium. Taxonomy (GTDB): domain Bacteria; phylum Bacillota_I; class Bacilli_A; order RF39; family UBA660; genus UMGS1124. The sequence continues at coordinate 23,633 of CAKOHW010000001.1, forward strand.
TTAGTATAGTTATAATCTTTTATGTATAATAAAATATTTTCTAATTCCTCATCACTCATTAAACTTTCATAATTTATTCCAGTAGTATTTTTTACCATAGTTTCTTTATTATATATTATATCTAATACTATAATTCCAAATAATGCATAAAATATTCTTTCTTTTTCTACACTATCTAATGCAATAAAACCATCAAATACTTCTTTTAAACTATTATATATTAATGTCATACTATCTATCTTTTTATTCATATATATTCCCCTTTTGGTATGTGATATTTTATCAAATATTTTTATTATGTCAAGAAAAAAGAATACTTGTTGTACTCTTAATTTATTTTTATTATATATGGATTGTCTTTTGTTCCATCTCCTGTTACATTTATGTCTTTTTTTAAATTAATTACAGGCACGACATTATATTTTGCATTTCCATTATCATCACCCGAACCTCCAAATCCTGTAATTACTGGGATTCTAATTCCTTTTTCTATACTATTTGACGATGGTGTCATAAGATAATACCAATAACCGTTTTTTATATATGTTTTTATATCGGTTGAATCTTTATGATAAAAAGTACCTGCTGATATTGCTTCATCTGCTGATAATAACCCCACTGAATATGTTAATTTTCCATTTGTTTTTACAATATCTGAAATTGTATTTACATTTACAGTAAATACAGAATAATCATTATCTATTTTTGTAGGACATTTAAAATCAATATTATAAGTTGTTTTCCATACTGCAAATCTGTCATAAAATCTATAATATGTAGTTTTGCTATTATTAGTTCCATCTCCATATGCATAAGGTGTTTTATCATTACAAAATAATGTATCAGCAATATAACTGCTATAGCCTTTTTCTTCTATATTTGTTAAATACCAATTATCATTATATTCTTTTATTGTTGAATTTTTTATATTCGCGTGTGTTGCTTCATACGCTGTTGTTGTCCATGTTCCATTATTTTTCTCACATATTTCTTTAGTAGTGTATTCACTTATCTTATTTACTACTTCATTTTCTACTAACATTAAACATCTATTTTCATCTGTTGTTGTACCTGTTAGGCCATACATATAACCTATATAAGCATTATCATTTATTTTTGAATTGTATGTTGAAGTACCAGCACTTGCATTTAGCAGCAGTCTAACTGAGCCATCTCCATTTATTCTAACTATTCTCCATGTTTTTCCTGCAAACGAAACATAGTTATCTAAAACATTTCCTCTATAATAATAACTCGTTCCATAATCATCTGGTGCTGTATTTAATACTCGTTCATCTTCTTGTGATGCAGATGTAAATGTTGTTACTTCCATTCCCCATTTTGTTCTTTTATTTTCTAAATCTTCATTATTTATTAAATTTTGTGCATTGTTTATTATTTTGTAAGCAAGACTATCTTTATTATCACTATATGGATTATATTTTTCTATTAATTTATATTCTAAATTTAATTTTGTTGGTGTTTTTTCTATATCAACAGTTACTGTTTGTGAATCTGGTGTTACTTTTATTATATCATTATCAAATGATGCTTCAGATGATTTTACTATATTTAAATTACTTTGGCCTAATGTATTTCCATCTTTATCTTTTATATATATTATATGATTTCCCGGTTCTACTGCTGGTATTAAATATTTTCCGTCTTTTATTTCACTTTTCTTTGGATTACTATGTAGTTCTACATAATCTCCTTCACTTGTTCCTGTTATCGTTCCTGTTAAATCTACTATTTCTTCCATTGCATATATTTGTATTTTACCTGATATATTTTTATTCATATCAATACTTTGATCTATATTCATTTCTTTATACGTTACTTTTAATTCATATTTTTGTGTTTCTTCTACTTCTATGGAATTTGTAATAATTATTCCATTTGTTGTTGGAAATGTTGTTTCACTTTTACCTGCACAAGACTTATCTTTTTTGTTAGTTGTACAAGTTAATGTATAAACTAAGTCATCTTTTCTACTCAATTCATTTATTAAGTCTTCTAAATAAACTGCATAGCCATCTACTTTTGCATTTCCCTCATTTGTTACCGAAAATGTTTTAGTACCGATTATTGTACCAGGCATGATATTTTTCATAGTTATTTCTTTATTACCATCATCATATCTTAATCTTAAATATGCACTAGTAATATCTATAGATTTATTATTAGTATTACCTTGTATTCTAGTTAGATAGTATGCATATGTTAATCCTACAAGTGTTAATAATATAATTGTTATACCTACTACACTAAATGTTATTCTTTGTTTTCTATTCATATATAACACCATACTCTCTACTAATAATTAGTTTAGCAAACTAATTTTTTATTTTGAACCAACAACTTCGTTGTTTTTATTATAATTTATCAAATATTTGTATTATTTCAAAAAAAAATATTAAGATCAATTTAAAAATCTTAATACTTTTTCTTTATGTGGAATACTACTTGAGTTTATATTTGAAATTAGACTTTTTTTATTATAATTAACATATTCTTTTTCTATATCAAATGTTCCATCTTTCTTTTCTTTTAAAATTATGTAGTGTGCCATATTTTTATCTGCATCTTTATAACCCATTCCTGCTGCTCTTACAGTGTAAATATAGGTGTTGTTTAATTTATCGCTCATATCAAAATGTACATGACCTTGAAAAACATATTCATAATCATTAACACTTTTTCCATCAAAAATTGGTTTATCTTTTGCATCTACGTAACCATAATTTTCTTTTGTTATTCCTAAACTTAATGCATTTTCAATATCTTTATTAGCATCAATACTATTTGTATATAAGAATTGTTTTGGATCTTTTGTACTTTGATATGACCATGTACTATTTTTTCTAAAATCCCATCTTATGTCATTTATGAAGTGACATAAAACAACTTTTTTATTTCCAACAATAATATCTTTAGATGCTGGATATAATTTCATGTTTTCTATTCTTTTTGTTCCTAATTTATCAAGTGTCCATTCTTGATTTTCTATTTTTTCTTTATCAAAGTATGGGAATGGTTCTATGCCTATAGTATTATAATATTCAGCATTACCCGCTATAGTTTTACAACCATAATCATTTAATACGTCTTCTACATCAGCAGGATTTGGTCCTAAACCTACATTATCTCCTAAAGAATAAATTTCAGTTATACCTCTTTTTTTAATACTTTCTAATATAGCTACTGTAGGTTCATACATTCCATGAATGTCTGTCATTATTGCAATTTCTCTTCCAGTATAAATTTCATTTTCTTTTGTGTAACTAATGTATTTTTGTAAACTATTTTTAATAGTCAATAATTTTTCTTTTTCATTTTTTACCTTTATAGTATTCTTTTTAAATACTTCTTTAGGGTTTTCAATGAATTTTTCAATTTCTTGAGTTATTATAAATGGTAAATTATATTTTTTGTGAATTTCTATTTCTTCTTCTGTTGGTTCTTTCCCATTAGCAAGTATTAATCCACATGGTTTTAATCCTTCTCTAAATAATAATGTTTCTGAATTATTGTTTGTTACAGAACTAGTTTCCAGTATACCTTTTTGGTTTAATTTTGACATTTTTACAACAGTTGAATTTTCCATTACCATTTCGTTAGATCCCATATTATATGTTGAACTATATATGAAACTATTTTCTGGAATTGTATCATATGCAAAAATTAATTTGTCATGATTATAATAATATTTTTGTCCCTTGTAACTTATAGGACTTAAAGAAATAAAATTACTTTTTGAAGTTGATTTACCATTTACTAAATCTTCAACGCTTTCTCTATAACTCTTTATATGTGCATATAAAACATAGTTTTTATCACTAAAATCATAAACTATGCCTCCATATAAATTTGATAATTTTTTATCAATAATACATTCTTTATCATCAATACTATTTATCTTTGTTAAATTATTTTCTGAATCTAATTCAAATACTTTTCTTATTTTTTCTTCCATATTATTAAATTCAGTTATAACATTTAGCAAGTCTTGTTCATTGCTTCCTATTATTTTTTTTATTAATTCTTTTAATCCATTTATATTTTCTGTTCTTTCAATATCATATATAATAGATATATTTGATATTATTTCATCAATTAAATTACATATAACAGTATTATTTTTATTATTTAATTTTAATATTTCTAATGAATTTATCCCACCAATATTATCAATCATAGTACTAGTATTATTGCTTAATAATAATTTTTTTAGCATACTTCTTAATTCTTTTATATCTATATTAGGATCTTCAATCATTTCTAAATATTTTTTATATATAACAGATTTAAATTTACTTAATTCTTCTAAATCTTTGGGCGGATTAATTATTTCTCCGAACATATTTAATTCGAATAAGTTTGATAAGTCGTTTTTTATTTTTTTATTTAATCTTATATTGTCATTTGCTAAATAATTTAATAATATTTCATATTTATTATAATTATCTATTAATTCTAATATGCTATTTATTAAAGATACTTTGCTTGTTATTTTATAATAATTCTTAAACAGATATTCTTTTATCTTTATAAAATTTTTTATATCTTTATTCATTATATTTAAAATATTATTTAACCAATTTTTATATTTTATATTTCCACATCCATATTGAATAAATAAGCTAAAATCGATGTTTATTAATGTAAAGAATTTTTTTATTTTATCATATTGATTTATTACGTCGACATTATATGTAATGTTTAATAAATCTATAATTGCTTCTAAATCTTCTTCTTCAATATTGTAACATTTTAATATTTGTTTTTTTATTTCAAAATTAAGATTATAACCTAATAATAGACCTTCTTTTTCTGATTCTTTTAATGTTTCTAATTTTTTTCTAACATAATCAGGGTAATTATTAACAATTGCGTTTATAATTTTATTATATAAATTAATAGAAGTATATTTTTTTATTTCTTCATATGTAATTTTATCAATTAAATTTATTATACTTTTTTTAGAATGTTTCATTATAATATCAATAAATTCAATATCATAATAATAGTCATTTAAAACACTAATAATATTCTCATCATTTATTTTTGTTGTAATCATTAAATCAATTAATTCTTCTATATATTTATTATCTTTTATTCCATATCGTATACTATTTATTTCTTTTTCTTTAATTAATTTTATTATTGTTTCTTTATGTTTATTAAATATTTTTAAATTTAATTCTCTTGGTCCATTCATTATTTGACCATATACATTATATCCATCTCTTATATCTTTTTCTTTTAAGTTATTAACGTATTTATTAATAACTTGTTCATTGTTATTAAATATATATTCTTTTATATCGATTGGTAAACTTCCATTCATTAAATTCAATAATTCAGATTTAGTTATTCTTTTAAAAGTTCTTAATACTTTTTTTCTTGCTACTTCTAATGTTAATTCTATTAGCTTAGGAATATTAGAAGAACAACATATATATAATGTATATCTATCACTATTATTTATTATTTTTATTAAATCCTTTTTTCTTTTGTCTATAATCATATTTTTTAATTTATCTGGTAATTCATAAAGTGAAGTTATTTTTTTTAATAATTCTTTTTTTTTGATACTTAAAATATATTTTTCTATATATTTTTTAAATTTTTTATATACTTTATTAGATTCTTCTTCTACACGACTCATTTCGTATAAGCATTCAATGACATTTTCTTCAGTTATTAAATTATCAAAAATATATTTTTTATATTTGTCTTCTATTCCATATGAAGTTAACATTTTATAAATATAAAATGGCTTTATATTATTCTTTTTAATTACTATTTCTTTTACATTATCACTAAATTCACTACTTTGTAATATTTTTTCAATATAAGAATCTTCTAAGAGATTATTTAATAAATAGACTTTATTTTGCTCTGTAACTCTAACAGATAATATATAATTTAATATTTGTTCTTGAGTTTCTTCTTTTAGCAGATATTTTAATAATTCAGTTATATAATAATCATTTTCTAAATACTCTATTTTGAATGCTATTTTATTTTTTAAATAACAGCAATTTATTTCAAATATTATTTTTTCTTTGTTTTTGCTTTTTATTAATTTATTATATATTTTTTCTTTTTCTTCTTCACTAGTATTTTCTAAATATAATTTTTTATATATTCTTTTAGCCTTTATAGTTTCAAACATTATTATATACTCCTTAAACTCCCTTTTTTCAAGTAGTTATTTTAATATATATTTTGTTTTAAGTAAAGAAAAAAATACCACTAATATAGTGATATTTAAATTATATATTATTCAAAAACATCTAAATTTTTATTGAAATTTTCAATGCTTATTTCATCCATTATATTACTGTTTCCAGAGAATGTACTAGGTACACTAAATTCACTTGCATTATCGCTTAATCCTAATGCAACTAAAACATCTTTTAATATCGTTTCATCATATGTAAAATCAGAATTGAATGCACTTCCTAAAAGCACTAAGTTATCTTGAGCAGTATTCAATACAAACATTAACATATGTTCATTATTATAGAAATAATCAGCAGTACTAAATGTTACACCATTTACTGTAGTATTTTTCATTTTTGAATTCATTTCAGTTTCAAATTTGCTTATTGTTTCTTCATAACTTCCTCTATATAAACCTAATATAAAAGCTTTACTGTTTGAAGCAAAAATTAACTTTCCTTCCTTTTCTTGTGCTTGATAACCATTAGGAATTATAAAATCTAATCCATAATAATTTATTGTATTTGCACTAGTAGTTTTATTATTATCTGTATTAGTAGGTGCTATAGTTGTTGGTTCAGTAGTAGATGGAGTGTTTGTATTATTATTTGTATTATTATTTGAATTAATCATTTTAACAATTAAGAATCCAGAAACTCCCAAAACTATCATAAGTAATATAACTACTATTATCAAGCCAACATTACTCTTCTTTTTTTCTTCCTTTGGTGCGCTATTTACTTCCGCATTATTTGTAGTACTCATACTAGGTTCAGTATAATTAGTTGGTTGTTGGTTATACATATTATTAGGCATTCCATTATTAATAGTTGGCTCACTAGTATTCATACCGTTATTTGTATTGATACTCGTAAAGTTATTCATGTTACTATTCATATTATTATTCATTGGTGTAATATCAATATTTGGTTGTACAGGTGCATTCGTATTAATTTCACTTTCTTGTTGACTATTGTAAGTCGTATTAAATGTAGTATTTGGTTGTATGTTATTTATTGGTTCATTTGGAAAGTTACTTATTGGTTGCTCATTTTGAATATTATTACTTAAAGTATCATTTATTGTGCTATTTGTCATATTATCAATTGGAGCATTGAATTGTGTTTGATTCATATTATTTTGAATATTGTTATTTAATGATGTATCTACAGTGTTGTAACTTGATACTTCATTAAATGGAACATTATTTTGTTCATTATTTAATACTTCTACATTATTTGGTTGTGGATTTATATTATTTAAATCATTACTACTTAAATTATTTACTTGTTCATTACCATTCATTTGTGGTAATTCAATACCATTATTACTAACTGGTTCATTATTCATTTTTGGTAATTCTATTTCAGGGGTACTGTTAAAAGCATTTAATGGTGCTCCATTATTATTTAAACTATTATTGTTTATTTCATTATTATTAATATTATTATTTTCATTATTCATATATATCCTCCTCTTATTTCTAATTAATTTTAATTAATTTAGAATTATATGTATTTCCTGCTACGTCAGTTATTACAAATACTGCGTAATATTCATTATCATTTTCAAAATTTTCTTTTATAAATTTTAACTCTTTTGTTTTAAATTCATACCCTTCAATTATTCCATCGCTTTTACCTAAATCTTTATATGTTCCATCTTCATTAAATTCTAGATTATAACTACTTGATGCAAATGCAATATAATCGTAATCTAAATAATTTTTTGATACGACATTTGGCAAAATTTTACCATTATCAGTATTACTTTTATCTCTTATTTTAGCGTTTATTATTTTTCCATTTGGATTTTCATTACTTATTTCAATAGATAATTCTACTGATTCTACAGCAAACTTACCATTAATATTTTCTAATATACCAAATGTTTGATATCTATATACATCACCTTCATGGTATGTCTCTATTAAAGTTAACCATCCACCTTCGCTAGTAGAATTATCTACTGCTCTTAATGATTTTCCTCGTATTTTTGTTTGTAATTTATTACCATTTAATTTGATATCTTTTGTATTAAATAATGGTCTATACATTCCAACCCTATCTTCTTTATTTTTATTTTTTAAGAAGACGATTGCTTTAGCACTACTATAATTTTCGACTTGTTCATCAGTTAATTCTAATTCAAAGTCTGCTCCTTCATTGGTTTGATTTTCTTTTTTAATATCATTTAAAGAAAATAATGGAGTTTTTATAGTATTTCTTTCTTTAGAAAAATCTGTAATAAAATCATAGTAACTATTTGATGATGATATATCTTTATAAATCGATGTAAAATATGTAGAATTATATGGGAAGTAAATAGATAAACCATTTGAATAATTATTATTGGTATAGTTATAAACTATTGCGTCTTTTATTTTTGACTTTAATACTTCACCATTTCCATAATTTGATAAATTATCAACTAAGTAATATAAATCTATCATATCATATTCTTTTATATCACTACCATATTGCGGAATATTATCTCTTATTCTTGATATACTAGCAAAATTTGTTGATAAATCTTTTTTTAGATATTCAAAGAAATTATTCATTTCATAATTAATGTCATTTATTTTACTTAAATCTATAATAGAATATGTAATATTAACACAATCTTTAGAGCCATTACATATACCATCAACTGCTTCTTTATAAGTATTTATCATCATTTTTCCAATATCTACTGTTGATGTTTCTTTATTTATTTTTGATATAAATGTAAGCGGTGAATATCCTTGCATACCAACCGTTACTTCCTCACTTGCAACCATATAATTTGCATAATCTTTTAATATATTGGCATATTCAATAGTTCCATTTAAGCATGTTCTATATATTACCATTTCTAATTTTTTATTTTTAAATGGTGATGATGTAAATGCTTCTTTTACTTCAAGCAGTGATAAGTTATCTGAACTATTAAGTTCATCATATTCGTTACCATCTACTGCTCCGCCATGATTCCAAAATAATAAATCATATTCATCTGTTTTATAATTTTCATAAACATAATTTAAAAATTCGGATAATGTTTTTGACTCTCCCATATTTTTAACATCATTTTGTTTTATTTTTTTAAATCCATCACTAGTTAATTCAAATATAGATGTTTCATCTACAGATATAAAATCATTATGCCATTTTTTGGAACCACCGGCTAAAAGTATAACGTTTAAATCTTCTAAGTTAGTATTCTCTGGAACAATGCTTTCTAATTCATAACTTCCAAGTCCTGAACCCGATTCTAAATCAGAACCAGCCATATATATCATTAATGTTCTAGTAACATTTTGTACGTCATTATTTTTTATATTATTTTTATTAGTAGTTACTAAACCAATAATCACACCTGTACAAAATGAAATAGAAATTAATAAAATACTTATTATGAGTAGTATGGTCTTTTTCTTATCCTTCATATAACCTCCTATTCTATATAAGATTATAGCATATAAGTATGAAATATTGTAAAAAAATTGTAAAAAAAGAAAAAATACCTTTTATTAGGTATTAATATTTTTTTCTCCATCTTCTAACATAGTTGTTATAAATATACCATAACCTGTATAAGGATTATTTACTATAACATGAGTGACGGCACCATATATTTTATTATCTTGAATAATTGGAGATCCACTCATTCCTTGTACTATACCGCCTGTTTCATTTTTTAATCTTTCATCAGTTACTTCAAATGATATATTTTTTATTTTAGTATTTTTATTTATCTCTTTTATGTTAATTTCAAACGATTCAATCTTTTCACCTTTTAATACTGTATATATATACGCTTTACCAGTATGTAAATCTTCTTTTTTTCCTACTTCTAATTTTTCTATGTTAGGTAAAGATTTAGTATATTTACCATATATACCTGAAACAGTATTTTTATTTATATTACCAAATCTATTATTTGTATAGAATTTGGCATTTTTCGTTCCAGCATTACCAATACTAGATCTATCTATACTAGTTACACTACTTTCAAATATATAACCTGTTTTAACTTCGACACTCGTCATAGAATTACTTTCTATAATTTCATGTCCTAATGCTCCATATATTTTAGTTTCTGGATCTATATATGTTAATGTACCTATTCCACTAATAGAATCTTTTACATAAAGACCAGTTTTATATACTCCATCTACGTTAACTAAATTGAATGTTATATTTGTTTCTTTTTTATTACGTAATACAGTAATATTTACTTTGTTATCTTTTACATTTTTTTCTATTTCGTTTACCATTTCATTTATGGTATAAACTGTTTTGTTATTAATTTTAGTTATTATATCTCCTATTTTAATATCATTTGTATTAAAGTTATTATTTATTTTGTAAAATCCTATTACTATAATTCCTTTATTATATACTTCTATTCCTATATTATTACCACCAGGTATTATGTAATTAGAGTATGCTACTACATTAAGTGGAAATAGAAGTATTACCAATACTGCTACTAACTTTTTCTTCATTCTATCACCATTATTATTGTGTGATGAATTTATAAAAAAAGTTAACCAATTTTTGGCTAACTTTCTAAAATCTTGTACTTTAAATTAGAAATTCTTGTATAATCACTCTAACCATTTAATTGAAATGCAATAAAAAATTTAATTATTTAATTATATACGGATTAGTTTTTGTTCCATCTCCACTAGTTATTTCTATGCTATTTGCTAATACAATTGCTGGTCTTATACCTAATAAACCATTTGATGAAGAAGTTGGCGATATACCACTAAAAGATCCATTATAATAAAAACTAAATGTTGCTAAATTAGAATTTCTGTATAATGCTGGACTTAATGTCATCCAATATTTAGAAGTCTGTTTTTTAAAATAATCATTATATAAATAAATATTTGATTTTTTTACGTTAATTTCAGCACCAGCATATACAGCTTCATCCGCCGTTATTGTCCCAACATAAATGTCGTTGTTATCCATGTATTTAGATACAATCATATTATTGTAGTTATCACAATTCAGAGTAGGAGATAAAGAAGTATTAGTATAAATTTTTTGTCCATATAATCTTTTAAATGAGCCAAAAAATATATCTGCATTATTATTTATATTTTCTATAATTTGATTTTGATTAATATTTTCATTACCTGCTCTATCAGAATAACTCGATATATCTATACACCAATTTTCTTTTTTTAATTTTGTTGAAATTGATTCTGCATTTCCATATTTATTCATTATAGCTGAATTCAAAGTGCTTTGAAATGTCTTAAATGAATTAATCATATAATTTGAATCAGATTGATTAATATAATTTATTGTTCCATTTGTTTCCATAGTTCCATATAATCCATTAGAAATTATAAAATTTCCTGTATATAAATTTGAGTTACATTCAGCATTATTATCTTCTAATATAAGTTTTATTGAACCATCTCCTTCTATTCTGACAATTCTCCAACACATACTAGCAAAATTAACGTAATTATCTATTACATTTCCTCTATAATAATAACTTGTCCCATAATCATCACTAGTATATGATAATTCTTTTTCGTCAACGGGCTCTTGTTCAGCATATAAAGCACCATTATAAGTTTTATTTAGAAAATAAACCGTAGTTAAATTTGATGTTGAAGTTGTATTTTCAGATTGTAAAATAGGTAAACCAAAATAAATTTTAGTATTTGTAATTTTTAACGATGAAAGTTTAGACGTTTTTACATTTTTTAATTTAAATAAACCTGTATTTTGGTCAAATTCATATGCGGTAGCGTACATTACTGTCTTATTAGCATTATCACTAAAAAAAGTACTATTGTTAGTTTGAGACCATTTTTTTTCATTATATTTTGTTCCAGGGGCAACTACACCGGGTTTAGATAGTGTATTTTCTACTAAAGAAGTTCCATTAACATTATTTTTTGAATTATTAAGAATATGATAATTTAAACTATTGTTATTTTGATAAAATGGATTGTCAATTGAATCAAGTGTAATATTAGATAATGATTTTGCGTTTAAAGTTATGAATAAATTTGATGAATCTTTTGTTACTATAAATGTTTTATCATTTATAGTAGCTGTTTTACCATTTTTAATGGTAAATGTAGTTGAACCTTTTGATATATTTTCCTTATTAAATAGATTTATAGTGTGTTCTTCAGACTTTAGTCCCACAACCTTAAATTCACCATTAATTATTTCACTTCTTTTAGGAGTTTCACTATTTACTACTACATAATCGCCATTTTCATAATTACTTACTTTTCCATTTAAATTTACAATATCTTGTAAAGAATAAATATTAATTTTTCCTGATAATAGTTTTCCCATGTCAATTGACTGATCTTTACCAGTTTCTCTATATTCTATTTTCAAAGTATAATATTGAGTTTCATTAGGTTGAATACTGTTTTCAATTAATTTAGTATTATAAATAGGATATTTTCCATTTATTCCATCACAATTAGATAAATTGCTAGTACAATTCAATGTATAAACTATGTCTTCATTATTATTAAATGTATTTATAACTTCTTCTAAAAATACTCCATAAGAAATCGCAACATTACTATTACTAGTTATTGAAAAAGTTTTATTAACAATTTCTTGCCCTGGCAGTATATTTTCAGCTGTTAATAAACCGTTACCATCATCATAAATTAACTCTAAATTAGCAGTTGTTACACTGATACTCTTATCATTAGTATTTCCTTGTATTCTAGTTAAATAATATCCATATGTTAATCCTAATAATGTTAATAGTATAATTGTTATTCCTACTACACTAACAATAATTTTTTGTTTTTTGTTCATATTTTTACCTCTTTCCATATTTTTGCTTTACACTATAATTTAATTGTATAAAATATAAAATGTTAAAAATATCACAATATGTCGAGTACACAAAAAAATTATATAATTATTAACCCCCCCCCGACCAAACGTTTGTTCGAGAGAAAATTAGGTTATATAATCTTTACTCTTCCAAAATTCAAAACTCATACAGAGTATTTTCTACTCTATCTATATTATACATTAACAATTTATCATTTACAATACTCAAATTTTGTTTTATACTTAATTTAATAGAACATTCATTTATTTGAATGACTACCATTTTATTGGTTGGCACACGTACTCGTGTGCTTTTGTTATGTAATTAAACAAAACAATTAACACATTATGTACTAGTGCCAGTTAAATAAACCTTTACCCCCTGAATAGAAGAATTATTAGTGTACTCAACATGATTAATATAAGTAATCAAAGGAAGGTTTGATTACGCATACTATCACACCTTTTTACTACTTAAATAGTTTGAGGTAAGCACTAAAAAATGAATGTTCGATTTGTTATAATACTCATATATCTTATGATTACAAGAGTTTCTGTAAATGTATACAAAAAAAGTGATTACTCACTTTCATTTATTGTAAAATCTTCCAAAGAACCATTTTCTTCTAATATTTTATTTACACTTTTTGTTGCTTTATTTAATTTATCTGAACATACTTTTATTAGTTTCATTGCTTTACTATATTTTTCAATACTGGTTTCTAAATCAGTATTACCACTTTCTAATTCTTTTACAATACTTTCTATTTCTAATAATAATTCGTCAAATTTCTTTTCTTCCATTATTTATTAATCCTTTCTATTATTGCATCTATGTTACCTTTATGTAATTTAATATTTATTTTATCATTTATTTTTATATCTTTAATATTTTTTATTGTTTTATTATCTTTAGTTGTTACACTATAACCTTTTTTTAAGACATTTAATGGGTTTAATAAATCTAATTTATTTAATAATAGTTCATATGTATTATTAAATGTACTTATTATTGAGTTTGGATTATTAAGAGTGTAATTATTTTTTAATGTATCTAATTTTTTTATACTTATATCTAAGTTATGTTTTGTTATATCGTTTAGTTTATTTATTAATGTATCTAATTTTTGTTCTTTTATTTCAAACGTTGCCAGTGGATTTGTTAATACGTATGTTGATTTTAAAGTATTTAATCTTTCCTTTTTTGCATCCAGAATATTGCTAATATCTTTGTTGCACCTTATATCTAATTGATTTATGAAATTTCTTACATCAGTTATGTTTGGCACAGCCATTTCTGCTGCTCCTGTTGGAGTTGGTGCTCTTAAATCTGCTACAAAGTCACTTATTGTAAAGTCTATTTCATGTCCCACGGCAGAAATTATTGGAGTTTTAGCATCATATATTGCACGAGCTACTATTTCTTCATTAAAACTCCATAAGTCTTCAATGGAACCTCCACCACGGCCAACAATTAAAACATCCAAGTTGAATTCATCAGCTTTTTTTATTTGTCTTACTATGTCATTAGCAGCTAATTCACCTTGTACTAATGCTGGAAACAATATTGTATTTGTAGATGGGAATCTTCTTTTTATAGTACTTAATATATCTCTTATTGCAGCTCCTGTTGGAGCAGTTACTATTCCTATCTTAGTAGGAAATTTTGGAATCTTCTTTTTATGATCTTGATTGAATAATCCTTCTTTTGCTAATTGTTTTTTTAATTCTTCAAATTTTAAATAAAGATTACCTACACCATCATTTATCATTTCTTCTATATAAATTTGATAACCACCTGTAGGCTCATAAATACTAACTCTTCCTACTACTAACACTTTCATACCATCTACTGGTACAAAATTAAGTTTACTAGCAGCACTAGAAAACATTACGGCATTAATTCTACTTGTTTCATCTTTTAAAGTAAAATATAAATGTCCTCTTGTATGTCCTTTAAAATTAGATATTTCTCCTTTTAAACATAGTTTTTGTATATGTGGATCAATATCAAATTTATTTTTCAAATATTTATTTAATGTAGTTACTGTTATATATCTTCTTTCCATGTTTCACCTATTATATTAAAAATAATATAGCAACTACTATATTATTCATTAACTATTTTATCTAAAACAGCATTAATCATCTTTCTAACGTTTTCATCACTATATTTTTTTGCTAATTCAATTGCTTCATTAATAACAACAATATTTGGAGTATCTGTATATTTAATTTCATATAAACTCATTCTTAATATAGTTGCACCTAAATTATCTAATCTATCTATTGTCCAATCAGTTAAATATTCATTTGCAATTTTATTTAACTCATCATAATTATCTAATACACCATTTACAATAGTATTAACAAACTCATTAGATATTTCTATATTTTCTTTTATTACTTTATCTAAATCATAATTATAATTGCTTTTTTTATACATATCAATTTGATATAAAATAGTCATTATTTTTTCTCTTAATTCACTTCTACTTACAGCCATTCAAATCACCTTTCGTTATTATATCACATATTATCTTTTTTTAATATATTTACAATATTCTTTTAATTTACATTCATCACAGTTAGGATTTTGACTTTTACATATATATCTTCCAAATAATACTAATTGATGATGTGTTCTACTCCATTTATCTTTTGGAAGTTTTTTCATTAGTTTTTTTTCTACAGTATAAACACTATCATTTTTATTTACTAATCCTAATCTTTTTGATACTCTATCTACATGAGTATCTACTGCAATAGCTGGAATATCAAAAAGATTTGATAATACTACGTTAGTAGTTTTTCTTCCTACTCCAGGAAGGCTTTCTAAATATTCTCTATCATTTGGAACAATACCATTAAAATCTTTTACTAGGCTTTTAGCAATATTAATTATATATACACTTTTCTTTTTATAATTTCCACAACTATAAATAATATTTTCTATATCTTTTTCTACTGCATTACTTAAACTAAAAATATCATATTTTTCAAATAATTCTTTAGTCACTTTATTTACTCTAGCATCAGTACATTGTGCAGATAAAACAGTTGCGATTAGTAGTTCATAATCTTTATTATACTCTAATTCACATCTAGGATTAGGTATCATCTCATCTAAATTTTCAAGTAATATTTCAGTTTTCATCTAACCAATTATATTCAAAGAAGTAATTATTTTTTTCTTCTTTATCTTTTTTCATTCTATTGTTTTCTACATCACTAACTGTTTTATAACCTTTCTTTGTCCATTCATATATTATTTTATCTATATATCTTAAATTACTTACTCCATTTAATGTTGCTTCTTTTAAAGCTTCTTTTATTAATTCTTCGCTCATTCCACTTTCTATCCAAGCATTAATGAATTCATATTCCATTGGTGACAATGGTCTTGCAAATTCTTTTTCAAAAGTTTCAAATATATTTTTACTACTTTTTTTAGTTACTTTTTTATTTATATCACATGCTGCTAATTTATAAATACTATCTAGAGATATTTCTTCATTAACTCTATCTCCATCTTTAGTAATATTTGTACTAATTAAATTTTTACTAGTTAGTGAACTGAATGATTCTAATATTTCAGCATTAGTTAATGAAGTTATGTTATTTATTAAATTTAAGTCCAATACTGGATGTTCTTGATTAGTTAGATATATTAATAATAATGTTTCATTTATAGTTAAATTATTTTCTTTTATAATTTTAAATAGAAATGGTCTAATTATGTAATCTTTATTTTTGATGATACTATAAATTACTTCATTACTCATAATTATACCTTCTTTCTAATAAATTTAACTATTTCTCTATTATTATTTTTTATTATTCCATTAATGATATTATACTCTAATAAGGAATAAATTTCGTTAATATTATTATAACAATTATTATTTAATTTAACTAGAGTTTTAATATTAATTTTTATATCTTTTTTTGATTTTATTGGTAATTTATTAAACATCTTGTTTATGTCTTTAGTATTTATGCCTAATATTTCACCTGCTATTGTACATATATATAATCCATATTTATATAAAATATTATTATCTATTTTATTTTGTTTTAATATTTCTTGTATCTTTATAATAGTATCTTTTTCCAATTTAGTAAATGGTAAATTTAAATTATTAAGTTGTGCATATATACCCATTATATCTTTTGTATATTTTATATTTTTAGTATGTAAGTTTAAAATATCACTTATATTAAGTTCATCTAGTATTTTTATTGCTTCTAATTTATTTTGATTAGAAAACATTTTATCTAATTCTTCTTTTATTTTATAATTTGATATATTTAATAAAATTTTAGAATTATATTTGACAAAATCTTTTAGTTCATCATCGATTTTGAAATCATATTTTGCTTTTAAACGTACCATTCTTAGTATTCTTAATGGATCTTCATTTATTTTTTTATTTATATCTCCTATACATCTTATTTTTTTGTCTTTTAAATCTTTTAATCCATTAAAATAATCTATTACATTGCCATCTTTGTCCATTAAAAGAGCATTAATTGTAAAGTCTCTTCTAGATAAATCACTTTTTATATCATTAACAAATATAATGCTCATTGGTTTGCCTTTAGAATAATTTGATTCTTTTCTAAAAGTAGTAATGTCTATATTATATTTTTTCGTCTTTAGATTAACACACCCATAATTATCTTTTGTATCACTTACTAATTTAAGTATTGATATAACATCTTTTGGTAATGCATTTGTACATATATCAATATCATTTGTATCAATTCCTAACAAATAATCTCTTACATAGCCACCTACAATATAAGCATTGTACCCATTATTTTCTAATTTTTTTATTATATTTGTAATTATTTTATCCATATTACTCCTTATAATTTATCTATTTAAATTATATCATGTATATTAGTTTTAAATTAAAAAATACCTAGTAATTTACATAAAAAAGAAAAGAGATTTACTATCTCTTAACAACTTCTTCCATTAATAAAGTAATTTAATGCACTGCCTATATTTCTACCAATGTTAAGTACTACATTAAATAGTCTTGCTACTGAATTTATTAATGATGCATTTATTCCGCCACCATAAATTTTCATCAATTCGTTATTACTCATGCATTACATGTAAGAGGTCTTAAATAACCATCTATAATTCCTACAAATAGAGTTCCTAATGCACTTAATATTATACCAAGTCCCCATTTTTTAAAAGAAGCTCCTCCCTTTATATTAATTAATGTTTCTTTATTTAGTACCATCTTTACTCCTTTCTTAAAGTTAATTGTTTAGGAAAAATATTACTTAAATCTTTATGACTAATATAAATAATAGTTTTATTTTTATAATATTTTAAAATATTTTTGACAATATTAATTTCCAAATTATAATCTACTTCTTTTAATACTTCGTCAAGTATAACAATATTTTTTGAATGTATTAAACTTCTTGCTAAAATTATTCTATTAATTTCACCACCACTTAAACTATAATTATTAATTATATATGAATCAAGTCCAAAATTTTTATTTTTTATTATTTCATTTATATGACATATAGATAATACTTTTTTTAGATATTTATCATCTACCTTTTTATCTAGGATAATATTATTAAGTATTGTATCATCAAATAACATTTCATTTTGAGATACGTAACTAATAAGATTATCGTTATTTTTATTTTTTAAGTTTATATTATCTTTTAATATTAACCCTTTATAATTATTAATTTCAGAATAGATTATTTTCATTAAAGTACTTTTTCCACTTCCTGAAGGGCCATTAATAAATATTTTATCTTTATTTAATATAGTATAGTTTATATTATTTAATACTTTATTATCATTTATTTTATAATTGATATTATTTATACTTATAATATTAAATTTTTTATTAACTATTGGAAGTTTATCTTCTTTATAAGATAAAAAGTCATTATTTTTAATAATCATTGTTTTATATAGTATAAGTGTTGGATATAAGTTAATTACTTCACTTACTAAATTCATTATATAATTATATATTATAAATATACTTATGCTATTTGTAATACTATAGTTATTTATCTTAATTAGTATTAAGATAAATACCATGAATAAGTTTTTTAATACTTCATTAAACAATATTATCTTTGATATATTTATATATAAATTTAAATTAATATTGTTTTTATTGTTAATACTTTCTTTTATTTTTGAGTAAATATAATTATAGCATTTTAAATGTTTTATAGTTTCTATATTTTTTATATAATTTATTATTTCATTATTATAATTTTCACTCATATTAATTTGATATCGTATTTTATAAATTATTTTATTATAATTTTTTATATTAATGAATGTATAAATTATTATAAAAATTATTAAGTAAGAGGTTATATTTTTATAGAGTAACGAAATTAAAAATATTATTATAATTTGAATTGTATTAAAAATTATTATTGTTATGTAATTTAAAATATTGTTACTTATTTCATTTAGTTCATTAAATCTTGTAATTATTTCTCCTAAACTTTTTAACTTTATATAGTTTGAAGGAAGTTTAAAAATATGATTTATAAATTTTAATATTATATTTTTATTAAATGAATTAGAACTTTTTAATATTATTATATTTTTTATAAATGTGAATATAAAATTAATTAGTATTAATAAAATAATTATTATTGCATAATTTACTTTATAATCTATTATTTTATATTCTAAATTATTTATTATTGAACAGATTAAGCAAAAAAAGCTTAAGATTAAAATTAATATATATTTTTTATAATTAATTTTAATATTTTCTATAATTGAATTCCAAAAGAATTTATTTTTCTTATATTTAGGAATTATATTTATAGGCTCAAAATATAATACAATACCAGTAAATAATTCATAGAATAAATCAAGTGTCATTTTTTTCTTGCCTATACTTGGATCCATTAAGTAAATATATTTATCATTTATTTTATAGGCAACTGTAAAGTGATATAGATTATTTTTTTGTTTTAAATGAACAATAATTGGTTTATTAATTTCATTTATACATGATACTTTTTTTCCATATGAATTAAAGCCGTATTTTTTTGCACAGTTGATAAGTTCGTATGCATTTGTTCCATTAATACTTGTATTAGTATTTATTCTTAGATTTTCAAGAGGAACAAAGCCGTTATAATATTTAATAATACATTCTAATGAACAAATTCCACAGTCACTTACTTCTTCTTGCAATACTTCATAAATCTTATTCATAATTTTACTCCCTTCACTATAAATTATTATCATTTTTTTTGCATTTCCTTTTTTTTCTTGCATTTTTAAAAAAAAAGTTAAAAAAAAATTAGAACTTTATGATTTCTTGTTCTAATTCTAACTTAATATTATAATTTTTTTCTACTTTATCTTGTATAAGATTTATTAAATCTACTATATCTTTTTTTGTTGCATTATTTTTATTTATTATGAAATTAGCATGTTTGTCTGATATGAAGGCTCCTCCAATATTAAAACCTTTTAGACCTATACTTTCTATTAATCTTCCTGCATAATCATTTGTTGGATTTTTAAATACACTTCCTGCATTTGGATATTCAAGTGGTTGTGAGTTTTTTCTTTTCATTAATTTTTCTTTTATTATACTCATTAATTCTTCTTTATTTCCATTATTCAGTTTAAATTTTGCACTAATTACTATTTTATTTTTATCGCCTTTAAACATACTATTTCTATATTTAAAATCACAATCTTCTTTTGATATTTCTTTTAATTCATTATTTTCTAAATATGTAACAGATATTAAATTATCACTAATGGTAGAGCCATTGCAACCTGCATTTCCAATTATTGCTCCACCTAATGTTCCTGGAATACCATATAAATTTTCAAAACCACATAAATTATTATTTATAGTATCTGTAATCAATTTATTAAGTGTTACACCTGCATATGAAGTCACAATATTATCTTCTATTTCAATATTATTTATTTTATCTAGTAAAATAATTACTCCATTATAATCTTCATCAGGTAAAATTATATTACTTCCTTTACCTAATACAATATATTTAATATTATTTTCTTTTAAATACTTTATTAATTTTTTTAAATTATCTATATCATATGGTTTAATTATATATTTACTCATACCACCTATTTTATAAGTATTATATTTTTTTAAACTTTCATTTTCTAATAATTCTCCATAATTATTCATAAAGTCCCCCTAAATTAAGATGTGGTAATATCTAAGTTTAATTCAGTATTATTTAATGTTAAATTCATATTTATTGTCTTAATAGTATCATCTGCATTAATAGTATTATCAACAATAGAACTTGTTTGACTTTTATTTATTATAAAATCTTTTGTTCCTTTTGTAGTAATTGTATCATTAGTTTTATTTTTTAATCTAATTTCATAGTTATTAGGTTCTAAACCAACAAATTTATATGAATTATTTTTAATATTACTTGTTTTTATTTCATTAGTAACTGTGTTAACTAATTCTACATAATCATTTTCACTACTACCAGTTATAGTACCTATTAAATCATATACATTAGTAGTGTCATATATTTGTATTTTTGTTTCTAGTTTTTTATTCATATCTATACTTTGATTAGTATCTAAAATATCATCATAAGTAATTGTTAAAGTATAATTATGTCTTAAGCCTGGGGCAATACTATTTGTTATAATTTGTGAGTTAGTTAATGGGAAGACGTTATCATCAAAACCATCACAATCTCTTATTTTTTCATCTGTCTCATCATTTACTTCAACGCATTCTAATTTCATTTTGATATCATCTGTTCTATCAAATTCATTTATAACATTTTCTAAATATACACCGTATGCACCAATTGTTTCATTACCTTTATTTGTTACTGTAAATGTTTTTGAATCAATTAAATCACCAGGAATTATTAATTTATCTGGTTTAATTGTTCCATTACCATCTCCATATATTAATTTTAGATTGGCTGTTTTTATCTTTATTGATTTATCATTAGTGTTTCCTTTAATTCTTGTTAAAAAGTATGCATAAGTAATTCCAAGTAATGTTAATATCAATAAAATCGTTGCAATAATACTTACTATTATTTTCTTTTTTCTATCCATAGTTTCTGTCATAAAATCACCTATTCTATAAAAAGTATATAGTAAAATATGCTTTTTTTCAATAAATTTTATTATATTTGTGTAAAGAAAAAATGCTTTTTATTAAGCATCTTTTTTAAATTGTGAATTATATAAATCTGCATAAAAACCATTTAATTTCATTAATGATTTATGTGTTCCTTGTTCAATAATATTTCCTTCATTCATTACTAAGATTATATCTGCATTTTTTATTGTAGATAATCTATGTGCAATGATAAATGAAGTTTTTCCTTCAGTTAATTTATCCATTGCTTTTTGAACTAATTCTTCAGTTCTAGTATCAACATTACTTGTTGCTTCATCAAGTATCAAGAATGGTGCATTTTCTATCATACCTCTTGCAATAGTTAAAAGTTGTTTTTGTCCACTACTTATAGAGTCATTATTACAAACACTTGCATCAATTCCATTAGGTAGTGTTTTTATAAAATGGTCTATTCCAACATATTTACAAACATCCATAATTTCTTCATCTGTAATATTAGTTTTATTGAATTTTAAGTTTTCTTTTACTGTGCCATCAAATAACCATGTATCTTGTAAAACCATTACAAATAGATCATGAATATTTTCTCTAGTTAAATCATGGATTGATACACCATCTATTAATATATCTCCACTATTTATTTCATAAAATTTCATAAGTAGATTAACAAGTGTAGTTTTTCCTGCGCCAGTTGGACCTACTATCGCAACTTTTTCACCAGGTTTTACTTTAACACTAAAATCTTTTATTATTGTTCTATTTTCATCATAGCCAAATTTTACATTTTTAAATTCTATTGCGCCTTTAACTTTAGTTTTATCTAATTTTCCTTTTAATTTACTTTCGTCTGTCATTTCACTTTCTTCTAAGAATTCAAATACTCTTTCACTTGCTGCTACAGTTGATTGTAAACTAGTCATTGCTTGCGCTATTTGTGATAATGGATTAGTGAATAATCTTACGTAAATCATGAAAGCAACTATTACACCAAATGTTATATGATTATTAGATACTAAAAGTGCTCCTACTATACATACTGCTACATAGCCTAAGTTACCGACAAAATTCATTATAGGTGGCATAAGTCCAGAATAAAATGAACTTTTCCTATTATATTCATATAAATTTTTATTTAATTTTCCAAAATCTTTATCAGCATCTTTTTCTCCATTATATGCATTTACTACATTGTGTCCTTTATATATTTCTTCAATATATCCATTTAAATTACCTAATTCTGTTTGTCTCTTTGTAAAGTATACTTGACTCTTTTTTAATATTAGGGCCATAATTAAGAAACCTAATAAACTTGATAATATTGCAGTAATAGCCATAACCCAGTTTGTAATAAACATCATGATAATCGAACCAATAAATAGTGTTAAACTACTAACTAATGTAGCAAAACTATTATTCATATTTTGAGCAATTGTGTCTACATCATTTGTAACTCTTGATAATATATCTCCTGTCTCATGAGTATCAAAATATTTTAATGGTAATTTATTTATCTTTTTAGATATGTTTGTTCTTAATTTTTTTGCAAAATTATTTGATATATTTGTCATTAACAAAGATTGAATATAATTAAATAATGCACTTATTAAATATATTATTGTTAAAAATAATGCAATACTTTTAACTTTAGTCATATTAATAACTGGTTTTATTTTGTTGTATATTGATTTTGGTAATGAGTCCATTTCTTTTAATAGTTTTTTTGTATCAATATCTTTATTTTCTTTAACACTTTCAATAATAGATGAAAATTGTTGTTTATCTTCTAGACTTATTGTTTCATCATTAAATATTTCCATTACTTTTTTTTCATTTATTTTTGGTGTAATACCAGCAGTTATAGTATCTGTTAAATCAGATAATTTATTAGGAGATATTAGAGCTAATATTGCACTAGTCATTGCTAATATTAATGATGTCATTAACATATATTTCCATGGATTTAAATGTTTAATTAATTTCTTCATTGAACCGGAGAAATCTTTTGAAATTTCTGGTACTCCTTTATTTGGTCCCATATGTCTAGGCATTATCTAACTCCTCCTTTCCTAGTTGTGATAGAGCAATCTCTTTATATACTTTACATTTTTTTAGTAATTCTTTATGTGTTCCAATTCCTACACATTTACCTTTTTCTAAAACTACTATTTTATCTGCGTTAATAATTGTTCCTATTCTTTGTGCTACTATCATGTTTGTTGCATCACTTGTATATTTTTTTAATTCTTGTCTTAATAAGAAGTCTGTCTTATAATCAAGTGCTGAAAATGAATCATCAAATATATATATTTCTGGCTTTCTTGCTATTGCTCTTGCTATTGCTAATCTTTGTTTTTGTCCACCTGAAATATTTGTTCCACCTGATGCAATATGAGAATCATATTTTTTATCCATTTTTTCAACAAAATCAGTTCCTTGAGCAACATTAATAGATTTTTTTATTTCTTCTAATGAAGGAGTTTTTTTACCATTGTTTCCATATGCAACATTTGATTTTACTGTACCTGTAAACATTACAGCTTTTTGAGGTATATAACCTATTTTATTGTGTAATGTTTCTAATTTGTAGTCTTTGACATTTATTCCATCAACTAATATTTCACCTTCTGTTGCATCATAGAATCTAGGTACTAAATTTATTAAAGTACTTTTACCACTTCCTGTAGAACCTATAAATGCTATAGTTTCGCCTTTATTAACTTTAAATGATATATTTTCTAGTAAATATTCATCAGCATCAGGATATTTAAATGATACATTTTTAAATTCGACAGTACCAACTAAATCATTATTAACTTTTTCTAAGTTTCCATCTTTAATTGAAATGTCACTTTCTAAAACTTCATTTATTCTTTTTGCTGACACACTTGCTCTAGGCCATATCATAAATATCATTGCAAGCATTAAGAATGATGCAATAACTTGCATTCCATAGCTAGAAAATACTACCATATTACTAAATAAATTTATTTTATCTAACATACCAGATTTATTTATTAATATTGCTCCAATAAAATATATACCTAATGTAAGAAAGTGCATAACTAAATTCATAATTGGATTAAGTATTGCAAAACATCTTTGATTAAATAATTGATTTTTTGTTAAATCTTTATTAACTTTATCAAATCTATTTTCTTCAAATTTTTCTGCATTAAATGCACGTACAACTCTTATACCACTTAAATTTTCTTCAGTTACTCCGTTAACTTTATCTATTAATTTTTGTACAATTTCAAATCTTGGAAATACAATTACTAAAAGTATTCCTATAGTAATTAATAAAATTAATACACATACACCAGTTAAAATACTCCATTCAAGAGATTTATTAACTATTTTAGTAATAGCCCATACTGCCATTATTGGTGCTTTAATTAACATTTGTAATCCAATTGCAATTAGCATTTCTAATTGGGTAATATCATTTGTTGTTCTAGTAATTAAACTACTAACTTTAAATTTTTTTATTTCTGCAGTACTTAAGTTTAATACTTTTTTAAATACTTTTTCTCTTAAATTATAAGAGAAATTTGCAGATAGTAAACTTGTCAAATAACCTACTACTACAGCAGATAATAAACTACCAAATGCGCATAATAGCATATATCCGCCTTTACTTAATATTTCTAATATTTTAGTATCTTCACTTTGTATAAGAGCAGTTATAGAACTCATATAATCTGGTAATTTTAAATCTAAGTATACTTGTAATGTAATCATTAAAATACTAATTAATATTAACATTAAGTCTTTTTTTGTAAAATTTTTAAATATTTTTATCATAATCTTTTCCTTTCATTTCAATTATATTATCTTTTACTTTATAAAAAACATTAATAAGAGTATCTATGCTTTCTTTACTTATATTTTTTCTTAATGTGTTTAAGTAATTATTTTCTACTTTATTAAGTTCTTTAACTATATCTTTAGCACTATCGTTAACTATAACTTTTTGTTTTCTTTTATCATTTTCATCTACACATACAGTAATTAATTTTTTATCTACTAATTGGTTTAAAGATTTAGATACATATGCTTTAGATACATTAGAAAGACAAACGACATCTTTTGCATTAATCACGTTTGGATTATTAGAAAATATTAATAACATATCAGCTTCTCCAAATGATAAATTATATTTTTTACTTACACTTAATATTTTCATATTATGTTCTTCTATAATAAGTCTAGATATTTTTATTACTTCTAAAATATTATCATTCATATTACGCCTCCTAATAGTTCACACGTGAACTAATGCTGTAAATATAATTATACGCATCTAATTTTTAATTGTCAATGATATTTTTGTATAAATAAAAATATATTACATAAAATATTTTGAAAGGATTTTATGAAAGAAAAGATAATTAATTTTATATATATTTTTTTACCATTAATATTAGGAAGTGTTATTGGATTATTAATACATGATTATAGTTACTATGATACTTTAAGTAAACCTATACTTGCACCAAGTAAAATAGTATTTCCTATTGTATGGTCTATTATTTATATTTTGATGGGATTATCATATTATTTATATAGAAAAAAAGAAAGAAATATTAATATACTTTACTATTTTCAATTAGTAGTTAATTTATTATGGACTATAATATTTTTCTTATTAAAATTAAATATTTTGGCATTATTATGGATTATATTATTAGATGTATTAATTATATTAAATATTATAAATTATTATAAATATAATAAAATATCTGCATATTTATTTATTCCATATCTTATATGGAGTTTGTTTGCTACATATTTAACTATAAGTATAAATATTTTAAATTAAAATTCACTAATATATGTGAACTTTTATAGAACACTATTAGTGAATTTTTTTATTTTTGATATTATAAATTGTATATGAAGCGATAAACATTATTGGAACTAAAGTAGGTATAAAATATCTTGGAGATACTTCTACTAGGAAATGAGATAATATTAGTCCTATTTCTAATACCATTATGAATAGTATATCATCTATATTTTTATCTTTTCTTAAGATAATACAAATATTTGATAATATTAGAATAAACCAGAAAATATATAATATAATTCTAATTATTTTTTTAGTTGTATATGTACCAATTGTATTTTCATAAGTATAATATGATAAATTAGATGTTAGTGTCGAATATTTTTTAGCATATAATTTTGTTATATTTAAAATATTATAACTTTTATAGTTTTCTATTGCTTTTTCTTTAAAATAATTATGTATGTCTGGTGGGTTAAAATTATCGCTAGCCATTAATTCATTATATTCGTCTGATGGAAACCATGCACCATTACTTTCTAAGTTTGAACCAAGATACAAAGTCCAACCACTACTACCACCTATATTATATTTTGTTTTGTTGCTTACTAATTTTGTATACGAATTATTAATACCTATAAAACATAATATTATTAAAATAAAACTAATTAATTTATTTTTGTAATTAGATTTAAGAAAAATAATTAAATATAAATAATATAAAAATATTGCTATTACAAATATTATAAATATTGGTCTAAACGAATTACTTATACCTAAATTTATTCCTAATAATATACTTAGTAAAATAGTATTTATAGTTTTATTTTGTTTTATCAAACATGCAAATATATATAATGAAATAATAAAACATAAGTTAACTACAGTAATTGGTAATGCTTTCATACACCATAATATTTGAAATGGATTTAATAGCCAAATTAACATTAATATTATACCAAATTCTTTATTCTTAATCTTTTTACCAAATAGATATGCAAAATAAGAGGCTGCTATGTCCATTATTATATTCAGTATTACTACAGTAGTAAACTTTGTTGTAAATAGTTTCATTACGTTACCCAATAAAAATATATAAGAATATAAATATGGGAACATTGCTATATATCTGTTATTTAATGGAATATGTGTACTTAAATTTATAGCATTACTGTAAAAAGTTGCTTCATCACTAAATACTTCTCCGTAATTAAATAACAATAATAAAAGTCTAAGAACAATACCGATAACTATTAAAGATATTATTATTTTTTTATTTTTTAAAATATATTTGGTAATTGAATACTTTTTTTCTATAAAGAATAAGAATGCGATAAGTAGTAATGATATTACAAATAATAGTAAATCATTCTTTAGTCCACTAAGTATACCTACTATTAAAATTAAAAATGTCAGTACTAAATATATAATTGTTATTATATTTGTTATAATTTTTTTCATATTTACCTCTTAAAAAATTAGCTTGATAGCTAATTTATTTTATATGGATCTCCATGAGTACCATTACCTGTTACATTTAAATTTTTATTTATTACAATAGAAGGTCTTAAACTAGTAAGTTCACTTTCTATTATTTTATCATTATCTATAACAATATTCTTTTCTACTCCACTAATTACTCCATATTTATTTAAAAGAGTATATGTAGAAATTCCTTTCAAGTAACTTGGTTGATTTTCTTTTAAATTAGATGCTAATATTTCATCAATACTCAATAAACTTACATTAGTTTTACTTGTAACACTACATTCGAAGTTGAATTCATTATTTGATATTTTTAATGCACCTTCATATAAATAATTATCAGTTTCATTTGTTGGATTAAAAGTATTAACATCATATTTATTTATAGTATCACTACACCATTCGTTATTTACGAGTATTTTTTTAGAAGTTATACTGTTATAAAAATTATCTAATGTATCTACAATGTAATCATTACTTTTACTTGTTTCACAAGTGTTACTTTTATCTTCTAAAACTAATTTGATATTACCGTTACCTAGTATTCTTACAATTCTATAACACATATTATCTATGTTGATATAATTGTTTGTTGGATTATTTATATAGTAATAAGATAAGCCATAATTATCATTTTTTGTATTTAGATAACTATTATTATTTTTGTATATATTATAATTTAGTGATGTATCATTAATATCTGATACGAAGATTGAAGTTACTTCAACATTTGCTTTAAATGATGGTGAATTAGTTTTATTTTCAAATTTACTTTGATCTTCATCACTATTTTTTAACCATAAGTATATTCTTATTTTTTTTATTTTACCTTGTTTTATAAAATCAAACATACCTGTAGTATTGTATAACATAAATGTATCACCATTTAAATCTTTAAAATCTCCAGTAGTTAATGGTATGTTTTTACTATCTGTTGCATCTACAATTGTATATTTAAAATCTTCACTAGCCATGCTACTTAAATATTCTATATTTTTTAATGTAATATTATATGCAACATTTGAAGTACTTTTTGTATTATCTAATGTAAATTCTAAATAATCTGCTGTTTTGTAATTTGGAAGTAATGGCATATTATTTATTTCTATTGTTTTAGTTTTTGTATAAGTTACATCTAGAACTCCGGCATTTACAGTTAAGTCTTCTTTACTATTATCTTTATATTCTACTTGTAGAGTCTGATATGCGTAAGTTGTTATCATTACTAATGATACTACTACAATTCCAATTAAAGATATAAAAAATAATTTTTGTCTATTTATTGTATCTAACATATTATCACCTTACTACATTAATTTTACTATAAATAGTTATGATTATCAAATAAAAAAATTGTATATTTTTGTATTTATACAATTTTTAGTTTATTACATATGGATTAGATTGTATTCCTGTTCCTCCAGTAATTTTTATATTTGATTTTAAATTGACTGATGGACGTACACCAAAAGCACTGTTAACTGCATTGTTATATAAATCGCCATATATATCTATATATGCCGCACGTGCATACCAATTATTATTAAGATGTGCATAAACATCAAAATAGAATGGTGATAGTGTCCAATACCACAATTGAAATATTGATTTATCATTAAATAAATAATTATCGTAATTTGCAGTATTATATGTTATTCCTGCAAATACTTCCTCATCTGCCGTTATTGTTCCCACATACATATCGGTATTATCTCTATATTTACTTAGTTCTGTTCCCTCACATTTTAATGATGGAGATTTTTTAGTTACTATTCTTACATATGGTGCATAATAGAATTTAGTCTTATTTTTGTAATATGTATCTAATTCACTAGTTGAAAGCGTGTTTGTTCCAGCTTCATCACTATATGCTCTATCATCATAACACCATTTCCCAGCACTTAAATAATCTAAATAATTATTTAACTTTGTTGTTTGAAATGTTTTTAATTTTTCGTATAATGCATTGCTATGTGTTAAAAATATATTTTTGTATACTTTCGTTCCATCATTCAAAGTTTCTATTGCAGGCCCATAGGATGCAGTCGAATATTGAAAATTCCCTGTATATGTTTCACCGTTACATGTTGTAGCCTTATCATCTAATATTAATTTTGTTGTCCCATCTCCGTTTATTCTTACAATTCTCCAACACATTCCTGCAAAATTCACAAAATTATCTAATATATAACCTCTGAAATAATAACTGTTTCCATCGTTGTCCTCAGTTATACTTATTGTTCTTTCAGCACCTTCTGGTATATTTTTATATATATATAAGTCATAATAAACAGATTTTTTTCTATTTACATCAGGTTCATCAACTCTATTTAATTTATAAACAATATCTAAATTTGTGTAATTACTTAGTGTACTTGTAGATTTTGCGATACGCCCAACATTATAATATGCTACATATTTTCCAGATAAGTTGGAATAACATTCACTATATTTGCATACTTTTGGATTTTGTAAACTAAATTTACCAGTATTTTCATCAAATGTAAAGTTATCTGCATATGTCCAATAGTAATCTTGATATGTTGTATCAATACTATATTTTTGTGATAATCCTAATTCTTTATAAGTGCTTTTATAACTATAAATTTTATTTATTTCTTTTCCTGGAGTTGTTAATGGTGTTTTTGATAAAACTGTTCTGTTTTTATTTTTGATAGCATTATTTAATATATTATAATTTAAA
The DNA here is from genome assembly GCA_934086185.1 of uncultured Bacilli bacterium. Classification (GTDB taxonomy): domain Bacteria; phylum Bacillota_I; class Bacilli_A; order RF39; family UBA660; genus UMGS1124. The sequence continues at coordinate 54,809 of CAKOHW010000001.1, forward strand.
TTATTAGCATCTTCTTTATATGGATTTTCTATTACTTCCACATTTATATCTAGTTCTCCGTTATTTAAATTTAAATCTAAGTTTATATTACTTGTATTTTCATTTATTGTGATTTTATCTAAATCTACGTTTATATTACTTGCTTTTTCTATTGTTATTTCTCTACTTGCTTTTATATTTCCAGTAGAGTCTTTTATATATATTTTATGTGTCCCTGGAAATACTCCTACTATTTTATATTTTGATTCATCATCTATACTACTCTTCTTTACTTCACTATGTAATTCTACATAGTCTCCAGAAGATGCATTTGTTACTGTTCCATCTATATCCACTATATTTCTTGCGTCATATATTTGTACTTTTCCTTCGATATTCTTGCCCATATCATCACTTTGATCTACACCAGTTTCTTTATATGTTATTGTTAATTCATATGTATGTGTAGTTTTAACCGCTATGGAATTATGTACTAATACTTGATTATTCTTTGGATATATTCCCGTAGTTTCTGAAGTACAAGGACTTTTAGCATTATTTGAAGTACACTTTAATGTATAAACTAAATCATCACTATACTTTAGTTCATTTATTACATTTTCTAATGCCACGACATAATTACCTACTGTTGCATTTCCTACATTAGTAACTGTAAATGTTTTACTTGTAATTGTAGTACCTGGTAAAATATTATTCATAGTTATTTCTTTATTACCATCATCATAAGAAAGTGCCAAATATGCACTAGTGATATCTATAGATTTTTCATTCGTATTACCTTGTATCCTAGTTAAATAGTATGCATATGTTAAGCCTATAAGAGTTAACAATACAATTGTTATACCTACTACACTAAATGTTATTCTTTGTTTTCTATTCATATATAACACCGTACTCTCTACTAATAATTAGTTTATCAAACTACTTTTTTAATTTGAACCAACAACTTTGTTGTTTTAATTATAATTTATTATTATTATTATATAATTTTTCAAATTAAGTATTTATAAAAATGCAAAAAAATATATGATTAATAACTCCGTGGCAAACTTTATGCTTGGAAGATAATTAAATATATAATTTTTAACTTTCACTATACAAAATAATTTTTTTATACTCTAACTTAACTTATTTCACTATTCTATATCAATTTTAACAAAAATTAATATAAAAAACAATCATTATATTTTTTGTAACTTTCAAATATAAAAACTAGAAAAATTTTGAGTTTTCCTAGTTTTTTAATTCTTTACAATTATTTATCTAAATAGTATGCGTAATATTCATCATATGTTAAACCAGATTCATATACTTTAGTTGCTGTCTCTACACCTAAATATCTATAATGCCATGATTCGTAACTATAACCTGTTAAATATTCCTTATCTTTTGGATATCTTAATATAAATCCATATTCATGGGCATGATCTTGTAACCATTTATAAGCATCTGACTCCTCAAAAGTATCTGTTGTCGATGCACCATTTGTAAATACATCAATTGCTAAACCTGTTTGGTGTTCTGAATAGCCTGCTCTAGCAGCATATTGATCTGCATAACTAACCCCTTTTGAATAATAAAACTCTTTATAAACAGATTCTTGTCTTTCATAATTTCTATAGCTACTATTTACAAGTAAAACTATACCATCTTCTTTTGCTTTGCTAGCCATTGTTATATAAGCATCATTACAATCTTTAGTAACACTATTGGTACTATAAGCAAAACTAAGATTTATATTTGTAATATCACTAGGTATAAAAGAAGAGTCCAAATAATTAAATTTATTAACTAATATCAAATTACCCATATCTAAATTAGTAGGTTTTACTGTATCTTTGTCATACCATTCTTTATTTGCTCTAACATTTACTATTGCTACAACATCACTATTACTTTTTTTCTTATTAGCTTTTTTGTAATCCAAATATTCATATAAATATTTTTCTAAAAAATATTTTTCATGTAATAAATCTATAATATAATTATTTTTTTCGTTATTAACAAAATATTCTTCATTCTTATCATTTAATTTATCAATAATTAACTTTGATTCATCTAAAGTATATCCTACTAATGTTAATTTATATTCATTAGTTTGATGATATTTGTATTCTTTGTATTTATTTATTCCAAATATTATTGCTACTATAACAATCACTAAAATACAAAAATTTACCTTTACTTGTTTTTTCAATTTCAACTTTGCCATATTACCACCTATTCTTATTTAAATTATATAACTTAAAATAATATTTTTCAATAATTATAAATATTTATATTTTAATTATCATAATATTAAATAGGTGTAATTATGTTAAAAAGAAAAGCTTTTAAAAAAATTATAATTAGTTTATCATGTTTAGTAATTTTAGGAATATTATATATATTTCCTGATAAAGATGAAAGTATTAAATACAATATTAATAATAAAAAAGAAACTAATATTATATATTTAGTAGATAGCAACAACTATATATCCAGAGTTAGTACTATCTTAACTAGTGAAAAACAAGAGAGTCAAATTAAAGAAATAATTAGCATATTAACTATTGATTCTAATAAATATATTAGGGATGGATTTAAAAAGATTATACCTAAAAATACAAAATTAATTAGTTTAAGTATAGAAAATGATTTGGTAAAATTAAATTTCAGTAAAGAATTATTAAATATTGAAGACAAATATCAAGAAAAAATGATAGAAGCAATAGTATATTCTATTACTAGTTTAGATAATATAAAATATGTTTCTATATATGTAGAAGGAAAAATATTAAATAAATTACCTAATGGAAAAAGATTAGAAACTATATTAAGTAGAAACATAGGAATAAATAAAGAATTTAATATTAGTAGTTTAAATAATACTTCTAGGGCGACTATATATTATCTATCTAAAAATAATGATTATTATTACTATGTTCCAGTAACTAAATATTATAATGATTCTATTAGTAAGATAGAAATTATTATAAAAGAATTAACTAGTAATAAAATGATAAATACTAATTTAATGAGTTATTTAAATAGTAAAACAGAATTATTATCTTATAATGAAACTGATAAATCACTTCTTTTAAATTTTAATGAAAATATATTAAATGATATTAATACTAATAATATTTTAGAAGAAGTAACTTATTCTATAAATTTATCTATAAGTGATTCTTATGATGTTAAAGAAGTTTTATATTACGTAAACGATAAAATAGTTAGTACTTTTAGTTTAAAATAGAGAAACATTGATGTAGTTTCTCTATTTTAATTGATTTTTTTTGCTACAACAACAAATCTTCCGTTTTCTCTACTATATTCACATGTAGATAAAGTTATAAATTTATTTTTATATTTAGCATCTACTTTTGTATCATATAAACTTAATTGTTTTATATTATTTATATAGTTATTAAATTCTTCTTCGTTATTTGCTTTATAGAATTTATAATATTTAAATTCGTTTTCATTTTCATAAAAAACTCTAGAATAAAATACAGATATTATTTCATATTTCTCTTTGTTATTAAGTTTATTAAAATAAATTATTTTATGATTTTTATAAAAGTCTTCATCTTTATAATTTAATAAGTCATGAAACATAGTACCATTTTTCATATTATGACCATATATAATTATGTTATCATCAATCGGATCAATATTATTATATTTATCAATATATAATGCCCCAGCTTCACTTTGTTTTTTATCAAAACTATGTCTTAAATAATAATCATCTTTTGAATAAGTTACAGGATAATTAATTATAGTATTCGGTATTGTTGGAATTCCAACAAAATCATTATTCATATTTTTTAATTCTTTTAACTTAGTGTTGTATTCATTATTATTATCATTATTTATTTTTTCTATTACATTTATTATTTTATCTACCTTATTATGGTACATTTATGAATAAATATTTTATAGCCTATAATATAAAATGGAATTAATATAATTATTATAAATGGAATATAAAATTTCTTTTTTAATTTATATTTCTCCTATATATATCTTCAATTTGTTTATAATATTAAAAATTAATTATTAAAAAAATAGTTAAATTGGTGATATTATTTAAAATACTTCCCTATTTAACTATTAAAAATATATTTTTTTGATAATTTTAATTTTTACATAAAAGTGTAAATAAAATTACTTATCTTTACTATCTATTATAATTGTAATTGGCCCATCATTTACTAATTCTACTTTCATATCAGCACCAAATATACCTGTTTTAGTTTTTATGTGCTCTTTTAATTTTTCATTAAATTCTTCATATAATGGTTTAGATAAAGTACCATTTAACGCTTTTATATAACTTGGTCTATTACCATTTTTTGTTATTGCATATAAAGTAAATTGGCTTATAGACAATATTTCACCACCCACATCTAAAATACTTTTGTTCATTACTCCAACTTCGTCATCAAATATACGTAAGTTGACAATTTTTTTAACTATATAATCTATATCTTCACTAGTATCTCCTTCAGTAAAACAACTTAATACCATTAATCCATTATTTATAGTATTATATATTTTATTATCTATCAAAACACTTGATGATGCTACTCTTTGTATAACTACTTTCATTTTTTATTCCTTTCAATATATTTAAATATTAAACATTTTTCACTATCATATATTTCTGGATCGTAATTTTTATTTGTAATTGTTCTTTCATGTGGAATAATCTCTCCATTACTTATTACATAATTGCCTGTTCCATTAAAATAATCTTGTTCTAATAATCTACTTATTTTATTAAAAATTCTAATATTATTAAAATTATTTATTATTGATTTTTCTTTTATTAATTCTGCTAAATTTTTATCAAATATATTTCCTAAAGTATTGTTAATATCTTTTTTATAAGTAGTACTTCCATTTGTTAAATTACCAAAAACATCTATGGAAATTTCTGGACCAACTATCAAATATTTGTTATTTTTAACTGTTGATACAAATGGTATTATACCTTGTTTTTCTTTTCTTACATTTTTTAAATCAACTGCTCTACCACAATCTATAATATATTTTGATAAACCATAAAATGTTGTGAAACCTTTTTCTCGTGATATTTTATACATATTTTCATAAGCAATATCTATATTATCTTTATATATTTCTTTTATACTTTTATCATGAAAATAATCTGTACTTATTGCAATTTCAAATTTTTTAAAACTTTTTCTCAATAAATCAAATAACTTTTTATTATATATTGTTCCATTTACTACTATTAAGCAATTATCAACTGTAACTTTATTTTTCTTAATAGTATTTATTATCATATTTATTTCATCATATGCTAATGTAACTTCTCCACCCGTTAGAATTAATGTATCAATATATTTAATATTTTTAAATATTTCATTTACAACAGTTTTAGTTATTCTTTTATGTGTACTTTCTCCTCTCATACACATATCACATTTTAAATTACAATCTTCTATTACTTCTAAAACTAAATTTCCAGATACAAAAATATTCATAAATATCACCTAGTAGTTAAATATTTTATTATAAAATCTTATTTTTTTCAATATTAATTATCTAACTCAACTTTGACTACAAAAGGCAATATTCTTATACTTTCTTTAAATGCTTCTAAATCATCTTTATTTTTTACTTTAATTGTTAAGTTAAAGCCTAATTTATTATCTGATTTAAATTCATTAATATTAGTTACTACTACATTTTTTAAACTTGCTTTTGTTATTATAGGAAGCATATTATTATCATTATCAATTGTGTATACTTTAAGTTTTGATATATATGTATTTTCACTATCCATATTCCATAATACTCTAATTAATCTTGTATTGATACCTTTAAGATTTGGACAATCTTTTTTATGTACTGATACTCCATTACCTTTTGTAATGTAACCTATAATATCGTCTCCTTTTACAGGATTACAACATTCAGCAATATTAACTAGAATATCATCACAACCATCTACTATTATATCTTTTTTGTATGTATTTTTATCATTTGTTTTGTTGTTAGTATTTAAAACTTTATCTAATAAAATATCTTGTACATTTTTCTTATCTTCATATATTAAATTTATGATGTATGAAGGTGTATATCTAAGAGAACCTATATTTAAGTATATTTCATCTAGATCATTTACCTTTAAATCTTTACATAATTTATTAATATTTTCTGTACTTAATACTTCTTTTAATACTAGTTTTTTCTTTCTTATTTCTTTATCAAGTAATTCTTTTCCTATAATTGTATATTTTTCTTTATCTATTTTAGAAAAATATGATTTTATTTTATTTTTTGCTTGTGTAGTTTTAACTATATTTAACCAGTCTTTGTTAGGTTTAGAATTTTGATCTGTTTTAATTTTTACTATATCTCCATCTTGTAGTTTGTAGTCGATTGGTACAATGTTTTCATTTACTATAGCACCGACCATTTTTTCTCCTACATTAGTATGTATTCTATATGCAAAATCTATAGGTGTTGAACCAAGAGGTAATTCCATTACATCACCTTTTGGAGTAAATACATATATAAGTTCTGATAATAGTTCATCTTCCATATTTTTAGTAAATATTTCATCGTTATCATCTTCTATATGACTATCTATTAAGTTTTTATATAATTCTAGTTTTTGATCCATTATATTTTTTATACTACTAGATGTATGTTCTTTATATGACCAATGACTAGCTATACCATTTTCTGCAATTTCATCCATTTCTTTTGTACGTAATTGTATTTCAAATATATGTCCATCATCACCAAATACTGATGTATGTAATGATTGATACATATTGGCTTTTGGCATTGCTATATAGTCTTTAAATCTTTTTGGAATTGGTCTATATTTTGCATGTATTAATCCTGCTGCTAAATAACAATCACTAACATTTTCAACTATTGCTCTCATTGCAAGTATGTCATAGATGTCACTCCATTTACGTCCTGTAGACAATTTGGTATATATACTATATACACTTTTTACTCTACCCTTTATTTTAAATTTTATATTATGACTTGTTAAGATTTCACTTACACTTTCTAACATATTATTTAAAACTTTATTTAATTCTTCACGTGTACCATCTAGTTTTTCTAATATACTTTCATATACATCTGGTTTTGAATATTTAAGGGATAAATCTTCTAATTCACTTTTTATACTATTAATACCTAGTCTATGTGCAATTGGTATTAAAACATTCATAGTTTCTGTAGCTTTTTGTTTTTGTTTGTCAACAGGTAAATATGAAAGTGTTCTCATATTGTGTAATCTATCAGCTAATTTAATTATAAGTACTCTAGGATCTTCAGACAATCCTACTAAAACTTTTCTTAAGTACATACTTCCAGATTCACTTTCATCATTAAGCTTTAGTCTATTTATTTTCGTAATACTATCAATTATTTTTGCAACATCACTACCAAATAATTTTTTTATTTCTTCTAATGTAGCATCACTTTCAGAAATAGTTTCATGAATTAATGCTGCTACAATTGTAGTATCATCTACATTAATATCTGTTAAAATTTTAGCAACGTTAAGTGGGTGGTATATAAAATCTTCTCCACTTTTACGTTTTTTACCTCTATGTTTTTTTTCAGCATATTTATATGCACTTTCTATTTTATTAATTTTTTCTTCGCTTAATCCATCGTTTTTATATTTATCAATTATATATTTTAAAATATCCATTTTATCTACCACCTAGTATATAACTCATTTTTTCTTTTACATATTTTTTATATTCTATATTTTTTGTATTTAATATATCATCTACACATTTACTTAATGTTAAATCTTTACTTTTACTCCATTTATTTGTTTTTAAATAATTCCATATATCATCTACTGTTATATATGATATACCATCTAATTTTAATTCTTGTACTTTTGTTTCCATTGCCGGAATAAGTCTTTTATATAATTCTTCTAATGAATTAAATTTTATATTGTTCATTTTATCACCACTTTTTATTTTTTATAATATTCAATTATATCACTAATTAAATTTTCATTAAATTTTTTATTTTTTATCATTTTTATTTCAAATTTATATGGTGGGTATTCCTTTTTATCTCCCACATATGGCGTTTCTAGTATTTTAGGGATATCTTTAAGTCTTTCATTATATATAACTTTTATTAAATTTTCAAAGCCTATTGTTCCATATCCAATATTTTCATGTCTATCTTTATGAGAAGATATTTCATTTTTTGAATCATTAACATGTACACACTTTATTTTATCTATTCCTATTATAGAATCAAATGTATCTAAATATTCATCAAATCTACTTATATCTACTCCACTGTCATTTAGATGGCATGTATCTATACATACTCCAATGTTTTCTTTATATGTGACTAAGTCTATAATATTTTTTAATTCATCAATATTAACGCCACATTCTGTACCTTTTCCAGCCATAGTTTCTAAAAGTATAGTTACACTAGTATTATTTTCTAATATCTTATTTATTCCATTTGCAATATTATATAGTGCTTTATCTCTATCAATTCCTACACTACTACCTGGATGTAATACTAAATATTTTATTCCTAATTCTTCTAATCTAGATACCTCTTGTTTTAAAAAATTAATACTAAAATCATATTTACTTGGATCTATATCATTTGCAAGATTAACTATATATGGAGCATGACATATAATTTTATCTAATCTAAAATTATTATCTTTCATAAGTTCATAAGCTCTATATGTTAATTCATCATTTATTGGGCTTCTTTTTGTATTTTGTGGAGCTCCAGTATAAAACATAAATGTATTAGCATTATAACTTATACTTTCCTTAACACTTTTTAATAATTGTTCTTTACTATCAAAAGATACATGACTACCTATAAACATTTTTATCACCTAAGTTAATTTTATCAAAAAAATAGTTATTAATAAATATGAATTTAATTTTTATTTTATATATTAAGTTTTTTGTGTTAAAATCTAGTTATGGTGATAGTATGAAAAAAATATGGAAAAATAATAGTAAATTACTAATTATAGTAACAATTTTAGAAATTTTATTATCTATATACTTTTTAATGTATTTTAGTTATATGGATAAACTTAGTTATGTTGAAAATAGTAATAATTTATCATTACTTATACAAAATATGTATACATCAACTTGGTGGGCATTAATAATAATGTCTATATCATTAATTAGTATATTTAGTATAACTAGTATAGTTTATAAAAAAAATTATTTGCACTTTATTTCTATTTTAATATGGGGAGTGTTATTTATACTTAGTTTAGATTTAGAAAAATCGCTAAAATATAATATATCAAATATGTGTATATTTATACCAATTATTGTAATTAATATATTAGCTTATTTCAAAGAAAAAAAATATTTAAAATAATTTAGGCTTTATAAGTCTATTTTTTTTATTTTAAAATATTATTAATTAGGAGCGTGAAAAAATGGAAATTTTAAAAGTATCTAGCAAGAGTAATCCTAGTAAAGTTGCAGGAGCTATTGCAAATGTATTTAGAGAACAAGGTAGTGTTGAGATTCAAACTATCGGTGCTGGTAGTTTAAATCAAGCAATAAAATCTATTTGTATTGCAAGAGGATTTTTAGCACCTAGTGGACAAAACTTAGTAGTTATACCAGCATTTTCTGATATTATGATTGAAGGCGAAGAAAAAACTGCTATTAAATTAATTGTAGAGGCTATATAATATGATAAATGTTTTAATTGGAATATTTTATGTAGCGTTAGTAGCATTATCTAGTTATTTGTTATACTATATTATAAAAACTGCTATCAAAGATGCATATTATGAAATAGAATATAATGATTATGACGAAGATAGTGATAAAAAAGTATATGAAAATACTAAGTTAGAAGATGATTCTAACGAATAATTTAGTAGTCTAAGTTAATTGATTTTAAAAAATTGTATCTTAAAGATACATTTTTTTGTTGGAATAGAAAAAGAAATTGAATATAACAATTTCTCTAAATTATGAAACTTTGTATGGGCTTGATATTGCACCATTTCCACTTGTTACTTTTGTACTAGATTTCTCAAGCGTATTGAATGATAACAGTTTTAACGTAATTATTTAAAAAATATTGAGGTAAAATACTCCAAAAATAGTTAGTTACCGAATTACTTTTTATTATAAAAAATCAAATCATTTTATTATTTACAATACTCAAATTTTGTTTTATACTTAATTTAGTAGAACATCTATTGATGGCTACCTATTTTTTGACCAAAACTCCCTATTATCTATGTAGAAGAATGAATAGGAATACAATTATCATTATGATAATCAAACGGTCTAAAAACCTTATAATGAAAGTTTTTACCTTCAAACTAAGTTACCTCCTTGCCTACTTTAAAAATAGAAGGAAGACAAATAAATTAAATGTTTGAGTAGTTATAATACTCATATAATTTATTAAAGCGATAGTTTCGACAAAACTAGATAAAAAAAGTAATTTAATTTTAATCGTTAAATTACTTTTTTATTTATTATTTAATTCATATTTTTCTTTTTCTTTTTTTTCTAATAATTTATAATCTACTTTGTTATATAAAGTCTTTGGTAGAGATTCTACAAATTCTAAATCTTTTGGTATAGCATATGCTGCTAAGTTCTTTTTACATAAATCTCTTAATTCTTTTTTTAATTTTGCATTTGGTTTTTTATTTTCTTCTAAAACAATAAATGCTTTGGGTACTTGTATTTTATATTTGTGTGGTATACCAATAACACAACATTTTTTTACGTAATCATGTTTTTCAATAGCTTCTTCTATCATATTAGGATATACATTAAATCCATTTGATACAATCATTCTTTTACATCTTCCTGTAAAAAATATTATTCCATCATCATTCATGTATCCTAAATCACCAGTATGTAACCATATTTCTCCATCATGCTCTTTTAAAACATTTTTAGTTTCACTTTCATTATTTAAATACCCTTGCATAATAGTAGGACCATTTACACAAATTTCCCCTTCAACACCATTTTCTTTCTTTTCATAAGTTTCAACATCTCTAATAGAAAAATTATTTCCTACCATTGGTATTCCGATACTACCGGGTTTGTTAGTTCCATCATAAGTATATGCTGTTGCTGCTACAGATTCTGTCATTCCATACCCTTTTTTTATTTTAACTTTTGATTTGTGCAATCTTAAAAAATCATTTATTTTTTCTTCTAATGGTATTGATAAAAAGTCACCACCACTAATTATATATTTTAATTGTGACATATCTACTTTATCAAATTTTTTATTATTTATCATACCTTCAAATAAACTAGGTACACCTAACATTACGTGAGGCTTTAGATTTTTCCAAATTTTATAAAATCTATTATGATCATACTCTGGCATTAATATAGTTTCTACTTTTAAACATATAGGACAATGAACACATACACATAAACCAAATCCATGAAATATTGGTAATATTGTAAGTATTTTATCTTTAGGTCTTACATTAATAACATTTACTCCATCTTGTTGACATTCTGCATTAAAATTATAATTTGATATCATTATTCCTTTAGGTTTTCCCGTAGTACCTCCACTATGAAGTATTATAGCTGTATCATCTTTACTCATACGATATGTAATCTTTTTATTATAATGTAAACCTTTTATTATAAATTCTTTCCAAGTCATAAATTCAATTTCACCTAATTTAGGTTTTGTTATTTTTATACCTCTTGTAAAGAAATAACCTATTTTCATTAGTGGTTTCATAGATTCTGAAGGTGAAACTAAAACTGTTCTATAAACTAAAGTATCTTCTAAAATATCTTTAAATTTAGCATAATTTGAATCTAATAGAATTAAAAATCTAGACTTAGAATCATTTAAATAATTTTTCATTTGTATTTCACTAGTTAATGGATGAACCATATCAGCAATAGCTCCTATTTTGTTTATTGCATAAAAGCATATTATTGCTTCTGGAGTATTTGGCATACAAATAGTAATTACATCTTTTGGCTTTACCCCTAAAAATCTTAATGATTTAGCTACTGCATTAATTTTTGAAAAGAATTCACTATAAGTTATTCTTGTTCCAAAATAATTAAGTACATAATAATCCTTATCTTCTCCTACACTACTAACCATGTATTCGTATATAGTCTTATCTGTAAACTGAATCTTTTTATCCTTTCTAGAATAATAATCTAACCAAGGTTTATTTTTATCTCTTTTTTTAAATATTTTTATAAATAGTTTTTTTAAGAATTTCATTTAATCTCTTCTTTCAATTATATTTCTTTATTACATTATAACATTTTTTTATTTTCGTATCACTTAATATTATATAAAAGAATATAATTATAAATAATAATAATATATTCTTTTATTTTATTACTGTAAATATTGCAATATTTATTATCATAGAAATTACTGTAATTAATAATATACTTAAATATTGAAAACTTCTACGTAATAATTTTTCGCTAGCTCTACTTTTCATATATACTATATTATTAGCAAAGAATATTGTAAATAAAATAGTAGAATAATCTATATCTTTTTTTATAAATGGTAGAAGTAATAATCCTGTAATTAAATTAGATATAATATCTAATTCATATTTAAATATTTTAGTTCCTTTATAAAAGTATATTACTGTACTTACTATTAATATTAATAAAAATATTAATATATCTTTATATTCTAAATTCTTAAAATAAAAATTACCAAGTATATATATAATAATATTTGCTAATATTATCAAGATATATTTTTTTATTAATTCTTTATTATTATTTATATAATTTGTAATATTTTTCATAAAACCACCTAGGTAAATATTATCATATTTTAATATATTATGTAAAATACATTTTTTATTGTATGAAAGTATAACTTATAATTTTAATAGAAAATAGTTTTTGTTAATAATTTAATATTCATGTATATAAAAAGTAAGTTTCCTATCTATTTTTGTAGATTAAAGTACTTACTCTTTATTGTTATTTAATTAATTTAATGTATTATTTGATTCTATATTGTATAAGTTTTTATATACTTCATTATTTTTAAGTAAATAATTATGTTTTCCACTTCCTACTAGTACACCTCTATCAATTATATTTATTTCATCAGCATCTATAATAGTAGATAATCTATGTGCTACTATTATGATAGTATGATCTTGTACTAAGTCATCTATAGTACGTTTTATATAATCTTGTGATTCATTATCAAGTGCACTTGTAGCTTCATCAAATAGTATTATTTTAGTATTTAAAAGTAATGTTCTTGCAATAGCAAGTCTTTGTTTTTGTCCACCGGATAAGTTAACTCCACCTTCACCTATTATAGTATTATATTTATTTGGTAAAGACATTATATAATCATCTATGTATGCTCTTTTACAAACATTTCTTATTTCTTCTAAAGTAACATTATTTTTTACTATTTTAAAATTATCAATAATACTTAAATTAAATAAAAATGGACTTTGTCTAATAATTGAAATATTATTTCTTAATTCATCTTCTTTAAGATCTTCAATATTAATATTATCTATTAATATTTCTCCTTCACTACTATCAAAATATCTTAATAATAAATTAAATATAGTACTTTTACCATTACCACTTCTACCAACTATTGCTATTTTTTTATGTGGTTCTATTTTTAATGATAAACCTCTTAAAGTATAATCTTCGTCATTCTTATATTTAAATAAAACATTTTTAAATTCTATATAACCTTTAACATCTTTTAATACTTTATTACCAAATTTTTCATCATCATATAATTTATTATTTATTATTTCATCTATTCTTTTTAAAGAAACACTTACTTTATTAAAACTTACTCCAAATTCACTTATACTTTCTACTACTTCATCTATTCTCCATAAGTATGATTCTATTACAGTAAATAAACTAAATGTTAAAATATTCATCATAAATAATTTACCACAAGTAAATAATATTATAAATTGTAATGTAAAATATACTAAGTTATTTAAACAATAATAAGTTATTTCATATTTTCTTTGTTTAGTACTATTAATAAATAATTTGTTTATTCTATTTATTACGTTATTTAATATATTATTTTTTATACCTAGGCTTTTAATTTCTCTTATACCTGTAATATTTTCAGTAGATTCTTTTACGTATGCATCACTTTCTTTTTTTATTTTTTCTTGTGTATTTTTTATTTTAGGAAAAAATTTATATGAAATAAATCCCATAATAATTGCGAATAAAAGTATTTCTAAAAACAATATTATTGATATTTTTAGAGATATTATAAGTATTATAATTACTACTATACTTTTACACATTAATTTTACTAGTTTTGCTAATAATTCCATTATTCTATCTGGATCTGTATATAATCTATTTATAAATTCTCCTACACCAATTTCTTCAAATGCTACACTTGGTAAATTTTGAATTTTTTTATACATATCTATACTAACTTTTTTCATAAAATTAATTTCTAATTTGTTATAAATTCTATCTCTTGGATATTGTAATATACAATAAAAAATAATATATAAGCCTTCCCAAAAAGCCAAGTATGTTACAAATTTAATGAATTGATAGTTTATTAGATATTCTACTGCTTTACCCCAAAAGAATGCTGATAGTAAAGCGGGAATATAAGTAATTATTACTAAAAATATATAAATATATAATTTTATTCTATCATCTTTTAAATATTGCCATAATATCTTAAAACTTTTTAATTTTTCTTTCATAAATTAACTCCTCTCACAAAAAAAACTACTATTTAAAATATAGTAGTTTTATTCCATAATAAAATGTATGCTAATATAGAGTGAGAAACTCACTAAATATTATAAAACTACTATTTATTTTATTAATTTCATTAAATATTACCATTTTTCTCACTCCTCTCGACATTAATATTACCTTTTATTATATTAATTGTCAATATTTTTATATTAACTATTTTCTTCTAAGTATTCTAATAGTTTTAAGAATACATTTATATATTTAGGTTCTAGACCTTTTCTTTTTAATTTTCTTATTTCTATTCTTTTATGTTTATTATCTAATTCACTAAACATAATTAAATTAACTTCTTCTTTTAGTGATGTTTTAATTTTTAAACCACTTATAATACTATCTATATCTTGATTAACTATTCTAGTACTATCTATTTCTATATCTTGACCTTTACAATTTATAGTTATTTGTTTATATGCATTAACATTATTTATTTCAATTACATAATCATTTTCATCTAAGTATGATTCAAATTTTTCTAACTTATCTTGTCCTAAATATATTGTTACATCATTAGGTAGTCTTGTATTTCTAAATTTAATTTTAAATGATCTTATACTTGGAATAAGATTAGCGTCTGTTACTTCTTCTCTTATAATAACTGTGTAATTATTTTGCATGTAGTTATAGTCTATAATAGTTTTTGCATAGTTTGTTTCATTTGTTTTTATTCCGTCATCTTCATATATAGTATATGTATTAGATTTACCAGGAAATATATGTATTTCAAATCCATCTGGATTATCACTTCTATTTAAGTTTTTTTCATCTAATATTCCTAATGGAATTATACTTCCTTGTGTTGCAAATACTGGGTAGTCTTCATCTTTATAGAATGATATATATCTTCTATTTCCTATATATTTAATACCTGTTTTAAAATCATACCAAGTACCAGTTGGTAAAAACATTTTGTGTATTGTTCTATTCATAATTATATCTTTTGGCTTAGTTATAGGACAAACTAATAAATTTCTACCAAAGTAGTATTCATTTTTATAATCTGGTTCATCATATATTTCAGGATAATTATAGTATAGTGGTTGTATAATTGGTAAGCCTGTTTTGTGATAATTAAAACTTTCTGTATATAAGTATGGAATAAGCATATTTCTTAATCTTAAATAATACTTGGTAATTGCTAATGTATGAGCATCCCACATCCATGGTTCTCTTTTATAATAATGACTTTCATCACTAGCAAGTCTTAGTATTGGACTAAATGTACCAAACTCTACAAATCTTCTATAAAGTTCGTCGTCTTCTATTCCACCTTGGTAACCACCTATATCAGTAGAAATAAAACTTAATCCCATATTACTTCCACTACTTATATATTCAGGTAATGCGTTTAGTACTTTCCAACTTACGTTGGTTTTTCCAGTATATATTAAGTTGTTTGTATGTCCATTAATTAAACCATATCTACTAAGTATAGAATTTTTTAGTTTTTTATCTTTAAAATATTTATTATGATAGTAATTTAATACTCTTAATGTATTTATATCATTTATATTATCATAATCTATTAATAGTGAATTTACTCCATTATCTATTAAATCATTTATGAAAATATTAAAATAACTGTCCATTAAATCTTTGTTATATACATTTAAAATTGTATTATCTAACATTTCTAAATTATTATTTTTAATAAATGTTTCATAGTTTTTTTCAAATTTACTAATATTAATAGGATTTATAGTTAAACCTAATTTAACTTGTTCTTTTTTTAAGTTTTCTATGAAGTTATCATAACTTATAAACATATCATTATTCCATGATAAACCATTTACTCCAGTAGATTTGCTATGCCAATTATTACCTAGTATTATTAGGTTTATAGGAATTTCATTTTTATTAAATTTATTTATTAAGTCTTTTATATTTTGATCGGTATAAAAACCATTTTTATTCCATATATTACCTAACATATATCTTGGTATCATATTAGGTAGACCTGTTAGTATAAAATAATCTCTTAAGCATAAACCAAAATCTCTTCTATACATAAATAGATATGTATCTATATTATTAAATGGTCTTTGATAGAATTTATCATCTTTAATTACTAATGATTTTGAATCATCTATACTTACAAAACCATCTAGAGAAAATAAGCCTTTATTTTCTAATTTTATATTATCTTTATTATCTAAACTATAGTTTATTGTGTTAAGATTTCTTACTTCTACATGATTAAAATACCAATATTTATCTGTATTTTTTAAAAGTACTTTTAAATTTTGTTCTGGAATAAATTTAGTTCCTATGAAACTTTTTTCTTTAGCATATTCTAATCTAAAGTAATTGGTTTCTATTACTAAGTATTTTTCATCTTGTTGTACATTAAATTTTGGCACATTAAAATTTCTATTTTTAGCGAATTCAGTTGTTTCATCCAAAAATTCTCCAGTTGGACTATATTCTAAACGTATAAGTATTTCACTAAGAACAGTAAATCTATAGTTTTTACCTTGTATAATATTTGATGTATTATTCATATTATCACCTATCATACATATTGTATCAAAAAATATATTATAAATAAATCTTAATATTTAAAAAAACTAAATTTCTTTAGTTTTTGTTACTCTACCTAAACTGTATATATTATCTCTATTAAGTAATATTTCTTTTTGGTTTATTCCATTCAAAATATTATTAACTATGTTAAGCATCTCTTCAATATTATTATATTTATATAAATTTTCTATTTTGTATTTATTAACTTTTTTATCATTTGAATTTATGATGTAATATATTTTTTTATTTAGTTTATTAGCCATTTTTATTTCTGTTTTTAATAAGAAATTACAATTAGTTAAATCACATATGATTATGTCTATTTCATTAAGTAAGTCTTTAATATATGTATTAATGTATTTTTCAGACATAGGAAGTATTAAATTAAATTGTTTCATTAAGCCAAATTCTAAAAGTGGTTTATATAAATTTTCTTTATAATTAATTTTATCAGAATGCATTATATATATTTTAACTTTCATAAACTTATCACATCTTTCTAAGTAATTTACAAAATATAAATGCATCAATATAGTTAGATGCATTATTTTTTAAGATTAACTATTTTATATTTGAAATAGTTTCATTTCTACTTGTTATTTGTGCACCAGATTTTAGAAAAACTGCGGACGGAACTAGTTTTTGCTGTTCATATTGTTGTTCGCGTTAAATGCTTTATCGTTGTTGCTATTGAGGTTGTTAGGCGACAAAGACCAAACAACAAATGTAAGGCAAAACACATGGTAATTTAATATTATTGAGCACTATCAAGTGCTATATAAAAGTTTCCACATAAGAATAAATATATTATATCATCATCTTTATTTTTCAAATCTTTATATTTTTGATATAACTTACTCATATTTTATAAAAATTCGACAAATGCATCTAAACGATGCATTTGTACTCTCCTATTTTTTATTTATAGTTTTTCTCGCTATCGCGAATATTGTTTTATCTTTATTTTTATTTTATCCAGCGAAAGGATTTTCGCTGGATTTTTTGTCAGTTTTTAGTCCATTGACGATGAAAATTTTACAAATTCTCATCTACTGCTACCCTACAGTATAAGGATTACCCTTAGTTCCATCTCCACCAGTAATTTGTGCACTAGACAAAAGAGTTACTGTGGGACGGAAAGCGACGTAGTTGCTGCTGTACACGTTGACCTTGTCCACGCTACCACTGTTGCTCACGAAGAACGCGCTATCGCTGATGTAGTTGAAGTCGTAAGGCGCCAAAGACCAAAAGTATAAACCATTAGATTTTTGATAATCATTTATTAAATAATAATATAGATTTCTAGTACCAACTTTTCCTCCAGCATATACTATTTCATCTGCTGTTAATGTTCCTACATACATATCTGTATTATCATTAAATTTTGTCATGTTTGTTCCATTACATTTAAGCGTTGGCTCTTTTGTTGTTTTACCATCCAATCTAACAGATGAATCATAATAAAATGAGGTACCTTTTACTTGTTTATCAAGAATTTCTGTACTTGTTAATGGTGTTGTATTATCTGACTCACTTGCATATGCTTTATCGTTTAAACACCAATCTCCTGATTTTAATTTATCTAAATAACTTGCAAGTGGTCCAGTTTGGAAATTTTTAAATGCATATGCCATAGACTCTTCATTTTTTGTTCCACCATTTAAATAATTCATTATATATATTGCACTAGAATTTTTTGTTCCATCAGAAGCAGTTAATGTATTTGCTGCATACTGTGTATATCCAAAATTGCCAACCTTTGTTGTTCCACCAGTGGTTGTTGGTATATTCCAATTCCCGTCACTACTAGCACAAGTACTATCTTGGTCTTCTAATATTAATTTTATACTTCCGTCTCCTGCTATTCTTACTGCTCTCCAGCACATTCCAGCAAAATTTACATAATTATCTGTTACATTTCCTCTATAGTAATAACTTGTTCCATAGTCATCAGTTGTTGCCGATAATGTTGCTTCTGTCGAATATGATACTGTTGACAATCTTTTTGCTTTCATTGTTATTGAACTTGTACTACTTGCTGGTGCTGTTGTTACTTTATATATACTTGATAAATTTGTTGTTGTTTTTTGAGTATTTGTGCTTGATGCATTACTACTTGCACTACTTGATAATAAATATTTTCCAACTAATGTTGTATTACATGTTCCATCATTATATTTACATGTTGCTACTCCTGTTAATGTAAACTTTCCAGTATTTTCATCAACTGTATACCCTGTTCCATATGTCCAGTAATATCCTTGATATGTTGTTGATATACTTGTTGATGTTTCTGTCGTTGCTTCATTTACTTGATCAGTATAATATTTATAACCTGATGTTTCTTGAGCTGGTGTTGTTAATGGAGTTTTACTAAATACTGTCCCAGTTGAACCATTTCTTGCATTTTCAAATATTGCATAAGCTAATGTACCAGATGTATATGGATTTGCTCCAGCTTCATCTATAGAACCGTAGATTTGTATTTTACCTGCAAACTTGTGACCTTGGTCTTCGTCTTGTGATTCTGTTTCACTGTATATGTAGTTTATTACGAAGAAGTATGTGTATGTGTCGTTTGGTGTTTTTATTGTTTCGTTTGCTTTTATTAGTGATTTTACAGATGGATATTCACCTGTTGTTACTATGTCGCATATTCCTGTTCCGGTAGATGTACAACTTGATAGTTCACTTACATTAAATGAAGTACCTTTTTTTCTATATAAAGTATACTGTATATCTTGTTTTCTTGAAAATTCATTTACTACATCTTCTAAATATATTGAATATGTTGCAGCTGAATCTCCTATATTTTTTACACTAAATTTCATTCTTACTGAATTACCTGGTGTGATTATTTGTGTTAAATCTTCTTCTGTCAAATCAGTGTATAATGCTTTTGATGAACCAGAAGTAACTTCTACACTTTTAGCATTTGTATTACCTTGAATACGTGTTAAATAATAACCGTACGTTAAAGAAAGTAACGCTAGAGTTACTATTACTATACCGGAAATGCTAATTGTAATTATTGTTTTTCTCTTCATCTAATCACACTCTCACTAGTATGCTAATATTCTATATACATGATATCATAAAAAATATGTAGACGTCAATTTATATTAACTATTTTTTTATAAAAATTTTTTATTATTTTTGATATAAAAAAAGGAAATGCAAAAAAAATTAATAATAATTTATAGTGATAGGAGTTGTTCGTTTGAATAACAATTTAAAAATTTTGTATGATGATTATTTTAAATATATTTTTAATATTATTGAAATTAATAATTCTTATACTTCTTAAATAGTTTATAAAAATCATTTCTATTTATTTTATTATCATATATTTGATCTTGAAAATAAGAATTCATATAATAGCAACATAGAAACTTATTTAATTGATATAGATAATTTTGATATACTTGATAAGTTACATAAAAAAGATATGAAACATGAATTTATTTACCAATCAAGATCAATATTCGATAATACATTATATAGTTTATACCCTAACATACGAGCTGTTAGATTATATAGTTTATACCCTAACATACGAGTTGTTAGAATAAATCTTGATTATTTAAAGAAGAAACAATATGCTTATGGCATGTTAAGTGATATAGAAAGAAAAGGTGAAGAAGATGATATTGAAAAAGGTTCTGAAAATGAAAAAATATCAATTGCAAAAATTTTAAAAAAGATTTATATGGAACAAAAAAGATGCACATTATGTACATCTTAATTGAATAGATTATTTAAATTATTAATTTTAGTATTATGTTTGTTTATAAATTCTTTATAAATATCTGTAATTTTATTTTCTCTTTCTTGTTTTTCTACTTCAGCTGTTTTATAAAATTCATTTACATTTTTTATAAAATCATTAATATTATGATTTTCTTCATATACGTATTCATTTATTAGTTTGTTTAATTTTGCATTAATATCTTTATATTGTAGTATATTTTCTTTTGTATCATCTATTGCATTTGAATCTATAAAATATGAAAGTGTAAACTCATCTTTTGTATCTTTACTACTATTTGTTATATTTTCATAATCTACAGTTTTGGGATCTCTATATTCAAAATTATCTAGGTTTTCCCATAATGTAAATGCTTTTTTAAAGTTAGGTTCTCTTAGTATCATATTAGTTTTTCTAATAGGATTACGTACTGGTGTACATCCTATTAAACTTTTTATCATTTCTGTATTTTTAAAACCAGATACTTGTTCATAACATGTTAATATTCTTTCTTTGTAGTTCATACCTTTTTCTGATATTTCATATTCGTTTTCTTCATTCATTTTAAGTTCTATATTTAATTTTCTATTATCTATTTGTGTTGTTCCTTTATAATTAACTGTTCTTTTTATTTCTTTTTTTGATACTAAATCTATATTTTCAAGTTGCCTTTGCATAAAGTCTTCTAATCTTTTTACTAATGTATATATAAATCTATTTTCATATAAATCTGTAGTATCTTCTTTGTGTACATTTAGTAATTTGTTAGGTCTAACTTCTCCATTTTCATCAATATCTTGTATATTTTCACTATGTTGTGATAGATGTTTTACAGATTCTTGATTAACACTTTTAATTTTTTCTATTATCATTACATCTTCTTCTTGTATGATAAATCTTCTAGGATTTCTTACTATTTTATCTAAGTTAGGAATAGTATCTTCTAGAACCTCTAACCATGTATAATCTACTTTTGTTTCTTTTATTTCTGATACTGCAGTAAAAGATGCATCCGTCTTTGATAGGAATACATCTAACTCATTTGTATCTAAATTATTCATTACATCTGATATATTTTTTAACATAATTCACCTATATAGATTTCTTTAATCTAATTATAAATTCTTTACATAGTTTCATATTATCATTACCAAAGTTAACGTTCAAATAATTTATAAATTCATCTAATTCATTTTTTATAAATGCTAAATTTAATTGTTCGAACTTTCTTAATATTTTACTTGATATTAAGTAATCAATGGCATCTACTTCAGTACCACCACAAGCGATAAATGATGGAACAAACTCTTCTATTTGTCTCATGATACGGTTACCAAAAGATATTCTAAAATGTTCTATTATATATTGATCCAATTCTTCAAGTTTATTTCTCATTTCACTAGTTAATGGATACTTTTCTTTTGCTTCATCAAATAATTTTTCGAAATGTTCATCTCTAATATTTATTGGATCTGTTTTTTCAATATCGAATTTTGCACATTTTTCATTAATATCTATTGGCATAGCACGGTCATAAACCTTATCAGTTACCATAAATGTTGAATCATCGTTATTTATTGTTCCTATATACCACATGTTACCAGGTAATGTAAAATTACCTCCTACAATCTTCTTAGGATCACTTTCCCAAGGAGTTGCAACTAAGTTTACTTTCCATTCGCTCTTACTTGGCATTTCCATAATAGATAACATTTCAGCAAAGTAATATTCTACACGTGCTATATTCATTTCATCTAGTATTGTTATATATATTTTTTCATTATATGTTGCTTCATACATCTTACTTAATAATTCTGTTTCATTAAATCTTTTTGTAAATTCGTTGAAATATCCAAATAACTCTGTTCTATCTCTCCATGATGGTTGTACAGATGCTATTATTGAATCATTATTTAAGAATTTACCAAAAGCATATGCAAGTGATGTTTTACCTGTACCAGAAATACCTTGTAAGATTAATATTCTTGATGCTCCAAATGCTGAGATAAATAATCTTATTAATTCTGGTGTATAGTAAAGTCCTAATTGACTAGCTGAATATGCTCTAAATTTTTCACATATATCTTTTAGAGTTAATGAATCATCATATTTTGTAGTATCTTTAAATCCTTCATATTTTTGATCAATTTTAGTAAGTTTAAAGAATCTACTTTCACCTTCACCAATTTTATTTACTGGATTTCCATCTTCATCTAGTTCTACTTCTTCTTCAGCCATTGCAATTAATTTATCATTTTCTTGTTTTAATTTTATCATGTCATAATTTAATTTTTCTACTTCTTCAAGTAAGGCATCTTGCTCATGACCTTTTTTTATTATTCTAATTATTCTTTTAATTACATAGTATATTACAAATGCAAATAAACATATTAATAATAACAAGCATATTATTGCAATTATAATAAATACAATATTAACACTACTTTTATATTTATTAACAGTATCTATATAATCTAAAACATTAAACATTTTAAATAAACCTTTAAAGAATTCTTTAAATATTGATAATAACCCCTCAAAGAATGGTGTTAAAAAATCCATAAAAAACTTTCCATAATTATTACTCATATTATACCTCCTATTTTATCCCCAATAATTTTTTTTCTGATATTTTACTACTCATATCTTTTATAATAAAATTCATAGACATATCTTTCCAAACTTCCATATATTTTTCATTAACACTTAAGAAATCTTCTGGAACTACTACATTTTTCATATCCATAAACATATTATAGTTATTTGATTCAAATGTATTTTTTATATCAATATATAAATCTATATTATTAGATTTATTAAAGTTAACAAAATCATAATCTCCTCTAATTTCTTCAAAATCTACTATAAATTTTATTTTCGATAATACTTTTTCATTTTTATTATTAAGTAATTCTAATATTTGTTCATTTGTAAAATTATCTCTTCTTATTGGAAATAATATATTATAATCTATTCCCTTTTCTAATAATTTAAATGCTGTATAGTAACAATAATCAAATGATATACTAGAGAATCTTCTATACATATCTAGTTTATTAATAACTATTTTAATATCTTTGCCATCATAATTATCTAATTCATCTATATCGTATTCATATAATACTTTTAAATATTTATCATTTTTATTTATCTTTATATAAGAATTATGAGATTCAGTAGTCATCATATTATTTATGATATCATTAAATTCATTATTTTTTAAAATTATATCTTTTAATTTATTTATTAAAGTTACTAGGTCTTTTTCTTTTTTAAATCTTATTTTTTGAAAATTATCTATAACATTATTAATAACTTTTTCTATTTTCTTTGGAGTATCTATATTAGTATACTTATTATTATAAAGTATAATTGATAAATATATTAATATTGTTAAATATAGTATTGAACTTTCTTTTTCTTTTATAATACTCTCGTTATTCTTTGAAATATAATAATCTATAATAGACATTAATATACACGAAAGTTTTCTATTTATTTTATTATTAAATGTTATATATTCTTTTATTTTATTAAAATCACCAGTATATAAATAATATTTATCATAATATATGTTTATAATATTTTTTACTAAATCTGTTAATTCTTCATTTGAGGCCCACAAATTTTGGTCTTGAAATTCTATATTTTTTTCTAATATACTAGAAATATTACATATACTTTTTTTAGAATATTCAATATATTCACTAATATTATCTTTCATTTTAAGCCTCTTTTCTATTCTACTTAAGATTATATCAAATAATATTTTAGATATCAATTAGAAAAATGCATAAATACATATTTTATTGAAAGTAAAATAAAACATTTGATAAATAAATCAAATGTTAACATATTTCTTTAATGCTATTTAAGAATTTTTTACTGTTTAAATATAATCCTGTATATCTATCATAATATATGTTTATAAATAAATTTATATTATTTATTACTTTTTCACTTATTTTTAATTCACTTATACTACTTATATCTATTAAATAGTATAACCTTAACATTTTTAATGTCTTTTCATCATATATGTATTCGTTAGTGTAACAATTTTTACAAATATAACCACCTATATCTCCATCTATTGTTACTATATCTTTTTTGTTACCACATTTAGAACAACTTTCAAAATTAACTCCTACTCCTAAATAGTCTAATACTTTTAATTCATATATATTTGTTAATACTAGTGGATTTAAGTTATCATTAAGTTTAAGTATAGTATTAATAAATAATTCATATAATTTTTCATAATCATTTGTTTGTTTTGCTACTTGGTTAGTTAGTTCTACTATGTAACTTAAATAACTTATTGCTTCTAAACTTGTTTTAATATTATTTAAATCATTTATAACACTAGCTTCTTTAATATAATGAAGATTGTTATTATTTTTTTTATTTATTATAAATTTACCATATGTAAATTTTGTAGTATTAACTCTTAGATTACTTTTTAAAGATTTAGCACCTTTAGCGATACATCCTATAATACCATCTTTTGTAAATATATTAATTATTTTAGATGTATCTCCGTAATCTACTACATTAAATATAAATCCTTCTATACTGTCTAACATTTTATCACTTCTTTTTATATTCTAAATAATATTCTATTTTTCCAGTTTTTTTAAATAATTCCCATAATTCACGTTTTTCCATAATAATTAACCCTTTCTAATTAAGTATTGGTTAATATATGAAAAAATTATTCACTATTTTTTAAATTTTGTTTTACTATTTCAAATAGATAGTATATATATGGCATTTTATATTTGTTCATGTAATTGATAATACTTTCTATTTCATTTTTTTTCATTTCTTTATTATTCTTTTTAATTACATTAATAAATTCATTTAATTTTAATTTATTATCATACATATGATATTTTTCTAAATAAATGTTTACATTGTCTATTATAAAGTTAGAAAATATTTCATTATTATTTTTTAAATAATATATTAGTAAATTACTATCCCATCCTAATACTTGGTAGTATTCATATATATCAAATGGTTTATCATTTACTAAGTCATCACTTATTTTATCTACTACTTCTTTTACCTTATCTAAATTTTCTTTATTAAATGTATTTTCTCTTTTTAAGAATTTTCTAAGAGTTGTTTTTTCTTCTTTTGATAAATAATAATGTTCAGTATTGTTTATAAATTTTATAAAATTATTATAGTCAATATTATTTGTTTCTATATATTCTTTTATATTATGTTTATCTTCTTTTATGTAATTATTTATTATATTTAGTAGAATTTCTGCTTCTTTTCTTTTATTAATTTTTTTGTTTTCAGTTTTATTTTTGAATTTTAAGTTATATTCTAAATATAATTTATTAATTTTTTTACTATCTTTTAATTCATTTAAATAATCATTAACTATTTCTTTATATTCATTTAAAGTAATATTTTCTTTTTTTATAAATTCTTCTAATTTTTTTAATTCTCCGTTAGATTCGATATAAAATTTTAAATACTCTTCTTTTTTACTCATCTATAATACCAAATTCTTTTAAATATCTTTCTTTATCTCGCCAATTTTCAATTGTTTTAACATATAATTCTAAATAAACTTGTTTTCCTAATCTATTTTCTATATCTACTCTAGCACGAGAACCTATTTCTTTTAACATACTACCATGTTTACCGATTATTATTTTTTTAAGTGATGCTCTACTTACAATTATATCTACACTAATATTAACTATATTAGTTTTTTCTTGATATGATGTTGTAACACATGTTACTGAGTGTGGTACTTCATCATTTGTTAGAGATAGTATTTTTTCTCTTACGAATTCGCTTGCTAAAAAATATTTACTAGCATTTGTTATTATTCCGTCATCGTAATATTTAACATTATCATTTAAATATGTTTTTAATACTTTTATTAATCTATCTACATTATCATTTTTTAATGCTGATATTGGTATTATTTCTGCAAAGTCATATAAATCTTTATATGTATTTATTGAAGACATTATTTGTTCATCGTTCATTTTATCAATTTTGTTTAAGATTAATATTACTGGAACTTCAATATTTTTTAATGCATTTATAATAAATTTATCTCCTTTACCAAAGCCACTTGATGCATCTACTAAAAATAAAATAACATCTATATCATCTAAAGAGTTGTAAGCTTCTTTATTTAATTCTTTTCCTAGTTTATCTACTGGTTTATGTATTCCTGGGGTATCTACAAATACTATTTGAGTATCTTTATCGTTATATACTCCATGTATGGAATTTCTTGTTGTACCAGCAACATCACTAACTATTGCAATTTTATTATTTACTAATGTGTTTAATAATGTACTTTTACCAGTATTCGGTCTACCAATGATACTTACGAATCCACTTTTCATTTTTCTCACTCCTCTAAGTTTCTTAAGAACAATATTATTATACATTATTTTTTCGTAATTTGGTATAAGTAATACTATAAATCTTAAAAATGTTATATGTATTTATAGTTAGAAAATGAAAACGTACAATCTTGTACGTTAATTATGTTTTTTTTAATATATATTATTATATAAATTTCCTACTTTTAATACTCTATTTTCTTCATTAAGAGTATATAGTATTACACTTTTTTCTGGTTCAAAAAATTCTGTTATTACTCTTTCATTTAAATATTTTAAGTCACTTATGTTATTTGTTCCAACCATTATATATATTTTTTCAAAGTCACCTTTTTTATAACCTTCAGTTATAGCACTTGCTATTGCGATTTGTTCTGCATAAATTCCATCTCTATAAGTTGCGTTTTTTACAGTAACACCTTTAAAGTATGTTCCATCTTTCATTAAAACAATAGATGCAAAGCATGTTTTTTCATATGGTGAATAAGAATTACTTAATAAATTTTTTAATTCACTAATCATGTAAATCCTCCTCCCCAAATACATGTGGACAAAGTTCACTTAAAATAAATTCTTTTTTATTTCCAGATACATCATATGAAATTAATTTTTTATCTAATTCAAAAAATTCTACTATTTGTTGTCTACATAAAAAGCATGGTGTAATTATATGATTAGCTTTACTCATTATATAAATACTATCAAAGTCATATTTTGTATACCCGTTTGATATAGCTCTTCCTATCGCTACTTCTTCCGCACACATACCATCTTTAAATGATGGATTTTCTACATTAACTCCTTTAAAATATGTTCCGTCTTTCATTTTTACTATGCATGCTACTTTGAAATTACTGTAAGGTGTATATGCATTATCAATTATTTTTTTTAATTCTTCAAACATTATTTTTCCCCTTTTCAATTATTTAAATCTCTTTTTAATTTTTTACAGGTAATACTTATATCTCTTAAATTATCTTCGGTCTTTAAATTGGCCTTTGAATATTCTTGAATAGATTTTATATTTTTTAAAGTATTACCAAATTTATCTTTCATCCATTTTTGCGATGGCATTAGCCATACATGAAAGTGATAATCACTTTTTTCTTCTTGTACTATATTGTAATTTTCACATATTCCATAACTTTTTAATAGTTTTAAAACTTTTGAAATTAATTTTATTAGTTTTAGTTGTTCTATTTCAGTTAAATCATTTATAGAAGAAATGTGCTTATTTGCTGAAATTATAATAAAGCCATTTATTGGTAATTCGAAATCTTGTGCTACATTAAATGTTTCATCTTTATATAAAATATTTATATTATTTTTTTCTAAGAAACAACCTAAACATCCATTTATTTCATAGTCTTTCCCATCATAACTAGTTATATTCATGATAATATTCCTAACTCATTTAATATTTCTTTTTGTAAGCCAAACATCTCTTCTTCTTCTTTTTTTCCTAATGTATGATCATAACCAAGTAAATGTAATATTCCATGTATAGTTAAAAAAGATAATTCTCTTTTTTCACTATGATTGTAGTCTTTAGATTGACTTATCATTTTTGGTATTGATATAAATATATCACCAAGTGAATTAATTACTGCATCTATATGTTTATTATCATTTAGAGCAAACGATAATACATCTGTAGTTCTATCTATTCCTCTATATTCTTTATTTAATTTATGCATTTCTTCATCATCAATAAAAATAATATCAAATACACTATTATTTACATTCATCTTTTTTAATGTATAATCTATTACTTCGTTTAAATAATCATAATCTTTATAACCATAGTTATCTATAATATCATATTCGTTATTCATAAAACCTCCAATATCCCATAATGTTCAAGTACTATAAATATTCCTAAAAGTATTATAATAATCCAAATTATATTGAATATCCAATCTTTTTTTAAACATGGTGGTAATTTTTCTTTTATAATATCTAGTACTCTATAAGTTAAATATCCTAATGTACCACCTATTACATTTAAAATTATGTCATCTATATCAAAACTTCTACCTATAAACATTTGAATACATTCTATACTAGTTGAAGTAATAATTGTAATTAATATATTTAAAAGTATACTTTTATTTTTTAGAATAGTATTTATAAAGTAACCAAATGGAACAAATAATAGTACATTACCTATTACATTTTTATAAAATAATGGACTAGATAAATTATATCTACTTATTTCTTTAAAAGGGATAAAGTTATTTGAAAATGATTCAAAGTCTGTACTTGTAACAAGTTCAAATAATAAAAACATATAAAGTACAAAGGCTAATGTAAATAAGTCTTTGTATAAAGTAAATTTTTTCTTATTAATTATTACATCTATTATTCTAATGGTACAAACTACTATTATAAATAAAAGTAGCATTGGCCAAATATCATTTAATACTACATTAACTTCAGTTGGTATCATAGTTTGCCTCCATATCTCATATATATTGTACTATTATTTAGTATTTTTTTAAAGTACTTTATTTTATCATTATAAAATAAAAATGCACAATATGAAGTAAATATTATGCATTTTTATAATAAGTATTACTCTTTAGTTTTCTTTAAGACTACTACTCCTCTTTTTTTACAACTGTCTTTTCCTTCTGGGCACGTTTTTAATACTTCACATGATGGCCCAAAAGATTTAGATACTAGAGGGGTTACATTTGAAGCTAATCTTACCATTTCTTTAACAATATTTCTTATTTCCCATTGTGCTTTATTGCATGTACGCATTCTGCTAATCCATTCTAATGCTCTAGCGTTTAATGTTGTTGATACATTTAAACAATTCCCAGATAAATAAAAATATACTAAGTCTTCATCTCGAACACCTTGTTCCTTAAAATAATCTACTAATATTTTGTTATTTTCAAATATTTCTTTGTATTTTAATTCATGGGTTTTCTTTATACTTTCTGGCATTACATAATTATTTAAATTATTTAAAGGACAAAAATCAGGTATCATAAGTGATTGCATTCTATGTCTAGTTAAATGTGTTAATACTGCAAGTGATATAGGAAATTCAAACTTATACATTACACATTCTAATTCTCTTTGATCTTTTTTATTTATTATTGCATCCATAAGTTTATCTTTTATATCTTTATCTACTCTTATCAATTCATATAAAAGAATACTTGCTTCTTCATATGATATGTCATATCTATTTTGTAAAGTGCTGACTAATACTTTAAAATCTCCATTTTCTGTATAGTCTAATAAAGTTACTTTATCTATACTTTCTTCGTTACCTTTTAATTCATTATTATTAACATATTTATCTACAAAAGATAAATTATCTTTATAATAATCTTTGTTTTCTTCTTTTTTAAATTCTTCACTTAAGTATGGAGCATATTCTAATATTTTATTTTTTAATTTTGTAGCAAATTCTTTAACTTCAGTTATATTACTGTTTTTTCCATATAATAAATCACAAGTCATACGAATTAGTTCGTGAGCATCACATCCCATAATAATATTGGAATGGTATGAATATGGCAAAATAAATCTAGCATCTTCTATTGGGATTCCTTCATCATTTAATTCTCCATATTTATTAAATAAACTTTGCATGTAATTATTATAGATGTTTTTTAATTTTTCATTATTATGTAAAACATTACCATTTTTATCTTTAAAATCTGGTGTATAAAAACCTGCATTTCTAAAATCTACATTACGTCTTGATTTTATTGTAAATGATGTTAATCTATAACTAATTATAATTTGTTCTATTATAGGTGTAACATCTTCTATTGCAAAAACTAAATAATCATGTTCTAATATAGATTTATGACCAGAATTTAAAATAAGTTTTATTAACTTTAAATTTTTTTCATAATCATTTCTACTATTATAAACCTCTGTTACTGTTCCGTTTGCTCTTGATAAATTACCTGCTGATGCAACTATTTTTACTCTATTTTCTACTTCATCTTTAGTAGAATTACCTAGCATTAATACTTTCATAATAAATTCTCCTTCATTTTTTTCTAGAATTTATTATAACAAATATATTAATTATTTAAGTTATTTTTTACATTTTTTTACACTTTTTATTCTATTTTTTCAGTATCACTAATTATTTCATTAGTTACTACAAAAACTTCTAATGTTATTTTGTTATTATTTATATTTTTATTTAATATTTTAGTATTTATAATTTTACCTTTTTTAGATAATTTAGTATTAAATTTATTAGTTAATTCATCTATTCCTTTTTTGATACTATCAGTTTCATTATATTTTTGAGGTATAAGTTTATATTCTTTTTCCTTATATAATTTAAATATTTTATTTTTAAATATATATTTTTTATCATAGTTAGTATATTTAGTTTTTCTTAATATTTTATTTTTAATACATATATTAAGTCTATTTTTTTTAGTATATACTTTTTTATAGTATGTTCTTTTTATTTCAATATTCGTTTTATACCAAACATTTCCATATACTATTCCAGATGCACATGTAGTACCTGCTACTTCTTCATTTAAATAAATATTTCCATTTATTAATATATCTCCTTTTTTTACAAAGTCATTGTTTTTTACTAATATTTCTCCAGAAGTTGCATATATGTTTGTTATTAATGCGTCTTTTTTAGATATTATGTTACAATTTTTATTTTCTTTTTTTATTTCAGTTAATATTCTTTCCTCTACTCTTACTATATAAGTCATTCCAACATTAGTAATACTAATCCATTCTAAATCTTCTTTGTTATTTTCTAATATTTTATTTTTAATATTATCTAATTCATTAAAATTTTTTTTAATACTATATTTTTTTATTCCATTATTTATTAATTCTTCATATACTAAATCCCTTACATTTTTATTACTGTGTATTACATTAACTTTTAAAATAATATTAGAAATAAAATATAAACCTAGTAAACATAATATAAAAGTTAATATTAAATATTTTAAAGTATACAGTTTCTTAATAAAATTGTCTTTACCTAATAATTTATATATTTCTATTTTAGAAAAATAATTGTATATTTTAATATTCTCATAATCATTTTTATCTATTTTTACTATAATAGAATTAGTATTAATATATCTTATACTATATAAATTTATATTATATTTTTTACATTTATCTATAAACCTTTTTATGTTATCTTCTACTTTGATTAATATATATTTATTCATATACTTTCTCCAAATTAATTATGTTACCTTTTATTAATAACTCATCTTTTTCCATTTTTGTAATTAATAAATCATTGCCTTTTATATTTAATTTTAAATTATTAAATTTTAAACTTATATATGTATCTGTAAATTTTATAATATCTTTATAATTATAAATATATATATAATTAGAATATAAAATAATGTAATATTCTTCTTTTTTTAAGTAATTTCTAAATATTTCTAACATTATTATTCACCATTAAATTATATGAAATAAGTTATTATTTAACTATTAAATTTTAATATATTAATTGTTTTTCTAGTTTAATCATGTTAATATATAATATATAAGAATAGAAAGTAAGTGATATAGTGAATAATATTTTAATTAAAATTAGTTCTAATTTACTTACTTTTTCATTAACTAAAAAAAATAATGAAGACTTGAATAATACTAATATTATTAGTACTAAAGAATTATATTTTGATTTAGATTATATAAAAGATAATATAGAATTAGTAAGTAGTTTTTTAAATACTATAATAATTAAAAATAATATTGATAAAGTTAGAATAGATAATATAATTATTGTGTGTTTAGTATTAGATTTAGTTAATAATAGTAATATTAAAAAAATACTTATTAGCGAAAATAAATCTATAAATTATGATATATTTTTAAAATTACTTAATAATCAAAATTTAGAATATTTAAATTGTTATGATATACCTCCTTTCTTATTTGAAAGATTAAATGTAAATAATACTAATTTAAAAATTGATGTTAGAAGTGAAATATTTTTCTTAAGTAAATTTATGGAAGATAATAAATTATATAAATATTCTGATATATATTATAAAAAGAATATAGTTATTAATAGTAATTTTAATCCTCAAGAGTTAGAAGACTTTAAAACATTTATGAGAATAAATAATTGTTTAAAAGAAATACATATTAAAAATTATACTAATGATTTAATTTATTCTATTATAGATATATTTAAAGAGAATAATATTAAAGATAAAATTATAGTATTTTATGAAAATAAAAATATAAATATTATAGTTAATTCTATAAATTATTTAAAAAATATTTATAAAGATTATTTAGAGAGTAATAATATAGATTTTAAAATTGTTTATTCTAAAGAATATAAAAGAAAAAATATGTTTAAACAAATAAATTTTGTTACTTTAAAATATATATGTTTTGTACTTATTAGTGGTGCTTTAGTATTTTCTGGATTTGATTTTTATAAAAATTATTCTGCTAAGAAGAAAGTTGATGATATAAATAATTCATTAACAGATATTTTAGATGATTTTGAATATACTGATGATACTGAAACTAGTGATGTTGAATATATAGATACAGTAGAAAATGAACAAGCAAATAATATTAATTATAATAGTAATTATTTAGATTCTTATTATGCTACTTATTCTAAAATGTTTGAAGAATTATCAAATATTAATGATGAAACTGTTGGTTGGATAACTGTTAATAAAACTAAAGTTAATTATCCTGTTGTACAACATACTGATAATAATTACTATTTGAAACATGATTTTAAAAAGAATAATAATGCTTATGGTTGGATTTTTATGGATTATAGAAATAATATATATAATATGAGTGATAATACTATACTTTATGGACATAATTCTGTTAAAGATGCAATGATGTTTGGTTCTTTAAGATATACAACTAATGAATCTTGGTATAAAAATTCTGAAAATCAAATTATTACGTTTAATACTAAAGTTAAAAATATGAAATGGAGAATATTTTCTATTTATAGAATACCTGTTACAAATGATTATTTATATGCTAACTTTGCTGATAGAAATGAATATCAAACTTTCTTAAATACTTTAAAAGGAAGAAGTATATATGATTTTGGAGTTGAAGTTAATAGTGATGATCATATATTAACTCTTTCTACTTGTGGAACAAGTGTTGCACAAAGAATGGTTATTCATGCAGTATTGATAAAAGAATAAAATGTGTTAATAATACTTACATGTTGCAAGTTATTAATAGCACATTTTTATTTGAATAATTTTTCTAATACTTTGCCTACGTTTTTTAAGCCCTTGTTTAAAACTTTATCAATTCCGTCTGATATGTTATAACCTAAATTACTAAATGTATTTCTGTAGTTAGTATCATCTTCTATATATTTTTTTATATCTATATTATTACCGTTTTTTACATCACTTTCAAATTCTTTTCTCTTTTCTTCTGTTAAAATGCTTTTTTTACTTGCTATATTATAGTAACCTAAATTATCTAGTATATATAAAGATATATAAATAATGAAAGTTATCATTAAAACTTTTAAAAAATAGTTTGGTTTCTTTTTTTCTTCCATAATAATTTCCTTTCATTAATTTTCATCTATATATTGTTTTATTGCTAGTGATAATACATCTATTGTGTTAGATATACTTGTAAATGTACTTTCTGGTCCACCAATTTCTATTAATACACAATTTTTATTGAAATCTTGATTATATTTATAGCCCCTTGTAAATATTCCTTTGCTAATTGATTTATTAATATTTTCTATATTTTTTATTAAAGTATTAACTACTTTTAGATTTTCACTGTAGTCATGTCCAGTACCTACTACAAACATTATTTTTGCATAATCTTTTCCATCAACAGTTATATTACTATATTTGTATTCTGGACTATCTCTATGTAAATCTATATATAAATCTAAATTATTTAATCCTAAATTTTCTAACCAATTTCTAGATACTGAGTAGGAATCATTATAATTATAACCTAATCTATTTAATTCTTCTTTCATATTACTTTCTTCTACAATAGCATTTATTCCTAAAGTATTTAATTTATCTTTTAATACATAAGCAGCTGTTAAAACTGTTGGAGTTAAATTATATGGCTCTAATGTTTTATATTCTTCTGTTTGATGAGTATTGTAAATATATACTTTGGGATTACCATTAGTATTATTATATTCTTGTTTTTTTATTACTTTTTTATCTATTTTTATTTTGTCTAATTTATTTAAACTAATATTTAATAAGTAGTTACCTTTTATATCTAAATCTATGTCATGTATTTTATTTAATGATGTATCACTAAAGTATTCAATTATTTTAGAGTTATGTAGAAAGTTTATTTTATTTAAAAAATAAGCACATAAAAAAGATATTGTAAGTAATTTTATTATTTTTGTTAATGTTCTTGTATTAACTTTTTTACTTTTAAATATCTTTTTCATATTATCACCATATATATATTAATATATATGATTTAAAAACATTGTTTATTTTTGTCTAGAATAAACTTAATTGACTTGATTCTGGTAAATCTTTAAGTATTCCTAAAAGTCTCATTTTTTCTATTGCCGATGTATTAACTTTTCCTCTATTTTGTAAGTCTTCTATACTTATATATTTACCTTTTTCTCTTTCAAGAGTAATTTGATTACAAACTTGTGCTCCTAAACCATCTAATGCTCTAAATGGCAATATTAAACTCTTATTATCTTCATCAACTAAGAAATATCTACTATGTGATTTTTCTATATTAATATTTTTAAATGTAAAACCTCTCGCAGTCATTTCTAGACAAACATTTAATACATCTAAAGTATTACTTTCTTTATTTGTGATATCGTAACCTTTTGCTTGTAATTCTTCTATTTTTGCTCGTATTGCTGTTTCTCCTTTTATCATTGAATCTACATCAAAATCATCACATCTTATTGAGAAATAAGCTGCATAATACCATAATGGATGATGTACTTTAAAGTATGCGATTCTAAATGCACTTATTACATATGCTGCAGCATGGGCTTTAGGGAACATGTATTTTATTTTTCTACATGAATCTATAAACCACTCTTCTATTCCTGCATCACGCATTTCTTTGTCCCACATTTTCCAAGTTTCTGGATCTTTACTAGCTTTTCCTTTTCTTACAAATTCCATTATTTTAAATGCTTTTTTGGGTTCTAATCCATGATACATTAAGTAAACCATTATATCGTCACGACATCCTATAACATCTTTGAAATCTACAATATTATTTCTAATAAGTTCTTGTGCATTTCCAAGCCATACATCTGTTCCGTGTGACAAACCAGATATTTTTATCAATTCTGAAAATGTTGTTGGTTTTGTGTCCATAAGCATTCCGATTACGAATTTTGTACCAAATTCTGGTACTCCTAGTGTTCCAGTTTGACACATTATTCTTTCGCTATCAACACCTAATGGCTCTGGTGATGAAAATATTCCCATAGTTGCTTTATCATCTAACGGTACTTTTGTAACATCCATTCCAGATAAATCTTGTAACATTCTTAATACAGTTGGATCATCGTGTCCAAGAATATCTAGTTTTAATACATCTTGATCTATTGCATGGTAATCAAAGTGTGTAGTTCTCCAAGCACTTTCTGGATCATCGGCAGGGAATTGGAATGGTGTAAAATCGAATACATCCATGTAACCAGGTATAACAACTATGCCTCCTGGGTGTTGTCCTGTGGTTCTTTTAATTCCTGTACATCCCATTGCTAATCTTTCTATTTCAACATTTCTTAGATTTATTCCTTTATCTTCACAATAGCCTTTAACGAATCCAAATGCTGTTTTTTCGGCTACAGTTCCTATTGTTCCTGCTCTATATACATTGTCTACACCGAATAATACTTTTGTATATTCATGTGCACTTGCTTGATTATCTCCTGAAAAGTTAAGATCGATATCTGGAACTTTGTCAGCGTTAAATCCTAAGAAAGTAGCGAATGGCATATCTTGTCCTTCTTTACTAAATGGTATATGACAATTAGGACATTCTTTATCTGGTAAATCATATCCACTTGAATATTCACTACCCAAACTTCTTCCATCATCAAATGTAAATATACTTTTTTTACATTCATGGCATATGTAATGTGCTGGTAATGGATTTACTTCAGTTATACCCATCATTGTTGCGACAAATGAAGATCCTACACTACCACGTGAACCAACTAAGTAGCCATCATCATTTGAATGTTTAACAAGTTTTTGGGCAATTAAATAAATAACGTCAAAGCCTCCACCTATTATTCCACCTAAACTTTTTTTAGTTTCTTTATTTAATTCTTCATCAGTTAATTCATTATTTTTTTCTTTAATACTCTCTTTTGTGATTTCAAAAACTTTATCGTAACCTTCTTTAATAATTTTACTCAAAGTTTCATAAAATTTGTCTTCAAAATCATTTTCATTTAAATCTGGAAATTCTAATTTAACTAAATTTTTTATTAGTGCTAATATTCCGTCTCCATATAGCTCTTGAGCAATTCTACTTTCAATATTTCTAGGAAGTGGATTTCCATATAAACTATATGCTTTATCATAAACTAAGTTATAAACTTCAGTTCTTGAATCACCCATTTTTGGAGAGAACGGTATACCACCTGTTTCAATTATTACTTCTATTATTTCAACACTATCCGCTATTTTTTTAGGATTATCAATAACTAATTCATGTGCTAAATCTTCTCCTAAAAATTTAAAATCTTCTAACATTTCATTAGTTGTTCTAAAATGGTTTTCTGGTATATGTGTAATATTCGTTCTGCTTAATGGATGTCTTCCACCTCCAGGTACTTTTTGGTTAATAATTATCTCTCTATATATTTTGTCTTCTCTATTTAAATAATGTACATCTCCTGTTGCTATAATAATTTTACCTTGGTCTTTTGTACACTCTATTATTTTTTTGATATTTTCTTCTAGTTCAAATTCATTTAAGAAATCTCCTTGATCGATTAAATGTGTATAACAATCTTTAGGTTGTACTTCTACATAATCATAGAAATCTATTAAAGAACGTAGTTCATCATCACCTTTATTTCTTGCTTCTATGAATACTTCAGATTCATAACAACCACTACCAATTAATAAACCATCTCTTAATTCTTCTATTTTACTTCTTAAAATTCTTGGTGTCTTATATAGATATGTAGTATTTGCATAACTTATTATTTTAAATAGATTTTTTAAACCAGTTTTATTTTGAACAAGTATATTTATATGATATGTTCTACCATATTTATGAATTTCTTTTTGACTTACAAGATTATTTAATTCATTAACATTTTTAAATTGTCTGCTTCTTAATTTATTAATCATTTTAGCAAGTACATATGCTGTCCCTTCAGCATCGTAGTCTGCTCTATGATGAGCTGTTTCATCCCATGGTACATCATATCTTTTTACTAATGCAGATAAACCATGTTTAGAATATTCTGGATCTAATGCACGAGACAATTCTAATGTATCAATTACACAATTAGTAAATTCTCCTAGGTTATATTTTTCATAACACATTTTTAAGAATGCTGTATCGAATTTTGCGTTATGTGCTACCATTGGATAATCTTTAAACCATTCGATAAATCTTTTAACAACAGTTTCTTCATCATCTTTACCTTTTAACATATCGTCTGTGATATTAGTAACTTCAATTATTTTATATGGTAAAGGTCTTTTTGGATCTATCAATTCATCAAATCTATCAATTATTTCACCATTTTTTATTAAAACTGCTCCGATTTCAATAATAGAGTCTGCTCCACCGGCATTAAAACCAGTTGTTTCTAAATCGAATACACAATATGTAGTTTCTAATAAGTCTTTATCTATAGGTCTTGTTACAATTCTTATTGTGTCATCAACCATTGTTAATTCACAACCATAAATTGCTTTGAATTTATCTTTTTCTTCTTTTCCCTTATTATAATCTGTTACGAAATGATATACTTCTGGAAAAGATTGTGCTCCATTATGGTCTGTTATGCCTATTGCTTTATGTCCCCATTTTGTAGCAGTTTTAAGTAGACTTTTAGCACTTGCGCATCCATCCATTTGACTCATCATTGTATGTGCATGAAGTTCGATACGTTTTTCTTCGCTTTCATCTTTAACAGAAACATCTTTACTTGGAATTTCTTCCATATCTCTTATATTTAAAACCATATCATGGGCGAATTGATCATTTTTTACATATCCTCTAATTTTATACCAATTACCAGTTGTTATTGATTTAGTTATTTTTTTAAATTCATCTTCATCTTTTGAAAATATCTTTGCTAAAATACTATCTGTTTTATCACTTACTTTTAGAGTTAATATTTTAAAATTACTTTTAGTAGATTCAAATATATCTATTCCAAATACATATGCTTCTACAGTTATATTATTATCTTCACCAATAATAGTATCTATTGTACTTATTTTACTTTTTATAGTTTCCCCCATTATTACTGTATTTTTAGTTTCTTCAGTTTTTACTATTTCTACTTTAGTTTCTTTTATTTCTTTTTTTACTTCTGCTTTTAATTCTTCATTATAAATACAATTTATTGTTAGATTACCAATTCCTAATTTTTCTAATTCTGCTAATATTTTTTTACTTTCTTTTTTTAGAAGTTCTTCTTCTACATTACTTATTACTTCTATATTTATAACATTATTATCAACAGTTATTTTATTATTAATAATACTTGATAATGCTGGTGAAACTTTAATTAATTCAGTTAAAAAATATTTAAAATAACTTATAATATCTTCATTTGTTATGTTATTATTTTTAAAATAAATATTTATTGTTGATACATTATCTATACCTTTTTTTGATATATTAATTAAGTTCATTGCATCTTCTACATTTATAGTTTTATCATTTTCTATAAATACACTCCAAGAGGAATTTAATTTATTTATAGAAACTTTTATTATTTTAGAAGACTTAAATAGTCCAATATCTGGAAAATTTATTTTGTTTAAAAATCTAGTTAACTTCTCATCCATAATTGCCTCACTTATTCCACTTAATATATTATATCAAATAAGATTGAAGTAACAAAGATATAAATTAATTTTTAAATGAAAAAACAACACTAAGTATTATGTTGTCCTTTCAAGTATTCGTGTATTATTTACGAATATTTTGTAGACAATTGCTGTCTACGTTATTATTATGATTAGTTTTATTAAATTTATACATATTTTTATATTTTAAAATATTTATTATACTAATATTGTTTTTAACTGTATATCAATTTTTTTATTAAATATTTAAACATGAAAAAAACAACATAATATATTTATATTTATTTGTTATTCTTTTCATAATCTAAAAATATTAGATAATCATTAAATAACAATTAGTTAGTTAATGAATTATTTGTAGATATTATCTTATCTACATTAGTATTATGTACTAAATATTAGTAATTATACTTTCTCTCTAAATCTGTTTTTAAATTTGTATTACTCATTTTTAAGTAACCTTTATAACTACCAGAACTTCTTAAATATTTTTCATAGTCATATAAATAAAGATTATCTAATTTTTTATTAATTCTTCTAATAGTTTTATTATTATACCTTATAAGCAATTTATTATTTTTATCAATTTTAAATACATAGCCTAAAAAACTAATGCCATTATTTAATTTATATATATTAGATTTAGCATTTGTAGATAGTTTTAATTCATTTATCTTTTTTTCTATTAATTTAAAATTTTCTTTTAATTTTTCTTTATCTGTATCTATAATTAATAAATCATCCATATACCTAATATAATATTTATATTTTAATTCATCTTTAATAAAGTGATCTACATCATTTAAATAAAATATTGCTAGTATTTGACTTGTCATATTTCCTATTGGTAAGCCTTTATTATATTCATATAATGGAATTTCATTAATTGTTTTTATTTTTTTAGTTTTTTCATTATCACTTATGTTTAGACTTTTTATATAATTTATTTTTTCTTTTTTTAGAAATTCTATTCTTTCATTAACATATTTTTCATTAGTAGAATTAATAATTATTTTTAATAGACTTAATGCTTTTTTATCTTTTATATATTTTTTTATTTTTTTGAATATGATTTCGTGATCAATATTATAAAAGTATTTTTTTATATCAATTTTTAATATATATATATCTTTATTTAAATATTTTAATTTATTTATATATTCTATAAATTTTTTAAAAGCGTAACTACTTCCTTTATTAATTCTGGTTGCAACATTAGTATCAATTAATTTACTTTCAAGGCATGGTAAAAGTATATATTTACTTACTAAGTGATTTACCAATTTATCAGGAATATTTTCACTCATTATTATTCTATATTTTGGATCTCTTATCATAAATATTCTATAATAACTAAATTTATACTCGCCTTTATAAAGTTTTGTTAAAATATTAAAAATGTTAGTGTTTAAATTCAATCTAAAATTATAAACTGCCTCTTTATTTTTACAATTTCTTTTTATTTTATGAAACATATTTAAAGCATGTTCATAAACTAATATTTCATTATATATATTATCAATTCTTTTCATCTTTATAATCTAAACTATATATAATATTTCTAATTTCACCTAACATTTTTACGCATGATAAAAATCTTTTCTTTATTATTAATTTTTTTGTAAAAATCACTTCTAAATAAAAGTCTATCATCATAATATTTGATTTTATATCATTAATATATTTTTGTCTAATGTTTCCTTTATTAATACTAACTTTTGTAGTATTTTTTATCATTTCATAATATTCGTCTATTATTTTTGTTCTTAATTGTTTTTCATTTTTAGGAAAAGATGGCACTATATATTGTTCAAAATATACTAGGAATGCTTTTTCTTTGCCTAATACTATAAATTTATCATTCATACTTCTCTCTTTCTATTCTTTGAATAGTATAGTAACAAATTTATAATAATTTTTGTCAAACTTTGTCGATAATATGCTTTTTTGCGTTTAAAAGATTAAAATTCGAATCATAATTAATGTATATTTGAATTTTCGACACAAAAATATGTATTTTTAGAATAATGTATATTAATAACTTTAAATCTACAAATTAAAAACTACGTCAAATAAAAAAGATTACAATTTATAATAAATGTCTTTTCACAATAATATTACTAGCACATTTATATTTTGTAATCTAATATTTAGGTTTTAGCCAAGGAATTTTGCTTGTTTCAGGTAGGCATCTCTCCAGCATAGCACATAAGTGTTATGAGATAGCCATTAAATATTTGAAAATATTTCTT
Source organism: uncultured Bacilli bacterium (assembly GCA_934086185.1). Lineage (GTDB taxonomy): Bacteria > Bacillota_I > Bacilli_A > RF39 > UBA660 > UMGS1124. The sequence goes on from CAKOHW010000001.1 coordinate 97,574, forward strand.
GAAATTGCGGGACGGGCACCAATGTTGTTGTCATTGTTGACGTTGTTGTTGTTCAAGTTGCCATCATTGTTCACGTTGAACGCGTTGTCGTTGTTGTTGTTGAAGTTGGAGCGAGACAAAGACCAATCTGTAAAGAGAAGAAAATACTAACTCACCCTAACACCAAGAAGACGACTGCCTCATTAAAGAGCAAAATCCCTAAATAAATATATAAAATATATTAATATTTATTCCATTATTATTTGTTGAATTGATTTTATCAAATTCAACATTTCGTCACTTTTCATAATATCCAAATCTTTTGACAAGATTAATTCATTTATTTTTTTTAATTTTGTTTTTTCATCAATATTATCTGGGATGATAATTTTATAATCGATGCTTTTTTGTTTTAATAATTCTTCATATTTTGCTATTGAATTTTTTGGAAAACCACATTTATCACAAAAATTTGAAAATTTGGTTAATCTAAAATCAAACATTTCATTCAGTAATATTGCATCACTATCTAATGCAATATAAAAGTTTCCACATTCAAATAGATATATCGTTGTTTCATTTTTTTCTTTTAAACTTAAATACTTATCATATATTTTACTCATAAATATTTTAAACTTTTGTCTTCTTTAGTGAAGACAAAAGTTATTCTCCTTTAACAAATTATATCACACTATCGTGCAATTTGTTAACTCTTTTTATATTGTTGTCCTGTGGAAGGGTTTCCACAGGACTTTTACTAGTTTGCAGTTCAATGTCCGTAGGACTAAAGTCCTACTATTAACTCTCCGTTACTTTATATGGATTTCCTATTGTTCCATCTCCACTTGCTATTTGTGCACCAGTGGCTAAAGTAACTGCGGGACGGGCACCAAAGTTGCTGTCATCGTAGACGCCGTCGTTGTTCAAGCTGCCATCATCGTTCACGCTGAACGCGAGGTCGTCGTAGTCGTCGAAGCGGGAGCGAGACAAAGACCAATAATATGATTGTGCATTGTCATATAAATAATAGAATTTATTAGAATAACCAGCCTGTCCTCCTGCGTATGCTATTTCATCTGCTGTTAATGTTCCTATATAATCACTTATGCTGTCTTCTTCACTTGAACATTTTAATGTTGCGTTTCTTTCTACACCTTTTCCCCATAATCTTTTTCCTGCTGTGTAATAATAAGTTCCATAATCATTTTCTATCTGTGTTACTTCTGCGTCTGTTAATAACACTCCAGTTGATGAATTATATCTATAATTATCACTTCCACCTAAGCACCATTTTTCATTTTTTAATAATGATTTCTTATTTTCTAATCCACTTGATGTATACCATGCTTTTAATGTTGTATATAATCCTCCACTATAATTTTTATAATCTGCGTAATATTTGCTATTAATTGTTTTATAACCATATGCTATTGTTGCTCCATTATTTATTAAAGCTGATTTGGTATCTGATGATGTTATTGTACTACATAATCCTTCTTTGGCTAAGATTATTTTTATAGATCCATCGCCTTCAACACGTACTATTCTCCAACACATATTATTAAATTCTATGTAATTGTCTTTGACTCCACCTCTATAATAATAAGAGTCGCCATAATCATCAGTTGTTGCCGATAATGTTGCTTCTGTCGAATATGATACTGCTGACACTCTTTTTGCTTTCATTGTTATTGAACTTGTACTGCTTGCTGGTGCTGTTGTTACTTTATATATACTTGATAAATTTGTTGTTGTTTTTTGAGTATTTGTACTTGCTGAATTACTACTTGCACTTGTTGATACTATATATTTTCCTACCAATGTTGTATTACATGTTCCATCATTGTATTTACATGTTGTAACTCCTGTTAATGTGAATTTACCAGTACTTTCATCTATTGTATACCCTGTTCCATATGTCCAGTAATATCCTTGATATGTTGTTGTTATGCTTACTGAACTTTCGCTTGTTGCTTCATCTACTTGATCAGTATAATATTTATAACTTACTGCTTGTGCAGGTGTTGTTAATGGAGTTGCACTAAATGTTGTTCCATTTTTTGCTAATTTTGCATTGTTTATTATTGCATATGATAATGATGTTTGTTCATATGGCATGAATTCTCCATTACTGTTTTTACCAAATATTTGTAATTTTGCTTGTAATACTTTTCCCATATCTACACTTTGATCTGTATTTGTATCTTTATATGTAAATTTAAATGTGTATGTATGAGTTTTTTTAGGTTCTATTTCATTTGTTATTAATTGTTTTATTCCATTTGGAAATGTTGTTTCTGTTGTTACTTCATTACATGCTATTGTTCCATCTGTTGTGCAATTTAATGTATATTTAACATCATCTACTCTTTCAAATGTATTTATTACATCTATTAAATATACTCCATATTCTACATTTGCATTTCCTTCGTTTTTTACTGTGAATGTTTTAGTATATACTGTATCACTTGGTAATAAGTTTTCTCCTCCAATTACTCCATCACTTCCATCGCCATATACTAATTTTAAATCTGCTGTTGTTACACTGATGCTCTTATCGTTAGTGTTTCCTTGTATTCTTGTTAAAAAGTATGCATATGTTAATCCTAACAATGCTAATAATACTATTGTTATTCCTACTACACTAACTATGATTTTTTGTTTTCTATTCATATTAACTCCTCCTAAAAAATAAAATACCAACAACTTCGTGTATTGTATTTTCTAAAATAATGATACTATATTTTTCGACACATTTCAACATTTTTTTATTTTTTCTTTTAAATAGTGAGTTTATAGCGATTTTTAGTTTACTTTTTCTATTTTTGTTAATATAATAGTTATAATTATTTAAACCAACTACTTTGTTGTTTTATTAATTATTTTGATAATTTTTTCCATAAAAAAAAGTGCAACTATGCTCCAATTGCCCTTTTTTGTGTCTAAAATGTTTAACTATTTGTTATATGGATATGTTATAATCATATTAGAACTATAAGAAACTATCTTTGACGATTAACTAGAAGTAAAGCTGGGTCTATTTTTAAACCTTTTGCAATTTTTTCTACTGTGTCAATTGTCACTTTTCTGTCAGTTCTTTCAATATCTCCAATATAGTTTGCACTCATCCCTGATAATTCGGCTAATCTTTCTTGAGAGATATTTAATTGTCTTCTATAATATTTCACATTTTCTTTAAATACTTGTCTTAAAGTCATTTTAACCATACCTCCATCTCATTAATATTATGGTATGATTTTTTTGAAATTATAACAACCAACAACTTTGTTGTTTTCGGCAAAAAATTGATAATATTTATAAGGAGTTGAGTAAAAAATGAATAGAATTGATTTAATTATTGATATTATTGTAAATGATATTATTAAAAATAATGAAAGATATTTGAAAAATGGTTTTATAATTTTTTTGAATGGTGATGAAATAGAAATTGATTATAAAGATAAAATTTATTTTTTAACTATTCATGAAGAAGATAATAATATTTTTTGGTTAATAAAATGTAATGAAAAAATTATAAAATTAAAAATAACTGATAATTTTGATGAAGTGTTAGATTTTATTATCAATAGTATTAATTAAATATTTAAGCGTATTATGATTAGTGACTAGTAATATACTTAAATTATTTATTTGACTTCAGTGTCTAAATAAAAAGAACAGTTATTTATTCTTAATGACTTTGGAATGGTAACTGTTCTTTTTTTATTTTGGGTATTTAAAAACTCCTATAAATTAGGAGTTAATAAACTAAAATGGTGTCCTCGGAGCGACTCGAACGCTCGACCGTACGCTTAGAAGGCGTATGCTCTATCCAGCTGAGCTACGAAGACATAACTCATTACAAAGATGATTATATAATAAATTGAATATTATTTCAAGCATTTTTATTCACTTTTTAATTATTTTTGATATAAAAAAAAGGAAATACAAAAAAGTTGATAATAATTTATAGTGAGAGGAGTTGTTCGTTTGAATAACAATTTAAAAATTTTGTATGATGCTTATTTTAAATATATTTTTAATAAGCGTTTTGGAATTATGTATATGTCTCGTATTATCTCTACTCTATTTGATTTAGATTATGATGATTTGGTAAATAATATTGTAGTTGCTAGCACTGAACATGTTAGAAGTAAGTCTATTAAATCTAGTTTTAGTGATGTTATTTATATGTATAGAAATAAAAGATTTATTATTGAAATGAACAATTCTTATACTTCTGAAATTGTTTATAAAAATCATTTCTATTTATTTTATCATCATATATTTGATGCCGAAAATAAGAATTCATATAATAGCAACATAGAAACTTATTTAATCGATATAGATAATTTTGATATACTTGATAAGTTACATAAAAAAGATATGAAACATGAATTTATTTATCAATCAAGATTAATATTAGATAATACATTATATAGTTTATATCCCAATATACGAGCTGTTAGAATAAATCTTGATTATTTAAAGAAGAAACAGTATAATTATGGTATGTTAAGTGATATAGAAAGAGATTGTCTTATATTTACAACAAATGATTTAAATGTTTTAAGAAAAGAGACAAAGGTCGAAAATATTGAAGGAGTGATTGAAATGTTTAAGATGGTATATGAAAATGGAGAGATATATCCAGTATTCGATGAAGAAAAGTTTCATGAGGCAGAAAAGAGAGACATGTACAGACAAGGTGAAGAAGATGGTATTGAGAAAGGTATTGAACAAGGCATTGAGCAAGGTTCTGTAAATGAAAAAATATCAATTGCAAAAATTTTAAGAAAGAAAAATTTCACTGATAAAGATATTATGGAGATTACTGGTATTACTAAATCTCAAATAAAGAGTATTTAAAAAAGAGTATAATTTTACTCTTTTTATATATTATTAATTAATTCATTAATTTCTTCTTTACTTTTAAAACCGATAAATTTTGTTTTTAATTCCTTGTCTTTGTAAATTAATACAGTTGGTATACTCATTACACCAAATTTTTGTGCTAATTCTTGATGTTCATCAGTGTTAATTTTTATAACGTTTAAATCCATAGTTTCTAAAACACTACCCAACATCTTACAAGGACCACACCAATCAGCATAAAAGTCTACTAAAATTAAATCATTTGTTAATAATTCTTCTAATTGTTCATTTTTTAAATATTTTATCATTTTCTTCTCCTTTATATTTTTCTATTATTTCCTCTACTCCATTAATATTTAATTTTTTAGAATTATATAATTTTTGTGCTGAATCATAACTTAATATGTTATATTTCATTAAAATATCTATACTTTCTAAATTAGCCTTATTAGTATCATTGTCATTCTTTATTATTACGTTATACACTTCGTTTACACTATTTGTAAAATTACTTGTTACATCACTTATTATTGGTAAATCTTTAAATATAATACTTCCATATTTACTTTCAATTACGTATTTTGAAGTAGTATTAATTGTAGATGCTATAAATAATAAAATAAAACAATATAATATACCTTCAATAATACCAACTACTGCTCCTATTATTTTACTTGGTAAATTTAAAAATAATGTTATACTTAAAATATTATTTAAACCAATTGATACTTTTTTCAAAATCATAAATATTATAGTTAATAATGTAATTGTAAGTCCATATGCTATTGCTTCATAAAATAATATGTTTATTGCTACTATACCTTTAAATATACCACCAAAACTTAAAAATGGTAAGTTTTCATAAAGAAGTATAGATAAGGGTTGTTTTAAATAAAATGCAATAATAAATATTAAAAATGAACCTGCTAAATTTACTAATGTTGGTATTAAACCATCTTTAAAACCTTTTAAAGCACTAAGTAATAGTAAAACAATAATAATATAGTCAACTATATTCATTTTATCACCATCCATTTTAATTATATTATAAACTTAATGAAAAAGAAAGAATAATATGTTAAAATAATTAAGAGGTGAAATTATGGCTCAAACAACTATAGTATTTAAACTAAGTGACAATTTGAAAAATGAAGTAATTGATTTTTATCAAGATAGAGCAACTTCAAAAAAACCACCATATAGTGTATTTCAAGTAAAAGAATTTGATTGTGTAACTACGTTATATGAATCAGGAAAAATTATGTTTCAAGGAATGAGCGCTGATATAGAGGCATCATTTTGGATTGAAAGAGAAAGAATTAAAAATAATCGTAATGTTAGTGAAGAAATTGCTAAAGATATGAAAAAGAAAGAAGATAAAAACAAAGAACTTAATGATACAAGATTTAAATATATTTCTACAATGGGTTCTGATGAAGTCGGTACTGGTGATTATTTTGGTCCAATTGTTGTAACAGCTAGTTATGTTGATATAAAAGATAAGTTTAAAGTTGAAGAATTAGGTGTACGTGATTCTAAAAAACTTAATGATGATAAAATAATGAAAATCGCACCTAAATTAATAAAAGAAATACCACATGTAACATTTATATTAACTGATAAAGAATATAATGAAAAAGGCTTAACAAATATGAATCAAATTAAAGCAATATTACATAATAAAGTTCTATATAATCTTACTCAAAAAGATAATTATGATTATAAACATATTGTTGTTGATCAATTTGTTTATCCACAAAAATATTATGAACATATAAAAAATGTAACTAATAAAGTTACAAATATAACTTTTACTACACATGCTGAAGATAAATGTTTATCTGTTGCGGTATCTAGTATTATTTCAAGATATATATTTTTAACTAAGATGGATGAAATGAGTAAAGAATTAGGTTTTAATCTTCTTAAGGGCGCTAGTGAAGCAGTTGATGATCAAGCAGTTTTGATAGTTAAAAAATATGGTTTTGATAAATTAAAAGACATAGCAAAACTAAATTTTAAAAATACTGAGAAAATTAAATTTAAATTAAATTAAACCACATAAATTATTATGTGGCTTTTTTTAAAATTTTAAAACTTCTATATTAGAATTATTATCTTTTAATACTTCTGGTTTATTTTTGCTTTTTGTCTTTTTTTGTTTTTTTGGCTTTTCTTTTTTTAAAGTTGTCTTAGGATTATTTTTATTATTTGATTTTATAAATATCATAATTACTAAAATTACAATTATAAAACTTATTATACTTACTGTTATTAATAATGTTAAACTTATTTTATTCTTTTTTATTATAGTTATAAAATATGTTGTACTTGAACCATCTTTTCCAGTAACAATTATTTTTATAACACTACCATTTTTTAAATCTTGGTTTCCTTCTACAGTTACTGTATCTTTATCAGGATTTAATGGTACTTTTGTTATTTGAAGCTCATTAATATTACTATCAATGGTTATCGTATAATTAAAAATATCTTGTTTAAAATCTATTTCATACCCACCTATTATTAAAGTTTTTAGATAATGAGTTTCTTCTAATGTTTCTCCTTTTTTTAATCTTGTTACTTTTAATGTATATGTTACTTCATTATTATTTTTATCTGTTAATTTTATTTTTATAGTGTTTTCTCCGACAATTAATTTTTCATTATTTTCTAATGTAACTGTAGTACCTTCTATAGATTTAGTATCTATTAATAATGATTCTACTTCGTTTAATACTTTAAATTCATATTCAAATACTTTAGCATCAAAGTCTCCAAAATCTATTTCCTTGTTTGTTTTTTTGTCAGTTATTTTTAAATCAGTTAATGAAAGTGTATTATTATTGTTATTTGATACATTATTGTAGCATGCATAATATGTTGTATTTTTTTCTACTTTAATTGTTCCACGTGATCCTTCTTTACATGTAGCCTGTGTACCCCATCCATTAAAACCATCTTTATCTAATGTTGGTAATGTTATTGAACATGTCGAGCCACTTGAAACTTCACATTTTTTTTCTGTTTTTTCTTCCTTATCTTGTAATATAACAGTATATGTTGTTTTATTTGCATTTGTGGTAGTTGTAGTAGTTTCTTGTTCTTTAACAGTAGTAGATACATAGTTAGGATTTTTCATTTTAATTGCAGTTTTATTATTAGAATCACTTATCTCTATTATTGCTACTTCTATATTTGAGAATTTTTTTATGTAATCTTTATTCTTTACCTTAACTTTTATTTCAGAATTTTCATTTTTTGATCCAATTTCAAAAAATGATGTTATATCTTCTCCGTTATGATTGAACGTTAAAGTATCTCCAACTACTCCAGTACATGTAAAATTTTTTATTGTATTTGGATCCATTACATTTTCTGAGCCACATTTAAGTGCTTTAGCATTTACAAATGGTATAAACGTAAACATTAAAAATATAACTAGTTTAAGTTTTTTCATTATATCACCCTTTACTATTCATAATAATATTAACATATATTTTCAAAAAAGAAAATAATAAAAAAAGGCTTTTGAGCCTAATATTCATATACACCATGAATTTTTTCTAATTGTTCATTTGTTAAATCTTTTAATTGCCATTTGTTATCTACTTTTGTTAATTGAAACTCTATAGTATAATCTACTTTTTTATCTGTATTTTCTAGTTTTTCTAATTTATAATTAGTAAATAATTCTTCATCATATTTATCATCTTTTTTAAATTTATCTGGATTTTTTACTAAGTAATCATTTGCTTCTTTATCTACAGTATAATAATCATATACTGTAATTTGAGCAGTTACTGTAGCAGAATCTCCATCAATTTTTTCATCTTTTATTTCGTATTTCATATCTTTGAATTGTTTTAGATAAATATTTTTATATTTTTTACTTTGTTCATCCGTTAAATTATTATCATTAATATAATCATCTAATTCTACTACTATTTCTTCATCTTGATTATTATATTTAGATAATAATTTTTCTACAGCACTAGTTGGTGTATTTCCTAATGAACAAGCAGTCGTTATTAACAATAGTAAACAAATAGAAAAAAGTCCAATTTTCTTTTTCATATATCTCTCCTCATAATTAATATGAGTGATAATTTAGTTTTTATACATTATTTTAAGAAAGTTTCTATACAAGTAGTTTGATTATTACTTACTATTTTTACATATGATCCGTTTATAATAGTCATTTTAGGTGCTACATGACCTATATCTATATCATATACTATTTTTATATCAGGTATAACTTCTTTTAATATATCTTCATATGTTTTTTTAGTATAACCGTTTTTAAATAAAATTCTACCTATTAAAATACATTTAGTATATTTAAAATATCCTGCATACTTAAACTTGTAAAGTATATTATATAGTGATTCTTTAGATATGCTAAATATATCGAAGAACCATATTATGCCTTCTTTTTTATATCTATTTATAAATTCTTTTGTATAATCATACTCTGTTCCAATAATATTATCTATTACATCTAAGCAACCACCTATTATTCTTCCTTCAACACATACATCACCATTTAAATTTTTTATTATTACTGGTTCAGTTAAATTATAAGAATTATCATCCTTTTTTTCTAATTCATAAAAATCATATTTATATTGAGGAAGTACTTGTCCTTTAAGTAAATTTATATTGTATAAAAGTGATTTATGTAATACTGTTTGATCAAAACTAGTCGCATTATTGCCATATATAGTTGCTATATCATATTTAGTTGTAACGTAGTATAAAATACTTGTTGGGTCACTATAGCCTTCTATCCATTTTGGATTTTTTTTTATTAAATCAAAATCTATATATTCTAATGAACTTATACAAAAATCTCCACCACATGCATTTAATATACATTTTACGTTTTTATTTTCTAATAATTCATTAAATTCTTTTCCTCTATTTTGACTAATAGTACTTATTTCATTTTCATTTCTAACACTTTTTGTTTCTATAATATTGAAATATTTTTTTAAATTATTAATAGATTTTATATAATTATTAAGTTTGTGTCCTACACCGCTTGATGGTGCAGTTATACCAATTAAATCTTTATCTTTTAAAAATTCTGGATATATCATACTTATTTCTTGTCCTTTAATAAATCTCTTATCTCTGTTAAAAGAATCTCTTCATTTGATTTTTTTGGTTCTTCTTTTTCTTCTACTTTATTTTTCTTTAATTTTTTATCTGCATCTTCTTTAATCTTATTAAATATTTTTACTATTATAAAAATACAAAATGCCATTAATAAAAAGTCTATTATGTTTTGGATAAAAACTCCATAATTAATTGTTGCATCTTTAAATTTAATAGTTAAATTTGAAAAATCATGTCCTCCTGTTATTATACCTAGTATTGGCATAAAAATATCTGATACTAAACTTGATACTATTTTTTGAAATGCTCCACCAATAATTACACCTACTGCTAAATCTAATACGTTACCTTTACTAATAAAGTCTTTAAATTCATTTAATAATTTTTTCATATTTTTACCTCTTTCTTTTTTTTATTATACAAGATTTTTATGTTAGAAAAAAGTGATTACTCACTTTTCAGATAAATTTTGTTTCATTAATTTTTCTACTTCTTTATATAACTTTTCGTTTGCTTTTTCTAGTGTCATATTTCCTACTTTAAATGGTTTACCGTAACGTATTGTTAAGTTTTTACTTCTAAATTTATAATCTCCAGTTATTCCAAAAGGTATAATTAAAGCATTACTCTTCTTTGCAATTGATACAGCACCAAATTTAAATGGTAACAAAAAAGCATCTGTTTTATTTCTTGTTCCTTCTGGAAATATCCCTATTGCTCCACCATCAAATAAAACGTTTAAAGCATTATTAACTGCTTCTGGATCTTTTTTTGTTCTATCAACTCTTATACAACCTGCAGCCTTAAAAAACCATGCTGTTTTTTTTGAATCAAAATACTCTTTTTTTGCCATATAATGAATGCCTCTTTTAGTTGCTATTATTGTTAAAAATTGGTCATATAAGTGCATATGATTACCCGCTATAATAATTGGCCCATCAGTTGGTATGTATTCTTTATTAATTATTTTGGGATTATAATAAATTTTAAATATACAGCCTAACATAACTCTTCCTATTTTATAAAATAAACTTATTTTTTTATTCATCATCATCACTTCCTATATTATTAATTATATTTTTCAATTTGTCATTACTATTTTCTATATCTTCAGTTGCAATAAATTTATCTAAAAATATAATTTTTATACTTTTTTTAAATGGTTTATATTCTCCTATTATTTTAAAAGGTAATATTTCGGTATTAGTCTTATATGATAATCTTACTGTACCGGTTTTAAAAGGCAATAATTCCTTCTTTTCTTTTTCAGTAGTCCCTTCTGGAAAAATTAATACTGCACAATCATTTTTTAAATATTTTTCTGCATTTTCTAAGGCGCTTTTATCTTTTATACTTCTATCTACGCTTATTAAACCTAAATTATTAAATATTATCTTTTTAGGTCCTCTAAATAACTCTATTTTTGCTAAGAAATGAATGTTTCTTTTAGTTACTGACATTAATAATAATGGATCTAACTTCGAAGTATGATTACCTGCTAAAATTATTTTTTTATTTTTAGGAATATTTTCTATTCCAATAACAGTTGGTCTGTATATTAATTTAAATAAAATTGTTACTATTGGTCTTACTAATTTATAAAAAAATTTATCATTATATTTCATACATTAACCTCTCTTTTATTATATCAAAAAAGAAAAAAAATAGATATTAAATCTACTTTTTAATTCTATTTTGTAAAGTTTTATTTTAATGATGAAATTAATTCATCTTTTTTCATTGTAGTATATCCACTAATTCCTTTATCTTTTGCTAATGCTTTTAATTCAGCAACAGTCATTTTTGATAAATCTTTAGATTCTTCTTTTACTTCAGTTTTTTTAGTTTCTTCTGTTTTTTCTACTTTTTTAGTTTCTTTTTTAACTGTTTTACCTTCAAGAGCTGATTTTGAAATTTCAACTAAATCACTAAATGCTTTAGGATTATCTATTGCTAATTCACTTAACATTTTTCTATTAATTGTTATTTCTGCTTTTGAAAGTCCAGCAATGAATTTTGAATAACTAATATTGTTTAATCTACAAGCAGCATTAATTCTTGTAATCCATAATTTTCTGAAGTTTCTTTTGTTTGCTCTTCTATCTCTATAAGCGTATACTCCACTATGAAATACTTGTTCTTGAGCAGTTTTGAATAATCTATGTTTACTACCAAAATAACCTTTAGCAGCTTTTAATACTTTTCTTCTTCTGTTTTTTGCAACAGTTCCACCTTTAACTCTAGTCATTGCACTTCACCATTAGATGACATTTTTTAACTTGTCAACTGTTCCTTTCGATAATTTTCCAGCTTTTCTTCTTTGTCTAACTGCTTTTGCTGTATCTTTTGCAGTTTGGTGATTTCCACCAGATTTTTTATAAGTGATTGTACCACTTTTATGTTTATTTAAAACTTTACTACTTGCCTTATGTGTTTTTTGTTTTGGCATATTAATTTCCTCCTTATTTTATTGGTGCTAAAATCATTGTCATATTTCTACCTTCAAGTTTTGGAGCACTTTCAGTTGTTGATACATTACTTAATTCATCAGCAAATCTTAAAAGTACATCACGTCCTAATTCTGTATGAGCCATTTGACGTCCTTTAAATCTTAATGAAACTTTAATTTTATGTCCTTTTTCTAAATAACTTGCTGCATTTTTCTTTCTAGTTTCAAAGTCATGAATATCTATCGTAACTGATAATTGATACTCTTTTATTTCCTTATTATTTTCTCTTTGACGTTTTAATGCCTCTTTTTGTTTCTTTTGACGTTCATAACGGTATCTATTATAGTCCATAATTTTTCCTACTTCATGTCCTGGAGTAGAAGACATAAGAACTAAATCCAATCCCGCATAATTTGCAAGTGTAAGTGCATCTTGCAATTTTTTAGTACCCATTTGTTCTCCATTTGGGCCTATTACCATTAATTCACTAACTCTAATTTTTTCATTGATCGGTAGATCATCTTTTCTAACGTTTGATATAGAAACGCACCTCCATAAATTTAAAAAGTGAATACTATATGTATTCACTTAAAAACCATAATATTATAAATATTTTTGGCATTGAACCTATTGCTATTTTGCAATCAGGTGAATGTGAATACATCGCTTTCCTCTTTAATTCGTTTTTATTATATCAAATATTATGCTTTTGTCAATGATAAATTGCTATTTTTTATTGTTATTCTTAAAAATTAACATTTTTATATTTCCATTATCTAATTCTCTAGTATTTTCTTTTTTAGAAGTTAACTCATCATAATATTTATTTGGAATTAATTTTTCCATTATTGAGATTTGTTCATCTTTTACTAAATTATAATATTTTTCATTAAATAAAATTTCTTTTAAAAATTTTTTATTTCTTATTAAATCTGCAATTTTTATTTTTTTATCATTTTTAGATATTTTTTTTGTTGATTTAATAGTATAATCTGTTGCAACTACTGTTTCACTAATAATTGATGAAGCAACCGATAAATCCGTTATTATTTTTTTATTATTGTTAATAAAATTTAACAATGATATTCCTGCATTTTTAATAAATATTGCTGGTTTTCTAAAAGTAGCGATTAATTCCTCACTAATTTTAACATTATTTAAACTGTTTATTAATTCTGGCGATAAACCAACTAAAAATAATAAAATTATAGAACCCCATAAAATACAAGTTTTAGCTTTACCTAAATAACTTGAATTACCACCTGTTTTCTTATTACGATTGGAAACATTTATAGTTGATATTATTATCTCAAATAGTAATGGTATTGTCATAATAGGATACATTGTTGATAAAATATATAATATTATTACTCCAAATAATTTATCAGCAGTCATATCTAGTAAACTACCAAACATTGTTGAAACCTCAAATTTTCTTGCTATTTTTCCATCTATTAAATCTGTTAAAAATATTAAACCAGTAATAAGAATAAATATGTGTGCTGGTAAAGTACTAAACATTAAAGGCATAAAAAATGTCGCAATTAATCTAGAACTTGTTAATAAATTAACAAAAATTTTTACATTTTTTTTCATATATCCCCCTACTTGAATATGTATTATAAATCATTCATTTTTATTTGTCAAAATTAAGATTATATATGATATTATTGTAGTTTACTTCTATTTCATTTATTTTATTTTTATCAGTTATTAGATTAATATTTGCTGTTATATCATTAATACTTAGAGAATATTGATATATTTTATTGTTACCTTCTTCTTTTATAAAAGCTCTATTTTTTTCTATCAAATTAAATATATTAGTTACATTAAGATAGCTAGTATCAAATTCTATTTCTAGTAATACTAATTCATTATTTTTATATTCATAAATACTATTATCTTTTATAGTAATTTTTTTTATTGTGTCTATTGTTTCTAAGTATCCTTCAATAATACTCTCTTTTAAAGTACCATTTATTTTATATGTATTAGATGGTGTTGTTATTTCATATGATATTTGATGATTATTATCTAAGAATTTCTTTTGTTTCACAGTTAAATTCTCTTTTATTTCTGTAGTGGTTTTAGTTTCTTTTTTTTCATATTTTCTTTCATTATTGGAATTGTTACCTATTATTGCTAATATAAAGAATATAAGCAAAAATATAAAATAACCTAATAATTTTATTCCAGCTCTTTTTCTTGGTACTTTCCATGCACTCTTAAATTTATCAATTAATATTTTTATAATTTCTAAAAATTTAATCCACTTTTCTTTCATTAATTCTTACTCCTAATAAACTTTTTTTGTCAACTCCATTTAAATATGAACTTGTTAACATTTGTTTTTTTCCAGATGGGATAAATTCTGTTATAACTACTTCTCCATCTTTACATCCTATTCCTATACCATCTTTATAAATACTATTTATTTTACTTTTTTCTCCTAATTTTTTTTCGTATCTTACACTTACTACTTTATATTCAATATTATTCATAATAAAATAACTTCTATCTTTTAATGCTCTTACTTTATTAAATATTTCTTTATAAGATTTATTAAAATCTATTATTTCATCTTTTCTTTTTATTATGTATGCAAAAGAAATTTTGTTGATATCTTGTTTAATACTTTTGCATGTTCCATCTAGAATACTTGGAAGTGTATCTATTAAAAGTTTTGCACCTAAATTACTAAGTTTATCACTTAATGTTGTTATATTATCAGTGTCTAGTATTTTTATACTTTCCTCTTTAATAATATCACCATCATCCATTCCTTCTGCCATATACATTATAGTTATGCCCGTCTCATCATCACCATTTAAAATAGATGCATGTATTGGAGCACCACCTCTATATTTTGGCAATAATGATGCATGTACATTTACACATTTATATTTTGGTAAGTCAAGCAATACTTTTGGAATTATTTGACCATATGCACATGTTATTATAATATCTGGTTTAGAGTTTATAATATTTTCATAGTCTTCTTTTATATTATGTGGAGTAAATACTTCTATATTATTTTCTAATGCCAAACTTTTAATTGGACTTGGTGTAAGTATTTTTTTTCTTCCTATATAAGCATCTGGTTGTGTTACAACAAGTACTACGTTTGTATTTTTTATAAGTGTCTCTAAAACAGGACATGCGAATTCTGGTGTACCCATAAATACTACTTTTAAATCTTTCATATATATCACCTTAATTTTATTATACTAAAAAAGTTATAGTATTGCACTATATTCCGAAAAATAAATAAACTAAAATGAAACTCATAAGTATTCCAATCATATCAGCAAATAAGCCAACTTTTAATGCATATCTTGTTTTTTTAATACCAATACTTGCAAAATATAGTGCTAAAACATAAAATGTCGTATCTGTAGATCCTTGAATTGAACTTGCTAGTCTTCCCATACTAGAATCGGGGCCGAATTTTTCAAAAATGCTATTCATTATTGCTAAACTAGCATTACCAGATATTGGTCTAAAAAATGCCATTGATAAAATATCTTCACTTAAATTATATTTAGTTAATAATGGGTGTAAGAAACTAAGTAATGTTTCTATAATTCCACTAGATATTAAAATATTTACCGCAAATATCATTGCAAGTATACTTGGAAATATATTTAATGAAGTTTTTAAACCTTCTAAAACTCCTTTTAAAAATGATTCATATATATTTACTTTCTTTTTATAACCATATATTATAATAGATAAAACAATTATTGGTAAAACTATGATACTAAATATTTCCATTTTTTCTCCTTATAAAATAATCTAATATTAAACCACATATATTTGATGTAAATGTTGCTATTATACATATTGGAATTATTTCTGTTGGATTTGCACTGCCATGCATCATTCTTAAAGAAATAATAGTAGTTGGTACAATTGTTACACCCCCTGTATTAAGTACTAGAAATGTAATCATTGATGATGTTGCAGTATCTTTTTTATCATTTAATTTTTGTAATTCTTTCATTGCTTTTAACCCAAATGGTGTTGCGGCACTGCCTAATCCAGCCATGTTGATAGCAACATTAGAAGCTATTAAACCAAGTGCTTCATTATCTTTTGGAATTTTAGGAAATAATATTTTAAGTATAAAACTTAGTTTTTTAGCAATTAACTTTAGTAATCCACTGTCTTCTGCTATAGCCATTAATCCCATCCAAAGTGCTAATACAGGGAATATTTCTAATAATAAATTTAATGCTGTTTTACCACTTGTTATGATTTCATTGTTAATTAAATCTAATTTACCTGAAAAAGTTCCAAAAAGAATACCAATTATTATAAAACTTCCCCATAGTATGTTTACCATATAATCATCCTTTTTACTTTTTAAAGAAATTTTTTATTTTATCTATAAAGTTTTTTTTGACTTTTTTGATATTTTTTTTCTTTACATAAATGAATTCTTTTTTTAATACTTTATTATTTAGTTTTAAATTAATATATCCTACGATATTACTAGTATTTTTTTTGTAATAATTTATATCTGTTTCTACTAACTTATATTCATCATTAGTTAAAGTTAAGTATATATCGTTTTTTATATAGTAATCTTTTTTTTCAAAAGTAGTATTTTTATCTATAATTTTATAAGATTTGTAAAGTGAAAAGTATTTATTATATAAATCTTCATGATCTTTAAAATCGTTTGGATCATTTAATGTTACAATTACCAAGTTCATATTATCTTTTGTAGCACTCGTTACTAAAGTTCTTCTTGCTTTTTCTGTAAAACCTGTTTTGCCTCCTGTACAATATTTATAATTTGATAATAATTTGTTTTTATTATGCCATATATAAGTTTTGTAATTTGTTTTTACTGTGTGTTTTTTTGTTCTTACAATTTTTTGGAATATTTTATTTTTTAGTGCTTCACTCATTAATAAAGCCATATCATTAGAAGTACTTATGTTTCCAATACCTTTATCATTTTCTAGGCCACTTGAATTTATAAATGTTGTTGATTTCATTCCAATAGAAGTTGCCATTTCGTTCATTAATTCACTAAATTTTTCCATACTACCACTTACATAATCTGCTATCGCAATTGCTGCATCATTTCCGCTTCTTAGCATTAAACCATAAAGTAAATCTTCTAAACTAATTTGTTCTCCTACTTCAACATATATCCCGCTTCCATAAGATTTTAATACAGATTCGTTTATTTCTACTATATCATTTATATTAGAATTTTTTATAGCAACTAGAGACGTCATTATTTTAGTGATAGAGGCTATTAATCTTTTTTCATCACCATTATGTGAGTATAGTATTCTTTTTGTATCGGAGTCCATTACTGTTACACTATTTGCACTAATTGCATTTGCATTTAAAGTTAAAATAAAAAATATAAATATCATTAAAAATAGTTTTTTCATATCTTCACCTATAAAATTGTATGAAAAAAAGGACTTTAATAGTCCATTATAATTTATATACTAAATAATGTATCAATAATTTTTGTAAATGTATCCATATTCAAAAATACTATTAATAAGCTAGAAACTAGAAATGGTCCAAATGGTAACATATGATCTTTATTTTTCATTGTTACATATAGAGCGTATGGAAATGCTAAAAATGAGGCTAAAATAATATAAAGTATTCCTAATTTTGGACCTAATAACATTCCTGCTATAAATGATAGTTTTATATCACCACCACCTAATGCTTCTTGTTTAAAAAATAAATATCCAAATAATAAAAGCAAATATGCAAATATAAAAACTATTAAACCATATAATAATGACATTAAAGAAGATTCTATACCTTCTCTAAATAATTTAATCAAAAATATAAGAATTAATGATACTACTAGTGGGCTATCATTAATAATCATATATTGTGAATCACTTACATAAATAATAATTACTAAACTTGCTATTATTATTGATAAAAAGAAATTGATATTTAATCCAAAAACTTTATAACATAAAGCAAATAATGCACCTGATAATAGTTCCATAAAAAAGTATATTGAACTAATTGGTTTTTTACATTTTTTACAAGCACCGCCTAAGAAAATATAACTTAGTACTGGTATATTTTCATACCAAGAAAGTACATGTCCACAATTAGGACAATGACTTCTTGGTTTAACAATAGACTCTCCTTTAGGTAGTCTTAATCCAACTACATTATAGAAAGAGCCGAATATAACACCTATTATAAAAATTAAATACAACATGCTATCACCTAACTTATTTGTCCATATAAACTGAACATTGGAATTATAACTGACAATACCACTCCACCTACTATAATTGCTAAAAAGATTATCATTACTGGTTCAATAACAGATTTTAAAGAATTTATTATATTTTTATGTTCTTCTTGATAATATAAGCTTACTTTTCCCATCATTTCTGCAAGTTCACCAGTTGATTCACCAGTTACTATCATATAATATGCAACATCTGGAATAGCCCAGTTATCTTTAAATGATGTACTAATCTTTTCTCCAATTGCTATGTTATTTATTGTATTGAACATTATTTCTTTATAAATTTCATTATTGGTAATTTTTGTTAGTATTTCAATTGAATCTGTTATAAATACATTATTTTTTAAAAGTGATGAAAAAGTTTTAGTAAAAATAGTCATTTCATTATAAATAATTATTTTACCAAATAATGGTAAATGCATAGCAAATTTTTGAAATGAATATTTTAATGCTTTTACATTTCTATATAAATAGACTAAAATCATAATTATTAAACATATACCTAGAACTATGTACATTATGTTTCCTTTGATAAAATCGCTTGCTGCTAGTACAAATAAAGTTAATCCATTTAATTCTACACCTGCAGATTCATATATACCTTTGAATTGTGGAACAACGTAAAGTAAGATAAATGTTACAACTGCAAGAGAAAATACCATTACTGCGGAAGGGTATGTTAATGCACTTATCATTTGTTTTCGGGTTGTTTCTATTTCATTATAATAATTTGCCATATCATCAAGTGTTGCTTCTAGTTCTCCAGTTGCCTCTGCTGCTTTAATCATATTTATTAATAGTGATGGAAAAGCATTTCCTTGTTTTAATAACGCTTCACTAAAACTTTCCCCCATTATAAGTTGATATACTACAGCGTCAAAAAGTCTCTTTTTGTATGGATCGTGTTTTCCGACTTGCAATCCTAATATTCTCATTGAATCAGTAAGTGGAATACCACTTTTTAAATATGTTGATAATTGTGTTAGCCAAAATATTAAATCTTTCGTTTTTAATTTTTTTCTTGAAAACTGTTTTTGACCATATAATAATTCAATCCATTTATTAGATTCTAGTTTATATACTGTATACCCTTCTGACTCTAGAAAGTTAAAAACTTCTTGTTTTGTATAGGCAACTAAATAACCTACAACGTCATGTCCTTCACTGTTTTTTGCTGTGTATCTATAAGTATTAGGATATTCAGTTCTTACGCTATCTTGTTTATTTATTTCTGAAATTAATAAGTCTCTTTCTTTTAATTTCTTTTCATTCATTTTTTTATTTCTTAACATTTCAGATTTACTAATTTTTTTTGTCTTTTTTTTATTTATAGTTTCATTGGCTTTTTGCTCTTGATTTTTCTTTATTTTTTCATCTATAGAAGCCATTTCCATGTTTACTACTTTTTTTATTTCTTCTTTATTCTTTTTTTGTTTAGTTTTACTATAGTTTTTATAAGAAGCTGATATTAATTTATTATATATTAATATTAATGGATAAATCATTGCATACATTGTATAATAACAACCTAAAAAGAAATATTTAAAAGGAGATAGTATAAGAGTTAAAATGTTAGTTTTACTTTTTTTATTCATATCTATTCTCCTTATCTTCATATTCTCTTTAATTATATCATACATTTTATATAAACTGTCAATTAATTTTATTTTATTCATATATATTATTAAAGGTGGTTATATGTTTGATAATACTTCAACTTTTACAAAAATTTTAGGTGGTATTAGTAATACTCTCAGTATTGCAAATAAGGCTCTACCATTATATAAGGAAGCAAAACCTTTATTTAGTACAGTTAAAAATTCATATAATACTATTAAGAATTCTAAAAATGATTTAAATAATATGTTAAAGTTATTAAAATTAAAAAATTCTTTATCTAGTAATAGTAATACTATTTCAGATATTAATAATAATAATTTTAATACTGAAAAAACAACTTATAATAATAATTCTACAAATAATCCTACTTTCTTTTTATAATAAAAAGATTAGAATTAAACTAATTCTAATCTTACCATTAAAGCATCGTCTCCGATTCTTTCTTTTAATTTAATTATACGAGTATATCCTCCATTACGATCTTTATATTTAGGAGCTAGTTCGTTAAATACTTTACTAACTACAGCTTTATCGTTATGTAAGAAAGCTAATGCTTGTCTTCTTGATATTAGAGTACCATTTTTACCGTAAGTAATCATTTTGTCAACGAATTTACGAGCTTCTTTAGCTCTTGCTTCAGTTGTTACCACATAACCATTGTTGATTACGTCTTTTGTTAGTCCAGCTAAAATGCTTCTTCTAATACGAGATTCTCTACTTAATTTTCTATATCCCATAATTTCACTCCTTAATCGCGGAACTTAAGTCCCATTTCTTTTACTTTGTCTAATACTTCTTTTAAAGATTTTTTACCTAAATTACGTATTTTAGTTACTTCAACTTCTTTTTTATCGATTAAATCTTGCATTGTATTAATACCTGCTCTTTTCAAGCAATTATATGCTCTAACACTAAATTCAATTTCTTCAATTGGAGTTTCTAAAGTTTTTGTAATTGTATCTACTTTCTTTTCAGCTATGATACCAGTAATATCTGAAATTTGATTTAAATCTGCTACTATATTTAAGTGTTCAATTAATATTTTGCTTGATAAAGCCATAGCTTCTTCTGGAGTAATTGAACCATTTGTATAAACATTCATAATAAGTTTGTCAAAATTTTCATTTTGTCCTACACGAGCACTTTCAACTTCATAAGAAACTCTTTCAATTGGTGAGTATAATGAATCTATTGGAATAACTCCAACACTTATATCATCTAATAATTCTTTATTTTGTTTAGAATCAACATATCCACGACCATTTCCAACAGTCAAATCCATATCAATTTTTCCACCTTTAACTAAATTACAAATTACTAAATCTGGATTCATTATTTCAATGTCAGCATCGTGTTCTATCATACCAGCAGTAACTGGACCTTCAGTATTAACTGATAAACTCATTTTTTTATTTTCTTTTGTATGATTTTTTAATACAACACTTTTTAAATTTATAATTATTGTTGTAACATCTTCTTTAATACCGTCAATTTTTTGGAATTCATGTAAAACTCCATCTATTTTAACACTAGTTATAGCTGATCCAGGTAAACTAGATAGCATAACTCTTCTTAATGCATTTCCTATAGTAGTACCAAATCCTCTTTCAAGAGGTTCTAATTCAAATTTTCCATAACTATTTTTTTCAACATATTCAGTTATTTTATATTCTGGTTTTTCAAAATTCATGATTTTCCTCCTTAATTTCTTGGACGTTTTGGTGGTCTACATCCATTATGTGGAACTGGTGTTTCATCATTAATAGCAGTAATTTCTAGTCCAGCAGCTTGTAATGAACGAATTGCATTTTCTCTTCCGCCGCCCATTCCTCTAACAAATACTTCTACTTTTTTAACTCCACATTCACTTGCAGCACGTCCTGCTTGTTCAGCAGCCATTCCAGCAGCAAATGGGGTTTTCTTTTTTGAACCTTTATAACCGATTGTACCAGCAGATGCCCAACTTATTACATTTCCTTCAACATCTGTAATTGATACAACTGTATTATTGTATGTTGAATGAATATGTGCTTGACCTTCTGGTATATTTTTCTTAATTTTTCTTTTTCTTCTATTATAAGCCATTTTTTAACCTCCAATATTCTACTTACCAACTTTTTTCTTGTTAGCAACAACTTTTCCTCTACCTTTACGAGTTCTAGCATTTCTACTAGTTCTTTGTCCACGAACTGGTAAACCTTTTTTATGTCTTACACCTTCATATGAACCAATTTCCATTTTATTTTTTATGTTCATATTAATTTCACGACGAAGTTCACCCTCAACAAGATAGTTTTCTACTTCTTTACGTAATGCAGCTTCTTCTGCTTCTGTTAAATCTTTTACTTTTTTACCACATTCAACTTTTGCATTTTCACAAATAGTAGCAGCTAGGCTTCTACCTATTCCATAAATGCTAGTTAATCCTGTTTGAATATTTTTTTCTTTTGGTAATTCTATATTTTTAATACGTGCCATAATTTACCTCCTATTAACCTTGTCTTTGTTTGTGTTTTGGATTTTCACAAATTACCATTATTTTTCCTTTTCTTTTAATAATTCTACACTTAGCACAAATTTTCTTTACTGATGGTCTAACTTTCATAAATTCTCCTCCATTATCTTCTATAGCTTATTCGCCCATGTGTTAAATCATAAGGTGAAAATTCAACTGTAACCCTATCACCTGGTAAGACACGAATCATGTTCATTCGCATTTTACCAGAAACATGAGCTGTTACAGTGATTCCATTATCTAATTCCACTCTATATACACCATTGCTGTTATCTATAACTTTGCCTTCGGCTTCTATTACAGTTTCTTTAGTTTTAGCCATTTCCTTAGCCACTTTTTCACTCTCCTGTTAATATTTCATATCCATCATCACGAACGACAATTGTATGTTCAAAATGAGCACTTGGTTTATTATCCCTAGTAACAATTGTCCAGTCGTCATCTAGGACATATATTTTTCTGGTACCTAGATTTAACATTGGTTCAACGGCCAATGTCATTCCAGTTTTTAATGTCATTCCAGTATCATATTTTCCATAGTTTGGAACATCTGGTTCTTCATGAAGTGAAGTACCTACTCCATGTCCTACTAATTCTAATACAACACCTAAATTATGCTTTTTTGCATATTGTTCAATTCTTGCTCCGACGTTTCCTAGTTTAGCACCATTCTTAATTTCTTTCAATCCTTGAAATAATGCTTTTTCTGTATGATGTAATAAGTATTCTTTTTCTTTACTTATTTTTCCTACTGGATAAGTCCAAGCAGAATCAGAATGATAACCATTTTTAACTACTCCGATATCTAGAGAAACAATATCTCCTTCTTTTAAAACTCTATCACCTGGTATTCCATGAACAATTTCTTCATTTACCGAAATACAAATACTTGCTGGAAATCCATATAAATGTAGGAATCCTGGTTCACCACCATGACTTCTTATAAATTTATCTGCTTCATCATTCAAGTATTTTGTAGTAATACCTGGTTTAATTAGAGATTTCAAATATTGGTGTGTCATATAATTTATATGACCTGCTTCTTTCATTTTTTTGATTTCTTCTTCTGTTTTTATAGTTACCATTAACAATCCTTCTTCTAATCTAAATTAGTAATGATACTTTCGATAGATTTAAATGTTTCATTAGGTGTACCATTACTATCTACCATATATAATATGTTTTTATCTTTATAAAATTTAAATACTTCTTCACAGTTATCAATATATGTATTATATCTTATCTTAAATGATTCTTCATTATCATCACTACGACTTTTTAAAGTGCTACCACAAATATCACAAATTCCTTCAATACTAGGTTTCATTTCTTTATTATATTTATGATATATTTTTCCACATTTAGGACAATTTAATCTTCCTAATGCTCTTTTAGTTGCGTTTTCTTCATCTATATTAAGATTTATTACAATAAAATTTTCGAAGAAATCGTCAAGTAATTTTGCTTGATTAAGATTTCTTGGAAAACCATCTAATATAACTGGTTTATTATTTAATTTTTCTAAACTCTTTTTTACTAATTCTGTAGTAGTTTCATCATCAACTAAATTTCCTTTAGAAATTGTTTCTTTTATCTTTCTTGCAAACTCATCTTCATCATTTAATGATCTAAATAAATCACCTGTTGATATGTGTTTGTAATGATATTTTTGGGTTAATGACTCACATGCAGTTCCTTTTCCAGCTGCAGGTGCACCATAGATTATAATATTTTTCATTATCTTCTACGTCTCTTTCTACTACCTTTATAACTACGACTAATTATTGAACTTTCTAATTGTTTATATGTTTCTAATGCAACACCTACAACAATTAATAATCCTGTTCCTCCTAAAGTTACAGAACTTGAAAGGTTTGGAATTTTACTCATTAATATTGGCAAAGATGCTAATATAATTAGGAAAAATGATCCAACAACTGTAAGTCTTGTTATAACATGTTTTAAATAAGCAGCTGTTTTTTCTCCTGGAGTTACTCCTGGAATATAACTTCTATTCTTATCTAAATTTTCACTCATTTCATCTGGATTCAATTCCATTAATGTGTATACATATCCGAATACAAATATTAATACAATGTATAATATAAATCCAGTTGCGGTTGTATAGTTAATATAATTATTAACAAAATTTTTAAATGCTTCATTTTTAATAACTTGTGCTATTAAAGATGGTATACCAACAAATGCTGAAGCAAATATTACAGGCATAACACTAGCAGAATTCAATTTTATAGGAATATAAGATTGATCTTTACTATATGCTGTTGCAGTTCTATTACTATATTGAATTGGGATTCTTCTTTGAGCTGACTCAATAAATATTACACCAATTAATATAATTAAATAAACTAATACAAATAATATAAACAAACTTATTCCAGCTGATGTACTAAAATTACCAGATAATACTAAATCATTAAATGCTGTTATAAATACATTTGGTAATTGTTGTACAATACCAGCCATAATTAGCAATGACATACCATTACCTATACCTTTATTAGTTACTTCATCAGCTAACCATATTAGTAGTGAACTTCCGGCAGTAAGTATAACTGTTGTTTTAATTACTGTCATTGTTCCATATCCTTTTAGGTATGCATAACTAAATATATATCCTTGTACAAAAGCAAATAGTATCCCTAAATATCTATTTATCCTATTTATTTTTTGTCTTCCTGTAGCCCCTTGTTCTTTTAATTCTTTAAAGTATGGTAAGATATCCATTTGCAATAATTGAGTTATTATTGATGCTGAAATATAAGGCATAACACCTAACGCAAATATTGAAAATGTTTTTAAACTACCACCACTCATAAGATTTAATAATTCTAAGAATCCTAAATCACTTGTGATTGCTTTAGCTCCAGGAACTACTATTGTAGTACCTATAGAAAATATAGCTAGAACAGCTAAAGTGAATAAAATTCTTTTTCTTAAATCTTTATTTGTTGGACTGAATAGTCCTTTAAGATTTGAAAACATTTTAAATCACCTCAGCAGTTCCGCCAGCACTCTCAATCTTAGTAACAGCTGCAGATGAGAATCTGTTAGCTTTTACTGTTAATTTCTTTTCTAAAGTACCATTTCCTAGTACTTTAATTCCACAAAGTTGTTTTTTAATAATACCTTTTTCTTTTAATAATTCAGGAGTAACAACATCTCCATCATTAAATTTGTTTAAATCACTTAAATTGATTGTTGCAAATTCAATTCTAAATCTTTTATTGTTAAATCCTCTTTTTGGAATTCTTCTATATAATGGACTTTGTCCACCTTCGAACCAAGCTGAAATGCTTGCTCCACTTCTAGATTTTTGTCCATTTTCTCCACGAGTTGAAGTCTTACCCATTCCTGACCCTGGTCCACGTCCAACTCTTTTTCTTATTTTAGCTTCAGGAGTAGCACATAAATTTTCTAGTTTCATATTATAACTCCTCAACTTTCTTACCACGTAATTCTGCAATATGTTCTGCAGTACGTTCTGATTTTAAAGCTTCTAATGTTGCTTTAGCCATATTTACTTTTGTATTAGAACCAAGTGATTTAGAAACTATGTCTTTAATTCCAGCTAATTCTAATATAACACGAACAGCACCACCAGCTATAACTCCAGTACCTTCTTTAGCAGGTTTAATTAAAACTCTT
The DNA here is from genome assembly GCA_934086185.1 of uncultured Bacilli bacterium. Classification (GTDB taxonomy): domain Bacteria; phylum Bacillota_I; class Bacilli_A; order RF39; family UBA660; genus UMGS1124. Next base: position 124,065 of record CAKOHW010000001.1, read on the forward strand.
GCTTTTCCACAAGTACCGATTGCATCATGTGGTATAGTTCTATTATCAATAACAGAAACTTTGCATAAGTTTTTGTTTGCTGCTTGAATACCTTTTTTAATAGCTTCTGGAACTTCGTTAGCTTTACCTGTTCCAATTCCAACAAGTCCTTTTCCATCTCCTACAGCCATTGTAGCAGAGAAACGGAAATGACGTCCTCCCTTAGTAACTTTTGTTACACGAGAGATAGAAACAACTCTTTCTTCAAGAAGTTTCTTTCTAGAGTCCATATTTTTATCTTGTCTTGCCATAACTCTTCCTCCCACTTAAAATTCTAATCCATTTTCACGTGCAGCATCTGCTAATGCTTCAACACGTCCGTGATAAAGGTAACCACCTCTATCAAATACAACTTTAGTTATTCCAGATTTTTTTGCTTTTTCAGCAATGTCTTTTCCAACTAATTTTGCTGCTTCTACATTTCCACCATTTTTGATTTTTAATGTCAAACTTGATGAACTAACTAAGGTAGTTCCTTTTTCGTCATCGATTATTTGAGCAAAAATGTGTGAATTAGATCTGAAAACATTTAATCTTGGACAGTCTTTTGTACCATAAACTTTGTTACGTACACGAGCATGTCTTATTTTTCTTAATTCATTTCTTGATTCATTCTTAATCATATACTAAAATCTCCCTTACCTTATTTAGCTGCTTTCTTTCCTTCTTTACGTCTAATATGTTCGCCTTTATATCTAATACCTTTACCTTTATATGGTTCTGGTTTTCTAAGCTTTCTTATATTAGCTGCAAATTCAGAAACTTTTTGTTTATCAATACCACTTATAGCTATTTCAGTAGTATTAACTTGTTCTACTTTTAAATCTGATGGTACGATTACTTCAACTGGATGTGAGAATCCTGCATTTACGTTAATCTTATTACCTTGAACATTAAATCTATAACCTACACCAACTATTTCTAATTCTTTTTTATAACCTTCGCTTACGCCAATAATCATATTTTCAATTAGAGCATTAGTTGTTCCATGTAAACTTTTTACTGTTTTTAAATCATTTGGTCTTGTAATAGTTATGCTATTTTCTTCAACATTAACTTTAATATCTTTATTAAATGTATAACTTAATTCACCTTTTGGACCAGTAACTGTTATTGTATTATTATCAACAGTTGCTTTTACTCCTTCAGGTAATGTTAATTTTCTATTTCCTATTCTACTCATAACTCATTTTCCTTACCAAACAAAGGCAAGTACTTCTCCTCCTAGTAACTCTTTTCTAGCTTCTTTATCAGTCATAAGTCCTTTTGATGTAGAAACAATAGCAATACCTAAGCCATTTAAAACTTTAGGAAGTTCATCATGTTTAGCATATACACGTAAACCAGGTTTTGAAATTCTTTTTAAGCCAGTAATGACTCTTTCTTTCTTACCTTCAGTGTATTTTAATGTCAATGTTATTTTATCACCATTTGTATTTTTTGAAACTTTATAATCACTAATATAACCTTCATCTTTTAATATTCTAGATATTTCTTCGGTCATTTTAGATCCTAAAACTTCAACTGTATCATATTTCATTTGATTTGCATTACGAATTCTTGTAAGCATATCTGCTATTCTATCTGTCATAATTACCTTCCTTTCTACCAACTAGCTTTTTTTACACCAGGTATTTGTCCTTGATTTGCAAGTTCTCTAAAACAAATACGGCATAGACCAAATTTTCTTAATACTCCATGAGGACGTCCACATCTTTCACAACGAGTATAAGCTCTTACCTTAAATTTAGGTGTTCTTTTATTTTTAACTTTCATACTTGTTTTTGCCATGTGTGTACCTACTTTCTAAATGGCATTCCGAATCCACTTAATAATTCAAAAGCTTCTTCGTTAGTTTTTGCAGTTGTAACAAAAACTATATCCATTCCTCTCAATTTAACAATATTATCAAAATCTATTTCTGGGAAAATTAATTGTTCTTTAATTCCTAAAGTATAGTTTCCAAATCCATCAAAAGCTTTTGGAGATACTCCTCTAAAGTCTCTTACACGTGGTAGAGAAACTTTAATTAATTTTTCCATGAAATTATACATGTTTTCACCTCTTAAAGTTACTTTAACTCCAATAGGTTGTCCTTCTCTTAATTTGAATCCAGCGATTGATTTTTTAGCTTTAGTAATTACTGGTTTTTGTCCAGCGATAACTTCTAAATCTTTTAAAGCTGCTTCAACAAATTTAGAATCATGACTTCCATCACCAACACCAATATTAATAACTATTTTATTTAGTTTTGGAACTTCCATTATTGATTTATAGTTGAATTTTGTCATTAAATTCTTTTTAATTTCATTATTATATAATTCTTTTAATTGACTCATTATTTTTCACCTACTTCTTTCTTAGTAGATTTTTTTGTAGTAGTTTTCTTTGTAGTTTTTTTAGTTTCTGCTATTTTTTCTTCGATAACTTTTACATTTGATACATGAATTGGTGCTTCTACAGAAAGTATTCCACCAGTTTCATTCATAGCATTAGGTTTCATATGTTTTTTAACAATATTAATTCCTTCTACTACAACTTTATCTTTCTTTTTAAGAGTTAGAATTACTTTTCCTTCTTTTCCTCTATTTTTACCAGCTAAAATACGTACTTTATCTCCAACTTTAACTTTCATATATCCTCCTATAATACTTCAGGTGCTAGTGAAACTATCTTCATGTAATCTTTATCACGTAATTCACGAGCAACTGGTCCAAGAACACGAGTTCCTATTGGACTCTTATCATCTTTTATTAATACACATGCATTGTCATCAAATCTTATATAAGAACCATCTTTACGTCTAACACCTTCAACGCTTCTTACTATAACAGCTTTTACTACTTTACCTTTTTTTACATTTGAATTTGGTATAGCTTTTTTTACTGATGCTACTACTACATCACCTATATTACCATACTTTCTCTTACTTCCGCCCATTACTCTAATAACCATTAGTTCACGAGCTCCAGAGTTATCAGCTACTTTTAATCTTGTTTGTTGTTGTATCATAATAACCCTCCTATAAAACTACAGCTTCTTTAACAATGTTAACTAATTCATATCTCTTAGTCTTAGATAATGGTCTAGTCATTGCTATTCTAACTGTGTCTCCAACTTTCGCTATATTTTTTTCATCGTGTGCACGATATTTTTTTGAATATTTAACCATTTTATGATATAAAGGATGTTTTCTGTGAGTTTCAACTAAAACAGTAATAGTTTTATCATTTTTATCACTTACAACACGTCCAACAAGTTCTGTTCTATTTGTTTTTTCCATTAGTTTTCACTCCCATCATTCATTTTTTCTGTTAAAACAGTTTTTAATCTTGCTACTTCTTTTCTTAAAGCATTTATTTTATGAGGTTTTTCAAGATTTCCAGTAGCTTGTTTCATACGAAGTTCAAATAATTCTTGTTTGTTTTCAACAATTTTCTTATTGATGTCTTCAACTGATAAATTTCTTATTTCACTAGTTTTCATCTTTAGTACCCTCACTTTCTCTCATAACAAATTTTGTTTTTACGCATAATTTATGGCTTGCTAATCTTAATGCTTCACGAGCAATTTCTTCTGATACTCCAGCAATTTCAAACATGATTTTGCCTTCTTTAACTACTGCAACCCATTCATCTACGTTACCTTTACCTTTACCTTGACGAGTTTCTAAAGGTTTTTTAGTTCTTGCTAAATGTGGGAAAATATTTATCCAAACTTTTCCACCACGTTTCATGTAACGTGTCATAGCGATACGAGCAGCTTCTATTTGACGAGCTGAAACATATCCACCTTCTTTAGCTTGTAATCCGTAATCACCGAATTGTAATTCTAAATTACCTTTTGCTTTTCCATCATAAGTAAGTCTATGTGGTTTTCTATATTTAGTTCTTTTTGGCATTAGTGGCATTACCATCAGCCTCCTTTACCTTTTTATTACCAAGGATTTCTCCTTTGTAAATCCAAACTTTAACACCGATTTTACCATAAGTAGTATCAGCTTCACTTATAGCATAATCTATATTAGCTCTTATTGTGTGTAGTGGAACTGTACCTTCAGTATATCCTTCTGTACGAGCCATTTCAGCACCAGCTAATCTTCCTGATACAGCAGTTTTAATTCCTTTTGCTCCAGCCTTCATTGTATTTTTGATTGCTTTCTTTTGAACATTACGGAAGTTTGCTCTATTTTCAATTTGTTTAGCAATTGAATCAGCTACTAATTTAGCATTTAAATCAGGATTTTTTTCTTCTACTATTGAAACGTATACATCTTCGTTTACTAATTTCTTTAATGATTTTCTTAATTTTTCGATATCTTCTCCACCACGACCAATTATGATTCCTGGTTTAGCTGTATGAATTTTAATTTCTACTTTTTTAGCAGTTCTTTCAATATCTATTCTACTAACTGCTGCTTCATTTAAAGTTTTCATTAAATATTCACGAATTTTGATATCGTTATTTAATTTAACTGCGTAGTCTTTGTCGGCATACCAATTACTTTGCCAACTTTTATTTACACCAAGTCTTAATCCATTAGGATTTACTTTTTGTCCCATTGTTATGCCTCCTTACCATCACTAACTTTAACAGTTATATGACTTGTTCTTTTATCTCTTCTATCAACTTTAGAACGTGATCCAATCTTAGATCTTTTTAGTACAGGTCCTGGATTGATAAAACATTCTGATATAACTAAATCTTCATATTTCATATTGAAGTTATTTGTTGCATTAGCAGTAGCTGATGCTAAAACTTTACTGATTAATCTACTTGATTTAGTGTTTGTATTTTTTAATATTGCCATAGCCTCACTAGCTTTTTTTCCTCTTATTAAATCAAGAGTCATTCTAGCTTTTCTTGGAGCTACCATAGCAGATTTATGTATTGCAAAAGTTTCCATAATCCGTTACCTCCTACTTTTGTCCTGCATGTCCGCCGAATTTACGAGTTAATGAAAATTCGCCTAATTTGTGTCCAACCATATCTTCAGTTATATAAACAGGAATAAATTCTTTTCCATTATGAACTGCGATTGTATGTCCTACAAATTCAGGAAAGATTGTTGAACGACGAGACCAAGTTTTAACAACTTCTTTTTTATTTTCTTCATTTAATTTTTTGATCTTTTTCATAAGACTTTCGTCTACGAAAGGACCTTTTTTAATACTTCTTGCCATCTAAACACACTCTCCTATTTCTTTCTCTTACTAACAATTAATTTGTCAGAAGCTTTTTTATTTTTACGAGTTTTTAATCCAAGAGCAGGTTTACCCCAAGGAGTAACAGGCCCTTTTCTTCCTATTGGTGCACGACCTTCACCACCACCATGTGGATGGTCATTTGGGTTCATAACAGAACCACGGTTTGTAGGTCTTATACCCATATGACGAGTACGTCCAGCTTTACCAATATTTACTAATTCATAATCTTCGTTACCAACTACTCCAATAGTAGCCATGCAAGTTCCTAAAACTAATCTAGTTTCTCCACTTTGTAAACGAATCATTACATATTTATCTTCTCTTCCTAAGATTTGAGCACTAGCTCCAGCAGAACGAGCAAGTTCAGCCCCAGCGCCTGGTTTTAATTCGATATTATGAATTACTGTACCAACTGGAATATTTTTAAGTTGCATTGCATTACCAACTTTAATATCAACTGCTTCTCCACTTTCTACTATAGCACCAACTTTTAAATCTTTAGGAGCAATAATATATCTCTTTTCTCCATCTTTATATGTTAATAGAGCTATATTTGCACTACGATTTGGATCATATTCTATTGTTGTAACTCTTGCAGGTACTCCAAATTTATTTCTTTTAAAATCTATTAATCTATATTTTCTTTTAGCTCCACCACCAATGTGTTGAACTGTCATTCTACCTTGGTTATTTCTACCACCAGTCTTAGTCTTTTTAACTAATAGACTTTTTGTAGGTTTTGATGTAGTTAATTCTTCATTAGCTAAAGTACTCATACCTCTACGACCGTTAGTCGTTGGTTTATATTTTTTTATTGCCATATTTTACACCGCCTTACATTTCTATAGCTTGACCGTCAGCTAAAGTAACGATAGCTTTCTTATAAGTCTTAGTTTTACCAGTGTATCTACCAACTCTTTTATCTTTAGCTTTAGTATTTAATGTATTTACACTTGCAACTTTTACTCCAAATAAAGATTCAATAGCACTCTTTATTTGAGTTTTATTAGCAGATGATGCAACTTTGAAAACATATGTTTTTCCATTGCTTGCTAAACTTTGTGACTTTTCAGTTATAACTGGTGCAATAATAATTTCTGAATTCATCATTATTTAAGCACCTCCTCTATATATTTAACTGCTGCTTCTTCAATTACTAAAGTATCAGCATTTACTATGTCATAAACATTTATTTCATTAGCCATTAAAACTGCACAATAACCTAAGTTTCTTGTAGCTAAATATAAATTTTCAGCATCATTTGCAGTAACAAATAATACTTTACCAGCTAACTTTAATGTTTGAACTAATTCTTTAACATCTTTAGTTTTTAAACTTGTTAATTCAAGATTATCAACTATTACTAATTCTTTTTCCTTATTTTTATAAGTTAATGCAGAACGTAAAGCTAATCCTCTTTCTTTTTTATTCATTTTGAATGAATAACTTCTTGGAGTAACACCAAATACAACTCCACCGCCTCTATAATGAGGAGCACGAATTGAACCTTGACGAGCATTACCAGTTCCTTTTTGTCTATATGGTTTCTTTCCTCCACCACTAACTTCACTACGTGTTTTAGTTTTGTGAGTTCCTTGTCTTAAAGAAGCCATTTGTAAATCTAATGCTTTTTTTAATACAACATCATTAGTTTCTATATTCCATATTGAATCATTTAGTTTTAAATCATTTACTTTTTCACCTTTAAGGTTAATTATATCTAATTTAGCCATTTTAAATCTCCTTTCTTACAAAAGACTAAGCTTCTGTAGTTTCCTCGATTTCTTTAGTTTCTTCAACAGTTTCAGTAGTTTCAGCTACTTCTTCTTTAGTATCTTCTACTACTTCACTAGCAACTTCGTATTTAATTAATTCTTTAGGTGCTACTTTCTTATTTCCTTTTACTGTTGATTTAATTAAAACTAATGAATTCTTTGCTCCTGGAACATTACCACTTACTAAAATGTAATTATCAACTAGGTTAATATCGATAATTTCAAGATTTTGAATAGTAACTGTTTCACTTCCCATGTGTCCAGCTAATTTTTTACCCTTTAATACTCTCATTGGTCTCATAGTTCCCATTGAACCTGGTCTTCTATGATATCTTGACCCATGAGTTTCAGGTCCACGTGATTGGTTATGACGTTTAATAACACCAGCAAATCCTTTACCTTTTGATGTACCAGTTACGTCAACTTTTTCACCAACTTCAAATGTATCTGCTTTTATAGTGCTTCCTAGTTCATAAGAAGTTACATCTTCAACTCTTATTTCTTTAACGAAGCGCTTAGGAGAGATACCTGCTTTTTTAGCATGTCCTATTTCTTGTTTAGTAGAATGTTTTTCCTTTTTATCTACAGTAGATAATTGAATAGCATTATAACCATCTGATTCAACAGTTTTAATTTGAGTTATAACGTTTGGTTCAACAGAAATTACTGTAACAGGAATAACTTTACCGTCTTTCGTAAATTTTTCGGTCATACCGATTTTACGTCCTAAGATTCCTTTCATTTTTTTACCTCCAATTATTTTGTTTCGATTTTAATGTCAACACCACTTGGAACATCTAAGTGAGTTAAAGCATCAATTACTTCCTTACTAGGATTTTTTATATCAATAAGTCTTTTATGAGTACGCATTTCAAATTGTTCTCTACTATCTTTATATTTGTGTACAGCTCTTAATACAGTATATCTTTGTATTTCTGTAGGAAGAGGAATAGGTCCTGAAATTTCTCCACCTATTCTTTTGATTGTAGTAACGATTTTAGCTGCAGTATCATCTAAAACTTTATGATCATAAGCTTTTAATCTTATTCTTACTTTTGACATTTACATGTCCTCCCTTCGTTTATATCTTGTATAAACATAGCTCCGTAACGAATTCCCTGACCGTTTTAGTTAACAACTCTCCCTAGCGTATCAGCCACCTCGCACATCATTGCCAGTTAAACACAATACAAATTATAGCCTATTTAAGTAAAATATGCAAGTATTTTTTCAAAAAAACTAAAAAAATAATAATTTTACTAATTATTAAGCGTAAAATTTTCAGAATTTTTTATAATTCTAAAATATCAATCTTCATTTTATTATAAAAGAAATTATAAAACCTGTTTTCATACATAAAACAGGTTTATATTATTTTACTAATTATTTTTTTATTTTTTATATTAATAAAATTGTCAAATTTAATATTAAATATAATGTTATTCCTAACTTATTTAAAACTTTAATTACTTATTCCAATTATTGTAACCATAATAGACAGAAAAATTTCCATCTCCTACTCTAACTTGAGGTCCATTTATTCCACTACTAGTACAATGTAAATATACATTTTGATTACTTGAATTCTTTCCTATATATATTCCTATATGGTTAGAATTGCCAACTGCCATTGAATTATTATTTAAAGCAATATCTCCTGGTTTTAAATCAGATTTATTTATTGATTTAAAACTATTAGATGATACGAATGTTCCTGTATAAGAATCAATGGGTACATCATTATGGCCTTCTTTATTGTAAGCCCATGAAACATATGATGAGCAATCTAAATAATTTGGATTATCAGCTCTTGGATTTCTACTACCTTGAGAATATTTACATCCTTTATTAACAAGACTAGCTGCTTTTTCGATTAATTCTATTCTTTCTGGATCTATATCTTCTCCCCAACTATTTCTTACACTATCTAACACTTCTTGAGCAGATGCATCTATATTATAATCTGTTACATTTCCTTTTTTATAATCTAATGTGGATTTAATTAATGTTTTTAAATTACTTATTTGTTTCATAACATTTTCTTCTGCTTCTTCTTCAGTGAATTCATAATCTTTTAATTGATTATCAATAAATTCTGTTAAAGATGTCATATTTTTATTAAGTAATCTTTTTATGTTTCCTAGTTTTAAATTTATATTTAATATTATCGCAGTAATATCATAATTTAATATTACTGATTTTAAATTCATTACTTCTTTTTCTATATTAGGTATTTCGTTGTTAATCATAACATTTTTTTTTGCATCTATTTCTAAATTCATAGATTTTAGCGTATAGTTATCTAAATCTATTCTTGACATATTAACTACCACCTTCTAACTTACTCAATAAATTATTAACTTTTGATAATTGATCAGAATAACTATCATCTAATGAAGAATAACTAATAATTTTTTGATTTAAATATTCATATAAATTATTTAATAATTCAGAACATTCTTTTGCTTTTTCCGTATTAGTTTCAGCATATAATTTTAAAGTACTTGATATGTTATCACTTTTAATTAATGAAGCTATAGAATTTAAATTATCACTATCGCTTTGAATTACTTTATTTAACATCTCTCTTATATTTTCTATATCGCTTGCAATTTTTTTCATTTGTACTATACCAAATTTTATTTCACTCATAACTAATTTCCTCAATTCTTAATTAATTTACTGTTCTTGAACTTATGTTTTTGTTGATATCACTATATATTATTAATGAATCTGCAAACGCCTTGTTACAATTTATCATTTTTTCTATATATTCACTGTTTTCTTTTAATCCATTAAAAAAACTTTGTGCATCTTCTTGCTCTAATTGCCAATATTGGGTTAAAGTATCTAGTGTACTATTTATAAAGTTTCTTATTGTTTCACTTGTAACTGTGTTAGCTATTAATTCTTGTGCATTTTCTTTTACTTTATCTGGGTTTTCAATTATTATTGCCATTTTATCACCTACCTATTATTAGCTGTTTTTTCAGAATTAATAATGAATTCATCTATTCTGTTAATAAAACTATCTATTATGCTTGATAATTTAGAAATGTTTTCGATTGTTTTTTCTAATTCTTTCACATATGAATTTTTATCTTCAGTGTCTGATTGCCAATGACTTTGTATGGTTGATAAATCAGTTGCTAATGAATCATTTTGTGATTTTAAATTATTATTATATTTTCTTATTGTTTCTATTGATGCTTTAGCAGATTCAATATTTGTTATATTAAAGAACATAAAATCATATCCTTTCTATTTAAAGATAACATATTTCTTTTTTTATAACAACATTATTTTTTAATGATTTTTGTAACTTCATTAATTTACTATCTACTTTATACGTGTTATAATTTAATATGAATAGAGGTAATGATATGAAGTTAAGTATTATTGTTCCTTCATATAATGAAGAAGGTAATATTTTAGAATTTAATAAAAAAGTATTAAGTGTTTTAAATGATTTAGAATATGAAATAATATATATTAATGACGGTTCTACTGATAAAACATTAGATAAAATAAAAAAAGTATATGAAGAAAATATGGATAATATCAAGTATATTTCATTTAGTAAAAATTTTGGTAAAGAAGCTGCAATTTATGCTGGATTGAAAAAATCGACTGGTGATTTTATATGTATCATTGATTCCGATTTACAACAAAATCCTAAATATATTTTAAGTATGTTAGATTATTTAAAGAAAAATCCTGATACAGATCAAATCGCTATGGTAATGAAAAACAGAAATAAAGAAAATATTTTTAATAGGTTATTTAAACAATTATTTTATAAATTAATTAATAAATTATCAGAAACTGAATTTGTTGATGGTGCTAGTGACTTTAGGATGTTTAGAGAAAATGTTAAAAATGCTGTTTTGGAGTTATCTGAAACAAATAGATTTTCAAAAGGTATATTTTCATGGGTTGGATTTAATACAGAATATATGTATTATAATGTAGAACGTCGATTTTCTGGAAAGACAAAATTTACTACAAAAAATCAAATTAGATATGCCATCACAGGTATTACTAATTATTCTATTAAACCATTAAAATTATCTTTTATTACTGGTTTAATAATATCGTTATTATCATTAATTTATATAATTATAACTGTTTTTCAAGTATTAATTTTCGGAAAAGATGTTCCTGGATATGCATCGCTTTTAGTTGTTAGTTTATTTATGGGTGGTTTACAATTAATCTTTATAGGAATTGTTGGTGCTTATTTAGGAAAAAATTATATTGAAACTAAAAATAGACCAATATATCTAGAAAAGGAATCTAAAGGATTTGATGAAATTCTTTAGATTTTTTTAAAAAAAATAAGACTTTAAGTCTTATTCATCACCAAAGAAATCATCGAAAAACTGATCATCTGTAACATTGTTATCATTCATAACAATTTTTTCTTCTTTTTTTGATTCTACATTATCACTTTTTGTAGTGGAATTATTTTTCATGATTTCATCAAAAGTTTTTGGAACATTGTTATTAAATGAAAATTGTTCTATATTATCATTTGTTTTATCAGTATTATTTTCAGGCAATTTAAATTCTTCAATTGTTTCTTTAGGTTTATTATCAATTTCTTTTTTATCACTCTTATTGTTTTTTTCTTTTTCAAGTCTTTCTTCTTCTTCTAATTCTGCAATTTTTGCATCTATTTTTTTTAATAATTCATCTACATCAATTTCTCCATTATTTTGGAAAGGATTCTCACTTAAATCATTATCATTATTAAAAGGATTATTAGGAAGTGCAAATGGATTTGGTATATTTGGATTTTGTGTATTTATGTTATTTGCAAATGGATTTCCAAATGGTTCGTTCGGCATTCCGCTATTAACACTACCTAAAACTTTTTCTTTTTTCTTTTCTTTTACATATTCTTTTAAATCAAATAATTTAATGTCTTTCTTTTCTCTTTCTGGGAAATCAGCCTTTCCATAATTATTTCCCCAATCTATTTCAAAGCTTGGTTTTAATTTTGTTTTAAATGGACTCAATCTTGAACGAATTATAATAACTTCAAACGGTTTCATTTTTTGTAAGTCGCTTACTGTTACCAATGGTGTTGATGCAGTTTTATCTTTATCTTTTGATTTTTTTTCACCACATAATTTACTTATTTCTTCTAGTGCTGCTAATTCTGTAGTTAATAAATATATTAAATTCCCACAATTTCCACGAATAGTTTCTGCATCATCTTTTCCATAAACATCATTTAATTGAGCAAAGTTTTGGATTATAAATGTAAATCTTATTGCTCTACTACGTGCAGCAGTTACCATTGTTGTCACGTCTTTTAATGGAGGCATGTTAGCAAATTCATCTAATATGAAATTAGTTCTCACTGGAAGTTTTCCACCACACTCTTGTGCTACATCGATTAATGTTTCATAACATTGTTTTATAAATATAGTTGCTAATGCATGATATGTTGTTTTTTCATCGTGTATTACCATAAATACTGCAGTTGGTTTTTTACCTATTTCACGCATATCGAAATCACTTCTTGAAAGCATTTCTGATAATTGTTCTCTACTTGAAAATAAACGAATTTTTTGTCTAAATACTGAAAGGATTCCACCTTTAGTTTCCGTTGGAGAATTTATAGTGTTAGATGCAAATACATATGGTGTGCTAGATTCACCTTTTAAATTAAAATATTCTTTAATATAATTAGAAGTTGCAAATTTTTCTTCTCCTACTGTTGTTACATAATTTATAGAATTTAAATTTATCTCTTCTTCTTTTGCATCTTCAAATAGACCTAATGTTACACCAGCAAAATAATCTGATGCACTCTTTTCCCAAAATGGATCTTGTGCTTTTTTATCTTGTAAGATATTTAATGCAACATCATCTACTAATTCAACTGCTTTATCAATATTTCCTTTTTTATATAATTGGTAAGGTAGTGCTAATGGGTTCCAACAGTTACCTTTTTGAGGTTCACGGAAGTTTAGTATTATTATATTATATCCTCTTGCTCTTAATAAGTTAGAATGTTGTTTATAAATTTCACCTTTCGGATCTGTTATAACCATACTTTCTTTATGTTTTGCAAGACTATATACTTGTGGATCAACTAATGTAGTAGTTTTACCACTACCAGTCGCTCCAATTACATATGTATGGTTTTCACTATCATCAACCCACATATCTTTACCATCATTTATTAAAACAACGCCTGCTGCGTTTGCATTTTCATCTGCTATTGAGACTTTAACGACTTTTGAAGAATTTTTCATTTCTTTTTCTTTTGCCCAACGTGCATAGCCTTTTTCATCTTTTTCTCCAACGGTTAAAGAAGGTTTGCCTTTTTGTCTATCAAATATATATGAAGAAACACTTGCAAAAATTGATATTAATACTCCAAAGAATACTAAGAATGTTCCGAAAATATATTTAGGAGCAAATCCTAAAAATGGATTCATTCCTGCAAATTCACCTTCATTAATTAGTTCAATAGCATTTGATACACCTAAACTACATATTAAAAGTAAGAATATACAAAATAATATAAAAATTATTAAATCTTTTGATGTAACACTAAATTTCATTGTAGCACTCCTTTTCGTATTTATTATAAAACAAAGATTTTCTTTTTTCTACTCATTTATTTGATTTTTTAAATTTTTCATAAATAATTAAAATAGTTATAAGTATTATTAATAATATTATTAATAAAAAGTATTTGATGAATGTATTTGTTAATAGCCCATCTTTTATTATAGTTTTTTTGTCATTAATTTCTTTATCAAAATTAATTTCTATTCTTTTATTTTCATAATTATTCTTATTAATATACCAATAATATATATCATCTTTTAATTCATCACTATTAGTATCTTTTATATATTTATCAGTTTTAAATGAAATAACAATATTATCTAAATTGGGATAACTCTCAAATACATTATTAATTTCATATGCAATTATTTTATCATCTGTAATAATTATATTATTATATAATTTATGTAATATATATGAGTGTTTATAATAGTAACTATTTTCAAAATTATACTTTAAATTCATATTATAATTATTAGCATCACTAAATATATTTTTTTCATAAAATTTATATTTTTCTAAATTTACGTTTTCTGCTAATTCTTCTGGGTCATCTAAATAGTTCGTTGTTATATTTGAAGTATAAAATGTATTTAAATAATTTTTACATAATTCATTATTGCACAACTCATCATTTTTAGTAATTATTGTTGCATCTTCGTTAAATGTATTATTTTCATATGTTAAATTATAATTTACAGTACATCCACTTAATAAAATGAAACTTAGTAATATTAATATTCTTTTCATATTCACCTATCCATTACAATTTTTAGAATAGTAATCCGACATATTCACTACTTTATATTTTCCAAAATGTGAATAATCAAATTTGCTAAATACTATTCCGTATCTTGCTCCTTTGGCTTCTGCTACAATTAATTCAGAGCCTGTGTTGTTTAAAATTATCATTACATGTGTCGATGAAGCCGCTATATCTCCAACCGTTGCTTTACTAGCATCAATACTATGTCCTAAACTTTTAAAACTATCTGCAACTATAGGACTAAAGTTTGTACAGCCGGCATTTTTTAATGCCCAAGAAACAAATCCGCTGCAATCTAGTCCACTTGGTTGTAATGATCCCGCAGGTTGTGCTGAACTTCCACTTGCTGATATTGCAACACCCGCTCCCCAACTACCATTTATACCATCTGAAATATTTCCGTGTCCACCACCCCAAAAATATGGAATAACAAATCCTTCATTTAATGCCCCTTGTACTAAACCATAAGCTGCCATTGCTGGTGCTGCACCACTTCCAATACCGGCCGATTGTATATCACTTTTTAGACTAGCATTCCAAGCATCAAGTTTTTCCTGGCCTATTTTTGATAATATAGATTCTCCTGATCTTAATATAGGAAGATTTCCTCCACCTAATGAACTATCATCAATTGAACTTATTGATCCTACTGAACATATTATTGATGAATTGGAAGATATTGAACTTGATACATATTCATGTATTTTTTTTGATGTTTCATCATTGTAATGTAAACCATCACTTGTTTCAAAATTACTTTTTATATTGTTATATGAGTTAATATATTGTGATGGAAAAGCATCCGAAATCTTTTTATTAAATTCTTCAATTTGTTGATTTGTCACTGTATACCCATTTTGAGAAGTTTTTGTTTCATCTACAGGGTTAACTGACATTATGTAAAATTTTGTATCTGGATATTTTTCAAACAAGTTTTTATAGAAATTAATATAATTATCAACATTATAAAGATCATTAACGCCAAAATTAAATACTACAAGCGCTTTATTATTATCTCTAATTTTTGTTTCTAAATCACTTATAGCTGATGTTGATAACCAACTATAGCCTGCTGATACTTGTCCAATAAATTCTTTTGTTGTATCAACATCTTTAAGAGCTTCTTTTAACATTACAGTTCTAGAATCACCAACATAAATTATTTTTTTACCAATTTCTTCTGCGCTGCAATTTCTACTACCTGCAGAAGACGATGCCATTACAGCATTATTTGTTAGTGCAAGGTTATGAAAATCTTTTTGAGCTGCTGCACCTCCAAATACAATTAGCATAAACATAACTACTAATCCTAAGCAAACAGCAATTTTTAATTTCATTGTTTTACTAATATTTAAATTGCTAGTAAGTTTTTTCATTATGTCACTATTGTTTTGACTCGATGCATTTGATGACGAAGTATTCTCTGTATTTAAAGTTGTTTGTCCTTGTAGATTATTACTTTGATTACTATTTTTAAAATTTTGTGATAAATTTGTATTTGAAGGTGATGCCTGAGTATTGGAAGAATTCGGAATATTATTAGCACCAGAAGAGTTTGGAGAACCTTTCATAGAAATAACATCTTTAGCCCCTTTTGCCATATCGGTTATTCCTGCATCATCAGCTTTTTTTAACATATCTCCTACAGGTGTTTTTGAAACAACTTTTGAGACTCTTTTTACTGCACCGTCCCAAGTATTTTTTACTCTTTTACCTACTACTGGAACGTTTTCAGCAGCATTTTTTATTTGACTACCCTGACCACCAGTAAAGTAATCGAGTGCAACTTCTCCTGCTAAATCTACTGCCTTTTCTGTAGATTCTTGTTTTTGCTCTTTATAACTTTTTTCTGGTTCGTCTATTTCAGATACGTCATTTCTCTTGGCTTGATATGTTCCCAAGGTTCTCACCTCCTTTTTTGAATTATTTTATATTATTTTATTTCAATAGTATATTCATCTAAAAATACTTCATAATTCATAATAGAATTTTCTTTTATAATATATCTATTATCGTCGCTTGCATAAATATCAAAATATTTTTTACCATTGATCATTCTTACTTTATATTTTTCTACGCTTAAACTATAAAATGAAACACTTAATTGATCGTTAATATAATTTTGAAATTCACTAATATCATTAAATTTTTGAATTCTATAATCTTTATTCAATGTATTATAGGCTTCTGTTATATCACTTAAAATCAAATTTTTGAAATCGTTTAAATATTTTTTAGCCATATCGTCTTCAGTTACATAAACAGGTATATACTCATTTGCCTTATATTTTGATATTTCAACATCTCTATCTTCTAACAATTTTTCGCTATTTCTAATTTTTTGATATTGATTTAAATAGCATATTAATCCTACAACACCTATAATTAACAAACAGAAAATTACCGTATTTTTGTTTTTTATTAAATTTTCCATTATTGTTCCTCCTTAAATAAATCACCAATATAAGGTGCTATATCGAAGGTTTGGTTTTTTGTATCAAAATTTACTTCATATGAATAATAATTTTTTTCCCCTACTGAATCAATTGTTTCTTTTTGGATATATCCATAAACATAATATTTTATGATATTTTTAGTTTCTTTTTTATAATATATTTTTTTACTAACATAAGAATATGTTCCATTATTTAAATTTGGAAAAAAGTTATTTAAATTTGATGCTGATATATTGTTATTACTAACAAAATCTTTATTTAATACTTCTAATAATTTTTCATATTCTTGTTTTTGCAAGTAATTAACGAATTTATATACACATGAATTAACTGTAAAAAATCTAGAATAATCGCTTAGCAAAACATATTCATTATTATTTATCGTCGTAGATATATTTTCATTGTCGTTTTTTTTAAGATTATATATCATCGATGCACTAAACAATAAAACTAACAATATAATTAAAGGTATTACCCATTTATTCTTTGTTTTTTCCATTTTATTACCTTCTTTATTTCTTTCTAACCATATGGATTCATATTATACTCGCCTTTTACAAATACGTTACACTCTGCTCTTCTTCTTTTTACTAATCCAGGTGGACGAGTCCCATTCACTGCAGTTATTGCTTTAGTATGCCACCAATTAGTACACAAAGTATCACTGGAACCATATTTTTGATAATTTTCCACAAATCCTTTTATATTTCCACAGTTATATTCTAAACTTACTAAAGCAGTTAATTGGTCATCGTTAACTGTAATTCCCGCTGAAGATAATTTCTTTTTAACACTATCTACATGACTACTTAATACATCAGAATATATTTCTAATGCAACTGTTTTTGGAACTAAAGTACCATATGTTAATGTACTAGGATCAATTCCATGTGCTCTTATTAAATCTCCATTATATTCAACTGTAATACCTGGTCCGAAAGTTTTAACTCCATCGCCTACATCTTCAACTATGTAATTATCCCCCTTGGAATTTCCACCTTCTAATATTGCAATCCACTCTACCATAGTACTTGAAGACCCTGATGGTCTGGTATTTTCTACAGAAATATATTTTAATGGATCTTGAGCAGAATTTGAATCATTTCCACCTACTCTAACTTCGAAGTGTAAATGTCCTCCCGTAGATTTTCCAGTACTACCTACATATCCAATCACTTGACCTTGTTTAACAGTATCTCCTTCTTTTACAGTTACTGAATTTGTTGCCATATGTGCATATAATGTATAGTTTCCATCAGTGTGTTGTATTATAATATAGTTACCATATCCTCCACCACATTCAATATTTCCATTAACACAGCTACCAGTGCCACCTTCTGCTGATGAAACCACTGTTCCACTCATCGCTGCAATTACTGGTGTAGTTCCTTCTGTTCCAACAATATCTATACCTTTATGTATTTCATTTTGAGTTCCATTAACTGGGTCTGTTCTTGCACCAAATTTACTACTTATATTTGTACTTACTGGTTCTCCTATCGCAAATTTTTTTCCATCTTCTTCAGTAATTTCACTCCCACCTATTGGAAACCAATATGCATTTGTTTTTGCATTAGACATACTTGAAGGGGTTTCAGCAAATTCTCCATAGGATTTTATTATGTCTTTTATACTTTCGACTATTCTTGTTCTAGCTGCTACTATTTCGTCATTATATTTTTCATATTCTTCATCAGTTAATTCTGACATTTTTTTATGATTAGTTTTAGAAATTACTGTTTCAAAATAGTATTGTAATTGAAATTTATTGTCGAAATAATTATTATTTATTAGAAAGTCCCAATATAAATCTTCATCTACTCCCTTTGGTGTTACATCACCTAAAAGATAATTAGCATATTCTTTTGTTAATTCTTCACACTTTTTTTTATTATTATTTCCAAATAATTTAGTTAATCCTATGCTATCAAAAAAATTTGCTTGTAAAGTTTTCATTTTTGCAACACATTTTCCATTCATTGGAGTTAATTCGCCATTACAAACAGTACTTGTAGTGCCATCAGAATTAGTTACAGTGTGAGGAGTTTCATTGCTTACACCATAACATTCTTGAGAATATCCAATCATATTATTAAGTAATGTTTTTAAGCTGTCTGTTTCTTTTTCAAAATAATCTTTTGCTCCTGGTCTATCTCCGTCATCGCTAGCTAAATACTTTTCTTTTTTTTC
This sequence comes from uncultured Bacilli bacterium, assembly GCA_934086185.1. Lineage (GTDB taxonomy): Bacteria > Bacillota_I > Bacilli_A > RF39 > UBA660 > UMGS1124. The sequence goes on from CAKOHW010000001.1 coordinate 143,089, forward strand.
TGATTCATCTATTGTATAACCATATTCTATATTTTGACCTTTATATTCTTCATCTTTTGTTCCAACATCTCTAAAAGTATCTGGAGTTAATCCATAAAATACAGTTTCAATTATAATATAATCTTTTATTTTAAAACCTTTTTTTTCATATTTTGTTAATAAATCATATAATCTAGTATAAAATTTTTCTTGTGTTTTTATTACTACATCATAGCAATCTTCGTCGCCTTCATCACAAAAACTAACCCAATAGCTTTTATGTTGTTCTAAAAAGCTTTTCCAGTTGAAATCTGCATAAGCAAAACTTGCTGCTTCTATATCATTATGTTTAACTGAAAAAAAGGTTATTAAAAGGAAACTAAAAATTAGTATACTTTTAAATAACTTTTTCTTCATTTTTATCACCGCCTATTAATCTATAGTCCTCCACCAGATCCAAACGAATCCAGTTCTTCTTGTGTAACTATTACATTTATTCTCATTCTTCTACTTCCACATACAAATAATGCCTCACCTTGACTATATCCTTTGATACTATCCTTTTCATTATCATTTAAATCTATTAATTTTGATAAATCTTCAACTGCTTGTTTTTTTAATCCCATAACTAAATAGTATGATGCATTATCAAATATTGCTTTTCCATGAGTTATAATTTTTTCACTAGCAAAGTCTGTTGGTTGTTGAGTAATTATTATAGTACCAGTATTATATTTTCTACTACGTCTTTGCATTTGTGCTAAGAATTCGGCACCTAATTCGTTTCTATTACTTAATAATACATGTGCTTCATCTACCATTAATACTGTATTAACACTTGGATCTAAACATAAGCCCCATGCATATTTTAAAATATTAAAGAATAAAGCGTTTCTTATACTTTCTTCGCTATTCATAAGTTCACGAATATTAAATACCATAAAATCACTATCTTGAGCAATTGTTGTATGCCCATTAAAATAGTATCTTAATTCTTTAACAAATGGTCTAATTTTTAACTCTAATCTTTCCATTACATCTTTTTCACGAGTAGCTTCAGGCATTGATAACAGTCTACCTTTTATAGTACTGTAAACATCATCAAATGTTGGATAATCTTTTGATGTAAAATTACTAAAATCTGTATTAAAATCTATATTAAATCTTTTATATGTATCTTGTACTACTTCACTGAACATAGCAAGTACATCTTCTTCTACATCTGGACTATAATATTTTAAGAAAGCTTTTAAAGATTGTAATGTTCTAGTTAAAATCGTATAACCTAATCCTTGTTTTAATTCATCTTCATCTGCATCTACAATAACTTCTAGTGGATTAATGATTCCAAATTTACCACCTTTACCTAAATCGATAAAATCTCCACCAAATGTTTTTGTCATTTCTTCTAACTCACCTTCAGGATCAATACAAATAATTTGACATCCATTCCTAATATGAGTTCTTAACATTAATTTTGCTGCAGTAGACTTACCACTACCACTTGTACCTAATATAATTAAATTAGCATTATTTCTGTTAAATTCTTTTTTTGTTTGATATAAAAATTGATTAAATAAAACTACACCGCCAGAGAAATCTACTCCTAATAAAGTAGGTGCTGTAAATTCTCCACCTGGATCTTTAATACTATCGAATACAAAAGGATACATTGCTGCAATTGTTGGAGATGGTATTGGTATTCCAACTCTATCTTCAATGTCTTGTTTAGGGAAAATTGGTATCATTGATTTTAAAACTTTTTCTTGTTCAAACATCATTGGTATTCCACGCATACCTAATGCATCTAAGTAGTTTCTAGTTTGCATTTTTTTGATTTCCAATTCTTCTTTTGTATCAGCAGATAACATTATATGCATTTGAAAATCAAATATCTTTGATTGAGTTGCAGCAAGCATTTTAACAAAACTTTCTAATGATTCATAATCTTGTCTAATACTTTCTTGCATAGTTCTATCATTTTCATGTTGATATCTATCTTTTAAATCTGCAATTTCTTTATTTATCATTTTACTCATAGTAGCAAATTCAATTGGAATATGTTTTACTACTACTTTTACACCAGGCATATTAGTAATATTAGATAAAAAACCTGGCCCTATTAATTTAGGATAATTAATTACTGTTAAAATTGTACAAAATTTATCACTAATTACAAAATCATTTAGCTTGAAATCTATTCCTTTTGGTGCTATTTCATTTTTAAATGTATTAGACACTACTCATCACCGTCCCAAATTCAGTCTTTGCATTTCCATTAAAGAAACTATCAATAATTACTCTTAAATCATCATCACTAACTTGTCTTGAATTTAATCCAGATGATGCTAAATTACCTATCAAAGTATGTATTCTTTTTTGTAGTACTTCTGGTTTTTTATCTCTAAACAAAATATAATATTCAGTATCAACAGCATTAACAGTTGTACTTCTAAAACTTTCACCTTTATTTATATCTTGTTGAATTAATTTTCTTATTTGCTGATTTTGTGCATTGGTATACATTAATTGTAATTGTGCTAAGTACATATTTATGTCTACTGGTCTATCACAGACAACTAGCCAGAATTCATAATCTATAACATTATAAAAGTTTCTTAGATTAAATATTATGTTATTTTGTTCTTGATAATCAAGAATGAAAATATTTTTTGGTTCTATTCTTATTCCAGTCACTAAATAATTATTATCAAGTTGTATCATTCCATTTTTTATTGATTTTATAGGAACCCAATCTTCTGTATATTTACTTGAATTTTTATTTTTCGCCACGTCTTACACACCAACCTTTCCAATAATAAGTTCTTCTATTTGCATAGTAATTATAAACATTTATAAAAAACGTTCTTATATTATGATGATGTGGAATAGGAAGTACTAAAAATGCACCTATTATTCCAGGACTTATTACAAATAAACCAGATTTTAAATTATCTACTTTGATTGTAATTAAAAATATAAATGTTATTACTAATCCCGTCAAAAATATAATTAAATCAGTCGGATTGAAGAAACCCAGTATTAACATGGATTTCTTCGAATTCGCTGGTATTAAATATTGATTATTACCCACTTTTTATTCCTCCTATTTCTTATCTTTTCTAGCAAGTGAACGATATTCTTTATCTTTTCTCTTAACTTGATCTTCAATTCCATCATTAATATCATATAATGCTTTCCATACATCTTGTGATTTAGCTTTTTCACCTGATTTTTCTAACTCTACAGCTCTTTCTCTTAATTTGTTCATAGCATTAGATAACTCATCGATACCATTAATTCTTAAATCCGATAATTCATTAGCTATGTCAGTATTACCACTTTCAGTGGCTCTCATAATCGAATCAGCAAGATTATCTTTTAATTTATCCATTAAATTTTTTGTAAATTCTTGTCCAAAGTTTCCTATATTATCATTTAACGATTTCATTATTGCATCAGTATTATTTTTAAATGCCGCAGGATTTTTTGCATATTCATCTGCAAATGCTTTTCTTTCCTCTTCTTTGTAATAATCTTTAATTACTTTATTTTTCATTTCATCTCCAGAAAATTCTATTTTTTTCATATCTGTACCATCTGGATTTTTTCCAAATTTCACTGGAATATTAGATTTCCACATACCAGTATTTTTATCCTGAGTAAATATTTTACCATCTAAGAAAGATATAGGATCTCCTGAACTTAAATTTGCATTTGCTGTATCTCTTCTTGCTTCATTATTTTTTACATTTGCAGTTTTATAACTATCTTTTGCACCATTAATTATGCTAAGTAATTCAGTAGCAGCAGCTGATTGAACGTTTCCAGCATGATCTGCTTTTATGTAATCTCCGAAATTACTAACTGAATCTTTTGCTGATAGTCCAGTCCCTACAATTCCACCTATAATTGAAGAATTGATTTTATCATCGCCTTCTAAGCCTAATTTATTATTAATTGCTTCAAGGCCTGCTCTATTTTTCTCAGCTCGTTTATATCTTGCATAATCTGTTTCTGATTTTGATAAATTCATTTCATTTTTAAATGTAGACCAATCTTTTGCTTTTGTTCCATGAATTGCACCTCTACGAGCACCACCTACTAGACCTCCAGCTGCAGAAGCAAGTGCTTTTCCTTTGCTTGCACCTTCTATTTTATTTCCGTTTTCATCATGAGTTGATTTGTAATAATTTCCACCCATATTCATTAGGCCTCCAGTTGCCATTCCTAAGCCACCCATTGCAAGTTTGTTTTCTGAAAGTTGTTTACCTGGACTACGTAATTTGAATGAGCCAGCATCTCCAAAGAATTCTTTGAATAATGCAGGTGCATCTTGTGCAAACTTCAAAATACCCAAAATAACAAATACTGTTGCTAGTGCTTTAATAAAGAAATTACCATCACCAGTCGTTGAACTATTCCATAGAGTGCTCATAACATCTGGTACTAAACTTATTCCGAATAATGCAAAATCTATAATTAAAACTCTAATAAATACGTCTAAATATGTAGTTTTCATGTGATTTAACCATTTTGTGAAAATCTTTTCTTTTTGCCCTGGTATTATTCTCATCATTACTGGTATTGGTGAAATCAATTGTAAAAATCCTAGCTTTGCAACTCTTACACCTACTTCCATTGCATAGCACAAAAACATATATACAGCTAATCCTCCTGCTACTACAGCCATTATCCAATGAAATTCCATACTTTCTTTGCTTGAATCAGATATTATATCTTTCAAGTAAGTATCATTCGAAAATGGTCTAATATTTCCAGTATATTTACTTGCTGTTACATCATAAAAGTAATTTACACATATTTTTTTATCTTCATCATCTTTTATTACACTTTCATCTTTAGTTTGTAAGTAGTTTACGCAGTCTGTAAAATCAAAATTTGCAGGCCTATAAAATGCCGAAAATATTGTTGGTGCTATAGCATAAGCACCTCTTTGACTGGCTGTTTTATCATTTTTATATGAATTACATGCATCAGTTATAAATTGTGTTTTATCTGTTGTAGAACTTGCCCAAAATCTCCAACCTTTATCATTATTATAATTTTCTAAACCATAACCTTCAAAATTACAAGTACAATCATAATCACCATCTTTGCAATTGGCTGAATTATTTGATGTTGAGCCTACATTTCCCAATACTATATTTCCAATTATATTTGATTCTAAAACATCAGATTGAAATACATATAAATAATTAAATATTGTAGGTAATAATATAACTAATACTAGAGAAATAATAGTTTCTTTAATAACCTTTGTCATATTTGAAGTGCCTTTTTTTTCATCTGGGTTAATAATCAATAATATTAAGTTATAAGCAAATATGAATAACATTGCTATTCCCATAACAATATATATTCTTCCAGTTATTTCTTCAAATACATCTGTACTGAATAAATTTACACTTGCTACTTTTTCATAAACTTGATATAGTGCTCCAATAAAAATATATATTCCTTGACATACTAATAGCCATATAGAATTCCAAAATTCATACCACCAACTACCTGATGCTAAAGTAAATAAATCCATAGTTCACCTCTATTCTATACATACACTGCTATTAGTTTCAAATAGCTCTAGTAATAAATTTATAATCATTGGTAAAAAGAAAAATAATATAGCATAACCCATTCTTTTTATGAATGTTTGAAAAGCTTTTTTCGTATCTTTTTCGTCTTTTCCAGCAACTGCTTTTATAAAATCATAAGTACTTAATCCAATTACTAATAATGGAATTATTATCTTCAACAAATTAAATACATTTTGTAAATCATCTCTAATTTTACCATAACTATTACAATTAACATCATTATCTGCTAAAACTATAGTTTTAAAAGCAAATGTTGCTAAAAAAAGCCATGCTAATAATTTATATTTTCTATCTTTTTTCATATTATTTTCCTCACTACCAGATATTTAGTTTTATACGAATAAATTATAACATAAAAAAAAACAACAGTAAAGTTGTTTTAATATTATTCTTGTACGTCGCAACTCCAAGGTTTAATAAAGCATTCTTCACATTTTTCAAATGATGCTTGCTCTCTTGCAGTTTCGTAATCTTTATTCAAAGTAAATATCCATAAAATTATATTTGGAATTAAGAAAATTGCAATACCTGCTATTATTCTGAAAATTAATCTTTTAGCGTATTTCTTAATATCATCTTCTTTTTCTGCTATTACAGCTTTACCAAAGTCAAGAATTCCATAAAATATAATAACTAATGGCATTGCTATTTTAATAATTAGTAATATATATCCAACAATTTGAACTACACTAGACATTTTGTCACATACGCTTGTAATATCGATTCCTGCTCCTAAACTTAATAAATTCATATAATACCTCTTCTTTCTATATTTATTTTAAATAATATAAATAATATTGTCAATATTTTTTACTTTCTTTTTCCAAATAGCCAAGATTTTTTTATAGAAATTTTATCATTTTGTGTATTTTCGTTTAAACATTTAGTAAAACCTATTTTGCTTAATAATCTATCTACACTTATAACTCTATCTATGTTATCTCTAAAATTGGAAACTACAGAAAATATTTTTGTATTTGTTTCAGCTTCAAATTCATTAATATTAGCATTATCCATATTTGTTCTATTTAAAATAATTCTTTCGCCACTTAATTCTTCGAATACTTTTCCGTTTTTCTTTATTAATTTATTTATTTTTATTGTTCCTGGTTCAATTAAATATAATATATCTGTACAAAATTCTTTTGGATTGTAATTATTTAAATCAACAACCACTACATTAGTATCTTGATGTTCTTTAATTTTTCTTAAAACGTCTTCTTTTGATGTACACGAATATAACATTGGAGTATTAAAGAAAAGAAAATCTTGTTTATTCATTTCTATTCCAATTGCTTTATATTTTATGTTTAATTGTTTTATTATTTGTACAACTAAAGTTGTCGATCCAGCGTGTTCTGTTAAGTTAACTACTCCTATTATTTTTTTATCACCATCATACTCACCAGGCAAGACATAATCTTTAAAAGTAAAATCTTCTTTTTGATTAATATTTAAACTTGCATCTATTTGTGAATTAATGTCATATGCACTTCTTTGTACTTGTAAGTTGCTGACATCATTATAACATCTCGGATTATTATATAATTCCATAATTTCATTTGAATTATTTGTAAAATTATATATTCCTAATGTAATTAAATCCGAAATAAATTCTTTTTTATTACATAAATCATTATTTGCTAACAATAGAATTATTTTATTTGTATCGATTGTTTCAAATAACTTTTTTAAATTTGTGTAATCATCATAATTTTTAATAGATGTAATATCTAAAATCATTTTATTAAAGAAAAAATTAGTAAACATACCAATTAACTCTTCAACAGTATAAATTCCATCTACTGCTTTAATTATATCTATATTTAAATTATTTAGTTCTTGTTTTCTCTCGTTTGCTACTATAACATTCATAAATTATTCTCCTATTCTAAGAACAAGTATATCTTTCTGATGATGTTGTTTCTGGATCTTTTGCAAATGGTATAGATTCTGTTTCACCACGAATCTTAAATGTTGTTATACTTCCTACCATAGGTAAATCGATTTTAAAGAAAACTACTACTCTATAAAACTTTTTATCTAATACTACACCTTCATCTGCTGTATCTTTTGATATACAATAATATGATTTACTGCTTCCACTTGTTTTATTTCCATCTAAATCAAAACCAACATATGTAATATTTTTTCCATTATATACTTCGTCATTGGGACAATTACCTGGAACTAAATAGCCAACTGTTTGTAAGTATGAACCAACTTTTTTTCTAGCGTTGCAGTTATTACCTTCATACTTACTAATTAAATCCACTATATTATTTTTAACTCCAAATGCTTTGGAATAATTTATTGAAACAGCTAAAAAAGAGGCAAAGAACACAATAAATGTTATTACCAATCCAAATAACCAAGTTCCTCCAATTGCCTCTCTCATATTTTACACCTCTTATTTGCTACATCCACAAGTTATTTCAGTATTATTTCTATTTCCTTCTTCATCATAATATCCAGCGCATGTCATAGTACCGGTATCCTTTCCATCAGCAACTGTACAAACTGAACAACTGTAAGCATTTTGGCAATAAGTTTTATTTTTTAATCCTGCTTTTATAGATGGCCAAACAAATGCTGTGAATATTCCTCCTACTGCTACAATAGCGACAATAGCTATTGCAGTCATACTTAATTCTCCTGTTGCTTCTTTCATATATTTATCATATCCTTTCTTATTTTATCTAATATAATTATATCAATTATTTTATATATTTCAATTATTTTTTTTATTATTGACATTCACTTATTATTCAGTACTACATCTAGACGTATCTGTTGGATTTAAAACACAACTTGCACAAGTTTGATAATCAGTATTCTCACTCATATTCCATTTGCTGCTTATGCTAAAGAAAACGTCAACTATAGTAGGTATAAAAAATATAAATATACCTGTCACTATTCTTATTAATAATGTCTTTGTTTGTTTAGTTAAAGCTTTTTCGTCTTTATCCATTGCTGCTTTATATAAATCAAATGTTCCAAAACCTATAATTAATAATGGTACTGCTACTTTTGCTATTATAAGTATGTACCCAAATATTTTTAATACTTTTCTTATATTTTTATCATTACAAGGTTCTTGAGCAACTGTTTGTTCTTGACATGAGCCACTTATCCATCTACATTTTCCATATGTGCTACATGCTGCTTCACTACTTTGTTCACTACAACTAATTACAGTGGTAGTAGTTGTTGTTTCTGCTTTTACATCAACTGTTATAAAAAAGAAAGAAATTAATATTGTGAATATTATTAGTATTTTATTCGTATTCATATTTTTCTCCCTCTTTACTTGCAATAAATTTCTTATAGATATAGAATCCTCCTGCAAGTAATGCAAGTATTAATATTATAATAAATAGAATTTTTATAAAATTTGATTTCTTTTTTACATTTATATTTATTGTGTAATATCCAACTGTTCCATCTGTTGCTGTTACAGATATTGTTATTTTAGATCCACTTTTTAAATTTTCGTTACCAGTTATCATTACTATTGCAGTACTATCTTCTGCAATTGCATCTATATCAAGTGTATCTGTTCCTTCATTTATTGTTAAATTATAAGCATTTGTTCTAGTATTAAATGGAATTGAATAATCTTTTATTTTTAATGATTTTAATTTTGTATTACTAGATACTACTGCCATTTCTTTTTTGGTAACTTTTATTTTATATTCACTTTTGCTACCATCTTGGCCTGATACTGTTACTACAATTTCACTTCCATTAACTAAATTAGAATTTCCTGTTACAGATACAGTACTATTTGAGTCTTCTGGTACTGCATTTACTTCAATTGAATTTATAGTCGATTCAATTGTTAAATCATAGCCATATACATCAGGACTAAAAGAAATAACTCCAGTTGATAATGTTAAACTTTTCAATTTTGTATTACTTGGTGCTACCGTAGTTGGTTCTGTTACTGGAGCAGTTGTTGCTGGTCTTTGAGGTGTTCTTGTTGTTGTTGATGTTGTAGTTGTAGTAAAACTTTGTCCATTTGATTTTTTAGAGCAATCAACATATTCTAATTGTGAACAATAATAAGTATCTCCAACATCACCGGTTCCACAATAAGTTTTAGAACAGCCAGATTTAGTTACAGTTCTATATGGATTAGTATTGCCATTTGTACATACGACACCAACATTTTTATAAGAATCAATGTAATTTATTTTATATCTACTATTAGTACAAACAGCTTTCATACAATGACTGAATGTTGTAGAACCACTTGTATAAATTGTATTATCTTGATAATTATTTGTACATGTTGTTACACTATTACCGTAATATACACTATCTATTGCCCAAACATTTAGTGGCATTAATAAAATTATAAATATTAATAAGTACTTTTTCATGATTTCCTCCAAATAAGATTTTGATACCTTATATAAATATAATATATCATTTTATATATAAAATCAAATAATTTTATAAAATTTTATAAAAAAATAAAAGGTATTTTATTACCTTTTAATTCATTTTAAATTTATTATATTTTTTTATGATTAACATTAATGAGTAACATAATATTGCTACAATTCCTAAAACTATATAATATGTTTCAACTCCTGTAGTACTATTATCTACTGTAGTTGAACTATTATATGCTTGTGTAGTAGTTGTTGCACTACTATTTCCATTGTTTGTACTATTATTGCTAGAATTATTACTTCCACTATCACTTATAGTTAATATTTTTTGTCCACTTGATGATGAAGATGTATTGTTAGTACATGTTACATAGTAATCTTCACTCCAATAATATGTGGTATCACTCGTAAGTGAATCTCTTCCCGTATATGCACCTAAATTACTCGAATTTAAACCATATGCAGTTCCACCACTACCATTATTTGTATAAGTTATATTTTTTTCACCGTTTGTACATTTTATATTTTTTAATAATTCTTCTACTGCTTGATTTGAATTTAAAGTTTGATATTGGTAATCACATTTTTGACTACTTGCATAACAAGTAGATTTTCCATATACTTTAACAAATCCCTGTCCAGTTACACTTAATGATGGAGTGCTTGAAAATCCTTGTTTTAATTCTGTTAAATTTTTACTTGTAGACCCATCATCTACTGCATAACTAGCCGCATTTACTTTTATACCAAAGCTAAGTAACATTATAGTTAATATAATAAAATAATTTATTTTTCTCATTTACATCACCCTTATTCTATTCTTCGTAGTATTCTTTCTTACTTTTATGTTTTTTCTTTATTACTATTATGCAACTACTTAGTAAAATTATTACAGCACCAGCAATAATTGATGCAATCTCTATTTTTTTATTATATGCATCTTTTTTAATATCTATTGAATATGTTTCAAAATCACCGTTTTCTGCTACTACTTTAACTCTAACAGTGCTAAATCCTGTTAATTCATCATTTCCTCTTATAAACACTTCTGCTCTGTTACTATTTGGAATTGCTGTTATTATAAGAGTTTTTTCTGTTTTTATTTTTACGGTATAATCTTTTTTATTAGGATTAAAATTAATATTATGCCCTAAAACTTTTAATTCTTTTAAAGTTGTATCTTTTTCTATATCTAAGCCGAATTCTTTTCTAATTATTGTAAATCTATATGTAGATGTATTCTTATCTTTATCTTTTACTATTATTTCTAAGAAATTTTCTCCTACTTCAAGATTTGCTCCAAGATTACTTATAGTTAAATAATCACTATCACTAAATCTTTTTAATCTTAACTCAACTGTACTATTTTTATCTTTTAATGGAGTATAAATATCTATTATATCTGTCTCATATCCTACAGTTAAGCTATAATTTGATACATTACTTTCAAATGGTATTTTAACTCCTGGTATGGAAATTCCTGATAATTGTAATGATTCTTTTTCTATAATGTCTGTACCTTTTTTAACAAACATTAAAATATATGTTCTTGTACTTCCAGTTTGACTTTTTACTTTTATTAATTTTGTTGTAGAGTTTCCAGCAATTGTTACTGTTCCTGGTTCATATCCTTCTATATAAGTAGATAAATCACTATTTAATGTTGCTTCTACATTTACTGATGTTGCATTTTCTGGAATTTCAATTTTATAATCTGTAACATTTGCATTAAAGTTTATTTTCCCAGTACTTAATTTTATATCATTTAAAGTATTGTCAGAATTTCTGTCATCTTTTCTTGTTACTAATATTGTATAAGTTCTTTCTTTTCCTTCTTTATCCTTAATTTTAATTAGAATAGTATTCATACCATATGATAAATTTACTGTTCTAGGTTCATATCCTGGTACAAAGTTTGCATCATTACTAGTTAGTGTAGCGTATACTGTAATTGTTGGAGTATTAACTTCTAATTTATATTCTGATACAAAAGGATTAAATCCATCTGCTACCATGTTATCTAGTTTATTTGATAATCTTACATATTCATTTGTATTATTATCACTAAATGATATATTTGAACCATAATAAGATAAATTATTATTTCCACTATCTACTAAAGATAATGATTTAACTGTATTGTTATTATTCATTGTATCTACTACAGATATTGTTATTACATCACTTATAACACCATTATTATCTTTTACCCACAAATATTTTACCCCTGGTGTTATTCTTATACTAAAATCTTCTGTAGAAGTACTAGTCCAATCACTAGTTGCTGTAGGTGCTTGGTAATATTCACTTAAAAAATAGCCATTTATTGTTCCATCACTTGATGATGATTTAATAGAAACTGTTCCATAGCCTGTACTATCTGCTATTCCTGGATCAGATGATATAGATATTGTAGATTTTGCATTTTTTTTAACACAAGAAACTGTGAAATTTTTGACACACGTTTTTGAGTCACATTGTGCATTTCCTGCTGCTCTTGTTGCTGTTTCATCATATACATATCTCTTACCACAACCTACCATATTATTTTCTGATAACATGTTTTTTATATCTTCATCACTATACTTGTTGTTATAGCAAACTGAAAATGTTTGAGTTCCTTTCAAATTTTTTATAGGCTCATTTGAGCAATTAATTTTTTCTTCTTCAGTATTATTATCTTCTACTTCATCTTTAGTTAAGCAAGTTTCTTCTATTCCTCTTCCTTCACTTAAATAGTCTCTATTTACTGATCCTGATTTTTTTATTTCTTGATAATCTTTAGTTAATATTTTTGAGAAATTACATATATTGTTACGACAAGATGTTATATACAATTTATCCAAGCATGCAAATGTTGTATCAATTATTCCAGCATTTGAAGCATAACGCCATCCATATTCTGCTGTAGATGTATCTTCATCGCATGTCGCATCTGCTGCTTCTACTTTTTCTTTTAGTTTGTCTCTATAAACAACTCCTTCTCTTCTATGATTTTCTCCATAACTGATTCCTTGACTATCTGATATATTATAATTAGAGTAATAACAATAATCAACACCATTATCTTCATAACATGATGTTATATATAATGCCATTCCACATGGAACATCATTATTTACTCCAGCTCCACTTCCTGCAAACCTATATCCATTTATATGATCCATTCCAGGTAAATTTGAAGTTGTTGCTAATTGTTGATATTTATATGTTTGATTAAAGGTTAAAGCATTTACTTCATTTGTCAATATAAATGTACACAATAAACTTAATATAATAACTATATTTTTTTTCATATTAAAACCTACCTTTATTTTCATAATTTAATCATACACTATATTTTGTAATTATTCAAGAAAAAAAGATTAGATTTTTTATAATCTAAACTTCTTGTATTACTGCTATAATCATAGGTTTGCATTCAGTTTCATTGTAAAAATATTTACTTAAAGATTCTCTTATTTCTACTTTAATATTGTTATAGTCTACATAATTATTACCAATATTTTTTTCTATAATACTCAATGATATTTTTTTTACAGTATCTATCATTTCTTTTGAATCTTTGATATAAATAAAACCTCTTGTAGTAACTTCAGGTCCTACTAATAATTCTTTTGTATCCTTGGATAATGTTGCACTAATTAATACAATTCCATTTTCACTTAGCATTTCTCTATCTTTAATAACTAATTCTCCTATATCATCATTAGTATTTCCATCTATTAAAACTTCATTTATATTCACTTTATCATAACATTCGTTTAATTTTTTATTTTCAATTAAAACTACTTCACCATTAGTTTTTAATATAATGTTTTCATTTTTTATTCCTAAACTACTAGCTATATTAGCATTATTTACCATATATCTATATTCTCCTTCAACAGGCATATAGTATTTAGGTTTTAGTAAATCAATCATCAACATTAAATCCTCACTTGAAGCATGATGTGTAATTTCTTTATCTTTTGGAATTGAGATTGTTTCTGCTCCCAACATTGCTATTTCATTTTCTAAGCGTACTATAATTTTTTCATTTTCATCGTATCTAGGTTCTGCAAAAAGTATTGTATCGGTATTTTTTAATTTTATAAATTTATCGTATCCACTAACTATTCTATCTATTGCAGTATATGGTTTTTCTTTATCATCACATACCAATAATATTACATTATTATCATTAATGTTAGATAAATCTCCTAATATACTACTATAATCACTTAAATATTTTTCTTCTATAGCCATATTTATAACACTTTGTAATTTTTTACCCATGATTACAATTTTTCTATGTGTATTTTTTGCTGCCTCAAATATTTCTTCAATAGTAAATAAATGAATTGGAAGAACAGTAAAAATTATTCTACCTTGTGCTCTATTTATATTATCTCTAAAAAAATTAGTCAGTCTGTGGTTAGGACTTGTGTGTCCTTCTTTTTCTGAAAATGCTGAATCACTCAATAAGCATAGTACTCCTTGTTTTCCTATGTATGCTATTTTTCCAATATCCATATTATATTTCCCTTGCATTGAAGGATCAATTATAAAATCACCAGTATAAACTATTGCACCATCTTTAGTATTTATTACATACATAACTGCATCGGGAACAGAGTGTGTTACACTAATTGGAAAAACTGAAATGTCATTAAATGCTATTTTTTTATGTGGTTGAACTTCATATATATTACCTTTAAATCCGTCTAATTCTAAATATTTTTTTGTATACTTTGTACAGTATATTTTTAAATTCGGAATCATTTCACATAAATCTTTTATACCACCCATGTTTTCTGGATGAGCATGTGTTAAAAATACACCTACTATTCTTTTTTTATTTTTTACTAAATAGTCATAGTCTGGGATGATATAATCGATACCATACATTGAATCATTAGCATATTTTAATCCTGCATCTAAAATAAAGATTTTTTCGTCGATTTCTACTATATATGTATTTTTACCATTTTCATTTAATCCACCCAAACTAAATATTTTTATTTTGCTCATAAAAACTCCTTCTTTCTTTTTTATAAATTAATTAATAGTTATTAAAGATTTGAAACGCAAGATAATTATAACATTAATTAAGGAAAAAAAAAAGAGCAAAATTGTTTATTGCATTTTTGCTACTTTCATTCCATAATCTATTAAATTACTTTCCATTGATACTCTATCTACAATAAATTTCTTTTCAAATTCACTCAATTCTCCTAATTGAAAAGTAAATCCTCTTTTTACAACTTCCGTTTGTAAATCAGTTCCAAAATATAATAATTCTTCATTTATCATTGTTTGTAATATAGCTATATGATAATTATATAATTTTCCAGGAACATTTTCGATATTTTTTGATTTTAACAATTCATTCATTGATTGTTCACCTTTACTTTTTAAGTACGCTTCAACCATTAGTTGAATTATTATATTAATACTCTCTTCTAAGGAGTTATTATTGTAATCATTTAAATTTAAATTGTTTATTTGTTCTAACATATTTATTTCTCCTTTTTTATTCTTTAATCAGTCAAGCTATTCCACATAGCTTTGCCACCATCAGCCAATGCACCCAATACATTTGTTCCAACACTAACAACTGTACTACCAACTGTTTTAGCACCATCCCAAATACCTTTACCAACTTCTTTAATAACAGGAAGTGCTGCTCCAGTGGCCGCTCCTATTCCAGCGCCAGCAGCTGTTCCGATTCCTGGGACAACTGATCCTATAGCTGCTCCAGCAGCCGCTCCTACAGTTGCTCCTTTAGCTGCGTCGTGAAGAAGTCCTCCGTCATCTTTTGTTGATGAATTTGTACTTTGTTGTTCTACTGAAGAATTTGAACTTGAACTTCCACTTGTTTCACTGTTAGAACCTGTTGAAGTTGTTTTAGCAGTTGAAGTTTCTCCAGCAAATGCTTGCATTTTTCCTAAAACAGTATTTACTTTTCCTTCTGCTTCACTTTCAGAAGTTGTATATTCTGTCATTTGTGTATCTAAGAATTGCTCTAATTTTGGTAAATCAGTTCTTAATTCTCCACTAATTGTATCTACCTGTGAAGAAATAGTTCCTAATATTTGGTTTACTTGTTCATTTAAAACATTAGATTTGATTTGTCCTATAGTATCTTTTAATGATGGTATATAGGAATTTAATAGTGCTGAATCTAATGAAGTAATTTCACTATTTATTGATTTTATCTTATCATTACTTAAATTAATATTTGCCATTACTATTCAACACCTTTCTATATATTCAATTGATCTAATAAGCTTTGAACTTCTGACATTGATTCTGTACCAGATTCATCAATAGCTGAGTAAGATCCTATCTTTCCTAATAAATATTCATCTAATGCTTTTAAATCTTCTACTGTTTGTTTAGTTTTTTCATCAGTAGTACTCACATATGAAGATAATGTGCTTTTTATATTATCACTTTGTATATTATTCGCAATTGTATTTAATTTTTTATTTGCAGAGTTGATAGCTGTTTGAAGTTGATTTATCATTTCATCAACACGTTCATGAACATCTTTCATTCTCTCTGTGGTAAATTTAATTTCTGCCATTTTTCACAACCTCCTTATACTGTTTGTGAAGAAGTTTTATCAGTAACTTCCATATATTCTATTATTGCATCAGAAAATTCGTCATTACATGATTTAACAGTTTCTAATGCGTCTTTATCAGTTTGCAATCCTTTATAAAATACTTGTTGATCTTCTTGAACTGCATTCCAGTATTCATTTAATTCACTTAATATAAATTCTATTGATTCTTTTACAGATTCAATTTTAACTGATTCTGTCTTTAATTCTTCTGCATTACTTTTTACAGTAGCAGTATTATTAATTATTATTGCCATAAATATCCTCCTTAACTATTATTAGCCTGTCTAATAGATTGTTCAGCAAAATCAGTTAATTTACTACTCAAACTATTAATTGCTGCACATAATGTTTGCATCTTTGCCAAATTTTTTTCTAAATTTGAAAGATATGAACTTCTGTCTTCTGTGTCTGATTGCCACGCTTGACTGATTTGATTACAACAATCTGTCAATTGTTCTTGAACTCTTAAAATGTTTTGATTGACTTGAGCTAGATTACCAGCTTGTGTTAAAAGTGTTTGTGCGTCTTGAATGTTAAAATTATTTGATGCCATCTTTATTCCTCCTATTCACCGTTTTCCACGTAATAATAATGAGTACTTTTCTACTCTATATAAATCTTAACAAAAAAAAGTACTGTTTTCAATACTTTTTTCTTATTTTTACCCTTTTTTTGTAAATTCTAATATTTTAATTCTAATTGGAATACCTTTATATAACTTATATCCAATGTTATCTTTTACAATATCTCTTAGTTCTCTTGTACTTCTTGATATTTTTAATATTGTTTGATTTGCAATATTGTTTCCTATCCAAATACCATTTGATGTATTAACATAATTTTTAAACCAAGTTTCATAGTTCAATTTCTTTAAGTTATTTTCTGTATCAATAAATACAACATCATATTGATTTTTATCTCTAGTTTTTTTACATAATTCTTCCATTAAAGATTTGTTTTTTGAACTTAAACTATTGTAAATTTTTTCTATTCCATTGAATATTAATAATGTATTTCTTTGTTTTTTGTCTGTATCTAAATATTTATTAAATGTGTCAAAGCTATTATCAAAATCTTTATCTATCATTACTACATTATTATCAAATGAATTAGTTATTTCATAACTATTAAATACTACTAATCTTATATTTTTGTTTTTTTCATTTATATTTATCATCATTGAATTTATAAAATTAGCAAGTAAAGTTTCATCTTCTCCTGTTATTAAAGTTATATAATCTGATAAGAAATTATATTTGGCTATATTCAAACTTTCTGTTTCTACTCCAATTGGCATAGCATTAATTTCTGCTTTTTCATTAGATAAGAAATTTTCATCAACTATATCTGGTAATACCGGAATAGATTGAGCATAACTATCAGTTTTACTTCTTAAGAACGTTGATGCATTCTTTATTTGTTCAACGACATTTTCTTCTCTAGTTATAGAGGCTACTTGTATTTCATAAATATTATCTAATTTAACTAAGCCTCTACATTTTATTGCACTTGGTATAATTCTATTTCCACTTCCTAATATATTTCTATAATCATATTGATCGTTCATTTGTAGTACTATATTTTGCTTGAAGTTTTGCGATAATTTCATGCGCATTCCATTTAATGTTGATAAAGTACAAATAAAGAATATTCCATATTTTTCACCATCTCTAGTTATTGCAATTAATTCATCAACATAATTAGAAAATAATTCTTGAAATGCTTCAAAATTATTTATAATTGTTACTATATTTGGCAATGTTTTACCACTAGTTTTACAATAGAAATAATAATCAGCATTGTAATCAATAAATAGTTTTTTTCTTGTTTCTAATTCACTTTTTAATTTTTTTATTAGATTTTTTATTTTTTCTTCATCACTACTTAATATTACATCTCCAACTATTGGTGATTTTCTAAAATTATTTAATGCTTCACTACCACAATCAACAATGTATAAATTAATTTCTTGTGCAACATATGTAGTCATTAGAGAATATACTATTGTTGATAAAGTATCTTCTTTACCACTTCCTGCCGCTCCATAAATAAGTGTATTACCTTTTTCACTAATTGGTAATGTTAATAAATGTTGTGATTGACTCGATGGTGCATCATATTCACCTATTACTGGATTAATAATGAAATTTTCTTTTTTATATTGATATTTTTCTTTTAATTCATCTAGTAATATAACTGCTGGTATGGCATCTAACCATAATTGTTTTATTGTAACATTTTCTTTGTCAGCAGCATCTTTTATAGCATTTAATATAAATGGTAATTCTTCGCCTTTATATTCTGCATCTGCTAATTGTTTTTTTGTATTAATTTCTTTATATACTTCGCCGATATCATTTACAAATTCTAATGAAGAATCAATATTCACTTTATGTTTTTCACTTTCATAATATGGACTACCTGCATATGCTGATTGACCTTTAGCAAAAAATTCATTATATCCTACTTGTAAATAAAATCTTCCTGGTTCTTTTAAAAATGCTGCATCAGGAACTAAAATCATATCTTTACTGTCTGCTTTTTCTTGAACTTTTAAACATACTCTAAATTTAGCATTTGACCATATTTGATCATCTACTACACCACTAGGTTTTTGTGTTGCTAGTATTAAATGTACTCCTAAAGAACGACCTATACGCGCTGTTGAAATTAGTTGTGCCATAAATTCTGGTTGTTGAGATTTTAATTCTGCAAATTCATCACTTATTATAAATAAATGACTAATTGGTTCTTTAATTTTTCCTTCTCTATACAATCTTTGATATTTATATATATCAATACTACTTTCTCCTAATGAATCCCTTGCTTCATTAAATAAAGCTTGTCTTCTTTTTAATTCACTTTCAATACTAGCAAGACTTCTATTTATTTCAGTAATATCTAGGTTTGTTATAGTTCCTGCTAAATGTGGTAATTTAAAACCAGTTTCTTTATTTTCAAATGTTCCGGCTAAGCCTCCACCTTTATAATCAATTAGTACAAACTGAACTTCGTTTGGATGATAGTTAATACACATCGATAAAATATATGTTATTATCCATTCTGATTTTCCCGATCCAGTCATACCTGCTACTAAACCATGAGGACCATGTGCTTTTTCGTGTAAATCTATTTTAAATAGTTCGCCTTCTTCATTTACACCAACTGGTGCTTGCAACGTTTGAGTAACATTACTTTCTTTCCATCTATTTATTATATTTAATTGATTTACATTACCTACATCATACATTTCTAAAAATGCATACTTAGCTGGTAAATTATATTTTCCTTTTGCTATGTCAATTGGAATATTACATATTTTAATATAGCAATCATTTAAATTTGTATTAGGCAATTCTGGAATAAATTTAACTTGATTATTACTAATTATAGCACTTTCATACATAGTACTTTCCATAGGATCTAAATTTACAAATTCATTTATTTCATTAGGTAAATTATCTATTGTATCTGATAAAACTATTAAACTAAAACCATAGTTTACAGGATTTGATAATAATTCATTTATGAATGATAATTTTTTTGTAACTTCTATATTATCAGTTATTATTAAATAATATGGTGTAAAACGTTTATATGCTTCTTCAAGATTTACTTTATTGTCTTTATCTTCAGAACTAGTTACACGTGCTTGTAGCACTTTTAATAAATAGTTAGATATATAATTATTTTCTTCCATATTAGTACCAATAAATCTTATTTCTTTCGATGTATCCCAAAAATGTGGAATACTATTATATTTTTTCCAATAATCTCTTTCATCATTGTTCGACAATACTACAATATTTAAATTATCATATGAATGGTATGCTATTAATTGTAATATTATTCCATCAAAATATCTTCTTAAGTAATCTTTATTTCCTATAAAACTTGTGTATCTTCTATTTAAGAAACTTGCAACAATTGGAACATTATCAATATACTTATTTTGATTAACTAATTCATCTCCAATTTTTCTTAAATCATCTTTTTCTATTGAAAAATGTTCTTCTGGAAATGCTATTTTTATGTATGAAGGCATTGAACCGATACCTAATCTAACACTTAAAAAATCATAATGTTCTATTTTTCTATCCCATAATGTTCTATCTTTATTTCTTATTATATTTTCTACTTCATTTAATGGTAAAAAATTTTCTAATAATATTTGTCTTTCTTCGTTTATTTCTTTTTTTATAATTTCTTTTTTTTCATCTATATATTCGTTATATCTAGAAACTCTTTTCTTTTCTCTTTTTTTCTTTTTATGTTTCATATATAATTTTTGAATTAATGGAAATAAAATCATTCCTATTACCATTACAAATGCTGTAAACATTGGTTGAAAACTTTCTTCAAAAGTTGATTCTTTATTCATTACTTTTATAATAGCTGTAACACCACTTAACATAGATACCATACCCATCATAACCATTGGGCCTAGCGTTAAAATTATTGGCATAGCCATATCATCTGTCTGTTTCCCTGAAGGTAAATCTATTCTATATTCTTTTGGTTCTATCATTCTTTTAAATCTTGGAGGTCTTTGAAAATATTCATCTTTTCTGTAAAGTTCTACGTTAACTTCAGGATAAGCACTGTAATCAATTTCTGGATTTTCAGGTATTAATCTTAAATTTAATAAATTAGTGTTAAAAGTTACTAAGTTATTTGGATTATTAAATGTTAATATGTTTCCATATAAACATAAACAAAAACCATTAATAAATACATAATCACCAGGTAATAATTCTTTCATTGTGGAAATGTTGCCGTTTATGAACATTGGAAGGTTTAAGTTATTATTTACTATTCTTAATGTTTTATTTTCATTTATTATTGATATTTGTGAATCTATAAATGAATTATCATTTATTTTTATAGTATCTGAATTACTTTTTCCAATTGTTATTAAAGATATTTTACTTCTATTAAAATCAGTTTGTATCATTGTATTATCATATGTTGGTAAGCAAAAATATTTATATTCTAGCCCTTTATTAAAATCATATAATATTCCTCTAGAAAATTCTTCTAATATAACTTCTTTTATTTCATCGGTTTCATATAAAGATTGTTTATTAATATCAGAAGTGTTATTTAATATTTTTATTTCTTCATTATTTTTTAATACCCATTTATTATCTATTGCTTCTATATTAACTATATTTTTTTTATCATTATCAGTTAGCCAATAATTACCATTTATCTCTTTTGGTAATTTTGTTGTTAATAATTTCTTTTTATCTTGTAATATAATTTTCATAACAACACTTCCTTTTTTATATTAGTACTAGTCTACTACCATCCTCTATATGATTTTCCTTTACTATTTTAGATGTATTATATATTTCTCCAGTATTTAAATTTACTAGCGATAATTTATTAGATATTGGAAAATCGTTATTAGTTAACTCATTTATAGATTGATTTAATAATTTTATAATTTCACCTACTGTTTTATTTATTGGAATAAATAAATTATATGTTTCATTTATTGAGGGAACTATTATATCTACGTTTATTTTATTCTTCATAATATCACTCTACTCTAGAATAATTTTATAATAAAAAAACATATTTTACAATATCAAATATGTTTTAATTAAATTTTAAAAATTATAATTCTTTATTTTTTAAATTGAATTCAAATTTGTTGGTCTCATTCATAATTACATCTATAGTACCATCAGAATTTAGTTTCTTACGTATAGGAAATACTTTTTCTTGTTTTTGTTTATTTATTTCTCTTACTTGCTCTAGTATATCCATAACATTTTCTTCATTATATCCATAACTATTTAAATATATTTTTTTTATTCCTTTAAATAATGTTTCTCCAGTGAGTGGTTTATTTACGTGAATAACTATATAGTTACCTAAATCATTTACTAAATTAGTTACATCGTCTGGCCATTCATTTATATATTTATCAATATAGTTATTTTTATTAAGTAATTCACTATAAAATTTTTTATCTAATTTTTCTATTACTTTTATTATCTCTTTTAAATAAGAACAAAATTCTTTATAATCTTTATTCTGAAATTCTCTTTTTATAATTTCTAAATATTCATCTATATTATTTATATCAAATATAGACATTATATTATTCCATTCATATCTAGAAGTTTGTGTTGATTCTCCATCTGTTAATAGCATATGATTATAATAATCGTTTTCTAAATCATTATCCCATGTTGGATCAGCTATATAAAAGCCATTTATTCCATATTTTTCATCTATTAAGTTAACATATCTTCTTGCGTGTCCATTTCTATTTACTGGTGTTATATCATTTACTATGTAATCATTATGATCAACTTTATCATAGGATGTATCAACACTAACACTTAAATCAATACTTTTAATACCTAATTTATTTAGTAAATCTCCTAATAAATTTTTATATCCTACACAAACCATATATTCGTTATTTAATATTTCATATAGATTTCTAGATTTATTTTTTTCAGTATCATTTTCTTTATACGTTTTAAAGTGTTTAGTTATATTATAAGCATAAATGTATTTTTCAAAATTACTTAAATTATTTGCTGGCTCTATCATTTTATATAATATCTTTTCAAATTTTAAGTAATCATTTAAACTTACTTTATCTAATGTTGGTACTTCTACGTCTATATTGTTTGTTTCTACATTATTGTTTAAAATAAATTTGTTGAATAACTCTTTATCATTTATAACAATTGTATATTTATTATTAGTTTTATTTTGTTTTATTAAGTTAATAATATAAAATATGTATTCATAATCATCATTTATATTAAATACTATTTCAGCATTTTTATTTATATATTTTATATTTTTTAATTCTTCATCTGTTAGTTTTTGATTTATATGTATCATGTTTGCATTTTGTAAAAAATTATAGTTATAATATCCTATTAATGATTTATTCATATTGTGAATAATTGTTTCATCAAAAACTTCTTTTAATTCATCACATACGTCACTAGTGTTAATTTTTTTGTTAAAACTTTTAAATTTTTTATAAACATTTGTAGTTAGTATATATGGATTATCACTATATTTTTCTATTGTTACTTCTTTAATATGTTCATTATTACATAGCGCATTGATTACAAAGTCTGTTAATAAACCTTTTTTTGCTAGATTAAATTTTTCACCTTTAAAGTTATTGATTATATGAATTATTAGTTTTTCACATTCATAAGTATTATCTAACCAATAAATAGGATTTATAAAAAGTGTCATACTATCTTTTTTTATTACAAATGGATTTTTATAATCAGTATATAGAAATTTATATTTATTTAAAATATCATAATCTCTTAAATTTATATCATTTATATTTACATTATTTAAAATTTCTTCAATATTATCGCTATTTAATATAGTGTAGTTTTCTTTTTCAAACAAATTTATCTCATTATTTTCATTCATGTTATATCACTATCCTTATTTTTATTTTACACTTAAAAAGTGTATTTAACAATATTGAATACACTTTATTTTGTTTCATATAAGTCTGTACCAAAATCACAACTAACATCAAGTGGTACTTTTAATGTAACTATATTTTTCATAATATCTGTTACAAGGAATGCTAATATATCTTTTTCTTCTTTTACAACATCGAATACTAATTCATCATGTATTTGTAAAAGCATTTTACTTTTTAAATTTCTTTGAGATAATTCTTCGTCTATTTTCACCATTGCCATTTTAATTATATCAGCGCTTGTGCCTTGTATTGGAGTATTTAATGCAATTCGTTCTCCACTATGTCTTACCATAAAATTCGGACTATTAAGTTCATCAATAACTCTTTTTCTATCATATAACGTTCTTACACATCCATCCATATATGCTTCATGTACTATGTTATCCATATAATTTTTAACTCCTGGATACAATTCATAATATTTTTCAATGAATTTTTTAGCGTCCTTAGGACTTATTCCAATATTTTCACCTAATCCAAAACCACTTATTCCATATACTATACCAAATATTACTGCTTTTGCTGTTCTTCTCATAATTTTTGTAACTTCATTTTTTTCAACCGCAAATATATCACTTGCAACTTTTGTATGTATATCTTCACCGTTTTTAAATGCATCTATTAAATCTTTTGAATCTGAAATATGTGCAAGAATGCGCAGTTCTATTTGTGAATAATCAGCGCTTAAGAATAAATCATTTTCTGGTACAAAAGCTTTTCTAACTAATCTTCCTATTTCATCTCTAGCAGGAATATTTTGTAAATTTGGTTCTACACTAGATAATCTTCCTGTTCTTGTTAAAGTTTGTTTATAAATGGTATGTATTTTGTTATCGTCCATTATATAATTAGTTAGACCTTCAACATATGTACTATATAATTTAGTAAGATTTCTATATTCTATAATTAATGGAACTATTGGGTGATCAGTTACTATTTTTTCTAATACTTTACTATCTGTTGAGTAACCACTTCTTGTTTTCTTCGCACATGGTAATTTTAGTTTTTCGAATAATATTACTCCTAATTGTCTAGGGCTTGATACATTAAATTCTTCTCCTGCTAAATCATGTATTGATGATGTAATTTCATCAATCTTTTTCTTAAGCTCTATTCCTAAATTATTAAGTATTTCTTTATCAACTTTTATTCCAGATAATTCCATTTTTGATAATGTTGTTATTAAAGGTATTTCTACGTTAGTAAATAGATTATACATGTTTTCTAATTTTAATTTTTTTATGTATTCATCTCTTACATCATTAATATATTTTGCTTTTTTTGCTATTACTTTTTCTAAATTTTCTCTAGTTTTTATAAAAGTATTATAATCATCTATTGTAATGCCATCATTAAACATTAGAATACTAATGTCTTCTTTAAAATTATAATTTAATAAGTCTGCACATACTAAATGATCATATATAGTATTATTAATAATTTTATGTGTTAAACAATTATTCTTTTTTAAATCAAAAGTATATTTAGTAGAATTATTGATATATTCTAATACGTCATTAACTAATTCTGGTTTTACAAAAAATAAGTTGTTTTGGTCATATAAACCCATTCCTAAAATATTTCCGTAATGATAATTAATATTATCAGATTCTATATAATAGCTAATAATGTTGTCTTTATTTATTTCATTTATAGATTCTAGTATTTTGAAATCTATGTTAGTATCAATTTTCTTTTTTGTAAATTTTTTCATAAATGAATAAAATTCTAGTTCTTCAAATATTTTAGTTAATTGGTTTTCATTTTCCCCATCATATTTCATTGTTTCTAAATCATCTTTGATTGGCACATCTAATACGATAGTTGCAATTTTTTTAGAAAAAAAGGCAGATTCTTTATCATCAATTAGTTTGTCTTTAAGTTTTCCGGTTATTTCATCGATGTGGTTATAAAGATTTTCTATAGTATCATATTCACCTATTAATTTTAAGGCAGTTTTTTCACCAACTCCTTTTACTCCAGGAATATTATCACTTGCATCTCCCATTAATGCTTTTAAATCTATAATTCTTATAGGCTCGAATCCATAATCTTCTATGAATTTTTCTTTTGTATATCTTATATTTCCTTTTGTTTTTAAAAGTTTAACATCGACTTGTTCATTAATAAGCTGAAGCAAATCTCTATCGCTTGAAACTATTGTTGCATCAAATTCTGGATCTATTAATGCTCTATTAGATAATGTACCGATTATATCATCAGCTTCATATCCTTCCATTTCATAATATTTTATTCCCATACCATCTAATATTTTTCTTGCATATGGCATTTGCATTTTTAATTCTTCTGGTGTGGCATTTCTGCCATCTTTGTATTCTTTATATAAATCTTTTCTAAAATTTTTACCTATATCAAATGCAACAGCCATATAAATTGGATTTTCTTCTTCTATTATTTTATTAATCATTGAAACAAATCCATACAATGCATTTGTATAAAAACCTTTACTATTCTTCATTAAATTACCTGTATATGCAGTTGCATAATAACTTCTAAACATTAGGTTGTTGCCATCTATAAGTATTATTTTTTTCATTTTATCACCCTATTTATTATTATAATATAAATATGTTTTTTTAAAAAGCAATAACGTTGTTGTTTTTTTAATTTAATTAAAAAAGATTTAAGTTTCTTGGTCTTAAATCTTATTTTGCAGAAAATAATTTGTTCTTGTAATCTTTTGTACGAATATCTAAGTCTTTAAATAATTTATCAACATCAGATTCTTCTTTTATTCTAGCTCCACTTGCAAATATATGGCCACCGCCATTATAATTTTGGGCTACATCATTTATTATTGGGCCTCTGCTTCTAATATTAATTTTATATATTTTATTTTTTTCATCATAACTTGAAAATGCCCAAGCATATAATTCTTTAATAAAATTAAAATTATTTATCATATTACTAGCAGAAGAAGCATCAACTTTAAATTCATCCATTATACTTTTATCTAATTTTATATAACCAAAATTATTTTCTGTTACAGTCATATTTAAAGTTATATATGCCTGAAATTTAACCTCATTTATAGGTCTTAAATAAAGATTATTATATAAATTTGATATATTTAAATTATATTTTTCTATTAACATAGTAATTAATTTAAATGTTTTTGGAGTTGTATAACTAAGTAAAAATCTATCACTATCTGCTACAATTCCTAAAAATAAATTATTTGCTATGCTTTCATTCATTTTTAATTTTGTTTCAACCATTAATTCTGTTATAAGTTCACAAGTACTACTTGCCGTAACACATACATATTCTAAGTCTGAAATCTCTTCTACGTTAGGATGATGATCTATTCTTATAACATAATCGTAATTATCATAATTAATTCCATCTATACGTGATTTATTTGGAACATCTAATATTATAAGTAAAGGTTTATTTAAATTATTATCATCTATTCTATCTAAAGAACCAAAGTATTTAAATTTTGCCACTGAGTTTCCTACTGCATATACTTTCTTTTTAGGAAAAGTTAATTTAATAGAATCTCTTAATGCTATTTCACTTGCCAATGCATCTGGATCTGGTCCTATATGTCTAGCAAGTACTATTGTATCATATTCCTTTATCTTTTTTATTATCTGTTTAAATACTATGTTCACGTTTTTACCTCACTTATTTATTAATTATATTATATGTATCAGTTGCAATCATTAATTCTTCATCTGTTGGTACTACATATACTGGGAATTTAGAATCATTGGTAGTTATTATACCACTATGTACGCTTTTGAAGCTTGCAATAGTATTATTAACTTCATCATTCAATTTAATACCAAAACAAGATAATTTTTCTACTAAATCTTTTCTAAATCCTGAACCATTTTCTCCTACACCAGCTGTTAAAACTAATGCATCGATTTTTCCTTCTAATTTCATGTAATATGTTGCAACATATGATGCAATTCTTTCAACATACATATCATATGCTAATTTTGCTTCTTTATTACCAGCAGCGATAGCATCTTCTACGTCTCTACAATCACTTGAACCACTTATTCCTAATAGTCCACTTTTTTTATTTAATGTATTATCTACTTCTTCTAATGTCATGTTAGCATTTTTCATTATGTATGGAATTACTGAGTAGTCAATATCTCCTGAACGTGTTCCCATCATAATTCCAGCATTTGGTGTGAATCCCATTGTTGTATCAAAGCTTTTTCCATCTTTAACTGCACATAGAGAACCACCAGAACCTATATGACAAATTATTAAATTAACATCATCTTTTTTCAATATTTCTTTCATTGTTTTAGTTATAAATTTATGACTTGTTCCATGAAAACCATATTTTCTAACTTTATAATCATTATACCAACTTAAAGGCATACTATATAAAAATTGTTCTTTTGCCATAGTTTGATGGAATGCTGTATCAAATACACCAACATTTGGGGTACTTGGAAGTGCATCCATAAAAGCTTTAACTCCAGTTAAGTTTGCTAAATTATGTAATGGTGCTAATGGTATAAGTTCTGTTACTGTTTTAATAACTTCATCATCTATAAGTACAGAATCTGTATATTTTTCACCACCATGAACTAGTCTATGTCCTATTCCATCTAAATCTTCTAAACTTTCAATTACTTTGTTATCAATAAGTTCATTTATCAACATTCTTACTGCTTCTGCATGATCTTTAACAAATACAACATGTTTAGTTTTTTCACCATTCATTTTTATGTTATAAAAACTATCTTCTAAACCTATTTTTTCAAAATATCCCCCAATTAATTCTTTTCCTTCAGGCATCTCAAATAAAGTAAACTTTAATGAAGAACTTCCTGCATTTACACTTAAAATTTTCATTTAATCACCCTTCTTTTTGTATTATACAAAAGTTTCAGGAAAAAAACAATATAACCAAATTCAATTATATTGTTTATTATCTTCTTTTAATAATTTCATTGTGTATAAAGTAAGAGACATTATAGTGAATAATAAAATTATACTTAATATTTTGTAATCTACTATATTATATAAAAATAGAAAATAGAAATAAGTTAGTGTTGATGAAATATTAATTATAAATGGTATAAATACTTTCTTTTGATATATTATAAACCATACTATACTCAGTATATCTGCAGAAAACATATATCTATCATGCATATGTGGTAAGAAAAAGACACATACAAGAATAGACCATAGAAACAAAGTAATTATTTTTTCATTATTAAATTTTACTTTATTAATTAACACATATAACCACATTATGAAAAATATGAATGCCGTTAATATTACACCAATTGTTGATATTATTTTATGATTTGTTATAAAAAATAATGTATTTTCTTGTATATAATTATATAAATTTGGAAAATTTAAAACTGCATCAATATAATAGTCTGCTTGATTAAAATATACTAACATTATATCTTTTATACTTTTTCCCATTATAATTGCTGGTAAAGATAATACAATATCCATAATAGGTATTAATAAGAAATGATATAAATGTATCTTTTTTTCTCTAAAAAATAATAAAATATAAACTGGAAGTACAAATATTGCTTGTAATTTAAATGATAGTGATATTCCTAACATTATGAAAGATATCGTGTACTTTTTATTTAATAAGTAATAAAGTGATATTAATATGAAAGCTGTATATATACTATCGCATTGTCCCCACATGGAACCATTTACAATTACTGACGGTAAACACAATATTATTCCATATATTACTAATTTTAGTGTATTGTTTTTTGTTATTAAATATACTATTTTTGATGAATAGTATGCACAAATAAAATCAAATATTATTGATACTATTTTTATTGGTATTAATGGTTTGCATTTTAGTAATGAAATAAATGTAAGTATAATCATATAAGGAACATTATAATTTCCAATAGTATATTTTAAAGATTTAAAGTAACCTAATCTCCTTATATCATCAACCCATAAAGCTAAGAATCCTTTATAATCTCCGCTTTCACCATTTAACCATAATACTCTAAGTAAAATGCCTACTATACTTAATATTATAAATATTTTTAAATTTTTATTTTTCTTGTTTAACATGCTATACCTACTTTACTAGGTATAGTTTATCATATTTTTTTACGTTTTTTAAATATTTTTATTATTATAATTATAATAAATATTATTAAAAGTATTTTTGAATATTTACTAAAGATGTTAGCTGCAATTAAGTAATTATCTCCTACGATATTTCCTAGTATAACTAATACTGTATTCCATATTAATGAACCAATTGTAGTATATATTAAGAATATTGTAAAATTCATTTTATTCATTCCTGCTGGAATAGATATAAGACTTCTTACTATTGGTATAAATCTACAATAAAATACCGTTAAATTACCATTTTTTTGAAATGAATTTTCACTTTTTTCTATATCAGAGATTTTTAAACATAATATTTTTCCTATACGAGAATTTATTATTTTTATTATTCTTTCTTTACTTAAAATATAACCAATTAAGTATAGTAAGATTGCTCCTATTAGAGAACCAAGTGTGGAAAATATGATTACTCCTACTAAAGTCATTTTACATTTAGAATTACTAGTCATAAATCCACCTAATGTAAGTATTACTTCACTTGGAATTGGTGGAAAAATATTTTCTATTGTAATTAGAAAAAGTATTCCTAAATAACCATATTTATTCATTATATTAATTACATAATTATTCATATATTTATTTCCTTTTGATAAAGTATATGAAAAAAAATAGAATCTATTCAGAATCTATTTTTTCAAATCTGTAAGTTTGTTTTACATCGGGGTATTTTTCTTTATCAACTAAAGAATTAAACATTCTACGTGGTCTTGCCCAATATTCTTTATTTTTTATATGAAAATATATTACTTCTTCTTCCATAGTTTCTGTATTTTTAGCAATACAGATAACTTTTACTATATGACCTTTAAAATGTTTATAAATGCCACCTATTTCTATCTCTCTATTCATTTACTTTTTCTTTTTTTGTTTCTTTCTTTTTAGGTTTTGGTAAAGCTTCTTTACGAGATAAGTTTAGTCTTCCTCTATTATCATATCCTAATGATTTAACCATTATCTCATCTCCAACACTTACAACATCACTTGGTTTATTTACTCTTTCATGTGCTAGTTGAGATACGTGACATAATCCTTCACATCCTGGCCATAATTCAATAAATACACCAAAATCTTCTACTTTTACAACTCGACCATTATATACTTTTCCTGTTTCAACTACTCTAACGATATTTTTTATCATTTCTGCAGTTTTATCTATTATTGTTTGGTCAGTATGGTAGATTATTACTCTTCCATCATCTTCTAAATCTACTTTAACAGCATCTTTATCATTAACGGTTTTAACATTACTTGCTTCAAGAATGATTTTTGTAATCATTTCTCCACCACGTCCTATTACATCTTTAATTTTTTCTGGATCAATATTAAATGTTGCAATTTTTGGTGCATATGGACTTAATTCTTTTCTTGGTTCTTCAATTACAGTTTTCATTAAATCAAGAATTTCTAATCTTGCTTTTTTAGCTTGTTTAAGAGCACTTTCAAGTATTTCTCTTGTTACTCCTTTTATTTTAATATCCATTTGTAATGCAGTAATACCAGTTTTAGTTCCTGCTACTTTAAAATCCATGTCTCCCATGTGATCTTCTAGGCCTTGAATGTCTGTTAATATTGTATAATTCTTTCCATTTGTAATAAGTCCCATTGCTATTCCTGCTACAGGTGCTTTTATTGGAACACCTGCTGCCATAAGACTTAAACATCCAGCACAAATACTTGCTTGTGAAGATGACCCATTACTTTCTAATATTTCACTTACTACTCTTATTGTATATGGGAATTCTTCTTCAGAAGGAATAACTTGTAAAAGAGCTCTTTCTCCTAGAGCACCATGCCCTATTTCACGTCTTCCTGGAGAACCATATCTTCCTGTTTCACCTACTGAAAATGCTGGAAAGTTATAGTGTAACATAAATCTTTTTGAATCTTCTATACCCAATCCATCTAATATTTGATGTTCTCCAATTGCTCCTAGAGTTGTTGTTGATAAACTTTGAGTTTGTCCTCTAGTAAATAATGCAGATCCATGAGTTCTTGGCAATAAATCTATTCTTGCAGATAGTGGTCTTATTTCATCCATTTTTCTACCATCTGGTCTTATTTTTTCTTCAGTAATTAATCTTCTTACTTCATCTGCTTCAATCATATCAGTTATTTTTTTAACAGTTTTTAATATGTTTTCAACATCTTCATCATTTTCATATATTTCATTAAAATGATTAACTGCTTCTTCTTTAACTTCATCTATTCTTGCATATTTTTCTAGTTTATCTTTTATTTGAATTGCTTCTAACATATCTTTTGTAGTAAATTCTCTAACTGCTTTTTCTAAATCTTCATCAATTTTTGCTAATTCAACTTCTGTTTTTTTAACTCCAATTTCTTTAATAATTTTCTTTTGGAATTTACAAAGTTTTTTTATTGCTTTTTGACCGAATTCTAATGCATCTAACATTACTTTTTCACTAACTTCACTAGCACCTGCTTCTATCATACATATATCTTTTTCTGTTCCAGCAACTGTTAATGTCAATTCTGTTTTTTCTAATTCTTCACTTGTTGGATTTATTATAAATTTTTTACCAATTTTTCCTACTACTACTCCGGCAACTGGGCCATCAAATGGTATATTTGATATTCCTAATGCCAAACTTGAACCAAATAATGCAGTCATTTCAGGAGAGTTATCTGGATCAACTGATAATACAGTATTAATTACCTGTACTTCATTTCTAAAATTTTCATCAAACATTGGTCTAATAGGTCTATCTATTAATCTTGCTGCTAATGTTGCATTTTCACTTGGACGACCTTCTCTTTTAATAAAACCACCTGGTATTTTACCTACTGAGTATAATTTTTCATTATAAACTACAGTTAGTGGAAAAAAGTCTGCAGTTGATACATTATTACTCATTACGGCTGCAGTTAGTATTACAGTATCTCCATATCTAACTAAGACTGCTCCATTGCTTTGTTTTGCTAACTCTCCATTTTCTACTATTAATTTTCTTCCTTCAAAATTTAATTCAAATACATTCTTATCCATATACTACCTTCTTCCTTATTTTTTTCTATTGTAATCAAATTCTAATAATTTCTTTTTTGGCAATTCTCTTTTTTCTGTTAATTGTTCTAAATCTTCATATGGTTGATGGCTTAAAATATTACAATATTCTTCATCTATTAATTCAAGTCTATATGCTGCATACATTTTATCTTCGTCTAATGATTTAAATTGCAATATCATATTGTCATCTATTCTCATTAAAATATTTCCTTTAATTAATTTATAAGCAGTTCTTTCATTTTCCAATCTTGTTATATAAATATTTGTATATACTAACTTATATATGTCAATTAATTCAGATCTATCTAGTTCATATGATTTTATTATTTTTTTTCTTGAAGCTTTTTCTTTTGTTTTAATTATTTTTGAAAAAGGTTTTAAAGTATTTTCATCTACTTCATTAACACTAAACTTTTTTCTTGTTTTTAAATCTTTATAATATGGTATGGAACAACCATAAGTAAACTCGTCATACTTTTTTACCAATATTCTTTCTTTTCCATCTTTTGTAAATCCTATAAATACATTATCTAATTTCATAAATCCTCCTGATAATAAAAAAAGACACTAAAAATGAAGTGCCTACTTTCTTATATTTAATTCTTTTATTAATTCACGATATGAAACTACATCATTCTTCTTTAAATAGTCTAATAAACTACGTCTTTTACCAACTTTCATAAGTAAACCACGTTTAGAATGATAATCATGTTTATGAACTTTTAAATGTTCAGTTAAATCATTGATTTCTTCTGTTAATATAGCTATTTGAACTTTTGTAGAACCAGTATCTTTTTCGTTTTCACCAAATTTTTTAACTAATTCAGCTTTTGTTTCTTTTGTAACTGCCATAAAATT
The DNA here is from genome assembly GCA_934086185.1 of uncultured Bacilli bacterium. Classification (GTDB taxonomy): domain Bacteria; phylum Bacillota_I; class Bacilli_A; order RF39; family UBA660; genus UMGS1124. The sequence continues at coordinate 177,212 of CAKOHW010000001.1, forward strand.
ACCTCCATATTTTCTAATAACCGTTAAATCTAAGTAATAATTCGGAGTAAATTAAAACTGAGAAATAACTTTTACATTTGATATTATACATGAAAGTCATATATTATGCAAGGGTTTATTTATTTTTTAAGAAATCTATTGCATTAATTAATGCGTATTTTCCACTTTCATATGTTAAACCACCTTGTTGATATGCTATAAACGGACTTCTTAATGGACCATCACAACTGATTTCAATACTGCTTCCTTGTGTAAATGATCCACTAGCCATTATTATTTCGTCATCATATCCTGGCATGTCTGTTGCAATTGGAAGAGCAAAAGAATCAATTGGTGAACCACTTTGTATTCCTCTACAATATTTTATTAATAAATCTCTTTCTTTAAATATTATTGTTTCTACAATATCTGCTCTTTCTTCGTTATATGATGGATCTACATCATACCCTAATTCTTTCATCACTTTACTTGTAAGTATTGCAATTTTTAAACTTGATGTTACTACTGATGGAGCAAAAAATAGTCCTTTTAATAAATCTTTGTTTGCTCCTAATGAAGGTCCTACTTCCATTCCTTCACCTGGTAATGTTAATCTTTCACCACATAATGAAACTAACTTTTTATCACCTACAATATATGCTCCATTAGAAGCAATACCAGCACCTAAATTTTTTATAAGTGAACCTACTACAATATTAGCGCCTACATTGGTTGGCTCTAGTGTATTAACCATTTCACAATAGCAATTATCTATCATTATAATTATATTTTTATCAATATTCTTGATAAATTCTATTACACGTTTTAATTTACTAATAGTTAAGCTTTTTCTTGTACTATAGCCTCTACTTCTTTGTATGTGTATTAATTTATATTTTTTATTTTTTAACTTTTTCTTTATTTCTTCATAATCAAAGTCATTATTTTTTAAATCTACTTGTTCATAATTTATATTGTAACTCTTTAAACTACTTTCGTTTTCTTTTAAACCTATAACTTCATGTAATGTATCATATGGAGTACCTGTTATAGATAACATTGTATCATTTGGTCTTAGAAGTGCAAATAATGCTACTGTAAGTGCATGTGAAGCACTAATGAATTGGTTTCTTACTAGGGCACTTTCACATCCGAAAATATCTTTATATACATCTTCTATTACGTCTCTACCTATATCGTTATAACCATATCCTGTTGTTGATGTGAAATGCATTTCACTTACTTTATTATTTTTAAATGCATCCATAACTTTAAAAGTATTTAATTCACATATTTTATCTACTTTATTAAATTCTTTTGATAATTCTTTTTCACATTTATTAATTAATTTTATTATTTCATTTTTTTTCATCTATTATTACCACACTTCCACTTTTTATTTTACTCTTTAATAGTTTATATATTTCTTCTGCTACATAATTTTTATCAAGTAGTTTTTTTTGATTTATTCTTTTTAATTCATTGTTTAAATAGTCTGGATTCATATTAATAACACTACTCGTATTAATCCATCCAGGGCATACAGAATATAATCTTACATCTTTATAGTATAGAGCTAAATTACTTGTTAAATTATTTATGGCAGATTTACTAGCACAATAATCTAAACTTATTGGATTATATGTATCTATTCCATCTCTACTGCTTATATTAATTATAACTTTTGCATGTGTAGCATATTTACACATTAAAAATGTCCCTCCAATATTGGTTCTTATTACATTTATAAATTCATCATAGCTTTTTTCTTCTATATAGTTATCGCAACAAATCGATGCATTATTTACTAAAATTTCTACATCATAATTATTAAATATATCTTTTATGTCTTCTTCATTTGTTATGTCTATTTTTTTTATAATACTTTCTACTTTATAATTTGTTTTTATATATTCATTTAGTTTTTCTGCTTTTTCTTTATTAGTATTATAACCTATTATTATATTATGATTATGTTTTGCAAATTCTAAAACTAGAGATTCTCCTAATCCTTGTGAGCCTCCTGTTATTAAAGTATATTTCATATTTTATTCCTTTCAGTAAGTACATATTAATAATAAACTTTAAAAAAAGACAAGTCAATTAACTTATCTATTATTTACATAATTTTTGTTTTACTAAGTTGTAAACATCTTCATTTATTTCTTCTATTGTACGTATTTTTTCATCTTTTACACAATGAATTATATTATAATTATATTTCTCTGCCATTAAGGAATAAGTTGCTTCAGCATTCTTTAAATGTTCTACATCTTTTTCTGCTCCATCTGCAGCTTCTTTTCTATTATTTCTTAATTTAATTGTATATTGATAAGGCATATATAAAAATAATACTATATCTGGTTTTGGAAGTTCTAAAAGATTATATTCTAATTCTTCTAACCAATTCATCATTTCTATTTTTTTCTCTTTGTCCTTTATTTTTGCTGCCTGATGTCCCATATTACTTTCTACATATCTATCAAGTATGACATTTATACCATTATCTAACATATTTTTTATTGTCTCTATATTATATAGTCTATCTGCAGCATAATATAATGCTGCTACTTTTGGAGGAATATTAGTAGTACCTTCCTCAAAAATACATTTCCCCATTTCTGGTTTTCCTAATAAATCTGCTCCTATAATTCTTCCTGTCGGAGTATGATACATTGGAAATGATCGTTCTTCTATTTTGATGTTATCTTTTTTTAATTTTTCCATTAAAAGTTTGGCTTGTGTTTCTTTGCCACTACAATCAGTTCCTTCAATTACTATTAACTTTCCTTTTGTCATAAATCCTCCATTATTTAAATACTTCTTCTATATTATCAATAACTAAATTATTAAATGTTTTTATGTATGTTTCTACTTCTTTTCTGTTATCTAGTGTATATCCTATTAGATAATATTTTTGTTTTAACATATTTGCTTCTACTTTAGATATAGTATTATATTTTATATTAAAAAAATCTACATCTAAATCTTGTTCTATATATTTTCTATTCTTTTTTACTCCTATTAATAATCCTGTAATAAAACCTTTTTTCTTAAAAAATTTTACAATATCTATATTAAAACTTTGTATTGCTACAGAACCATTATATTTTTTTAATAATTCTATTAATTTTGTTCTTATTATTTTATTGTCTTCTTTTATTTCAATAATTATCGGAACATGTCCATTAATACTTGTAAGTACTTCGCTTAAAGTGGGAATATGAAATTGAGATATATACTCTAAATCATTTAATGTAATAGTATTTAATGTATCTTTTAAATTGTTAAGTCTACTTGCATCTTCATCGTGATAAACAATTATTTCATTATCTAAAGTTGTACGAACGTCTATTTCAACTATCAAATTATTTTTAGACGCATACATAATGGATTCTAAAGTATTTTCATATATCGTTATGTTATTATATATACCTCTATGAGCAATAATTGAATGATTTAAAAAGTCACATCTTCCCATAGTCTCACCTTACACTAATTTTAGCATAAAATCTCATTAAAAAAAAGTATTATATATAAATACTTCCTTTAATCTTTAAAAGATGCTTCTAAATAAAATATTGGTCTTTTTTCTTTGTAGTATTGTTTTTCAAAATCTGTCATTATATTTTCTATTTTTCTTTCATCGTTATGTAAATCTAAACTTACTTTATCAAATGTATACCAGTATTCACTTAATGATTCTAATGCTGATGCAAACAAAATTTTATTATCTGTTTTTAAAATTATATGTTTATTTTTTTTGAATATTCTATCATAAAGTTTTAGATAATTTATAGATGAAAATCTTTTCTTTTCATCTTGTTTTTTTGGCCATGGTTCAGAAAATGTTAAATATATTGTGTCAATTTCTTTACCAAAGATGTTAATTATTTCGTTAGCATCTGCACATATCATTTTTAGATTTTTTAGATTTTTATTGCCTATATTATTTATTGCTGTTGCAGTTTGATTTACATCTAATTCTAAACCTATATAATTTATATTTGGATGGGAAACAGCCATATCAATGATGAAAGAACCTCTTCCCATTCCTAACTCTAAACAAATTTTATTGTTGTTTCCAAATAAATCTTTCCATTTATTTTTATAATTATTTGGATTTTTAACTAAGTATGAACTACTACTAACTATTTTATCTGCATTTTTTACTGTATTATATCTCATATTAATAATCCCTTCATATAACAAATTCATTTTACTAAATATTTAAATATATGTCTATATAGAAAAATATCATCTTAATGATGATATTAATTATGCTTCATAAACACTAACTTTTTTCTTATCTCTTCCGCATCTTTCATATCTAACTACACCAGTTACTAATGCGAATAATGTATGATCTTTACCCATTCCAACGTTTTTACCTGGATAAATTTTTGTTCCTCTTTGTCTATATATTATAGAACCAGCATGAATAGTTTGTCCGTCACTAGCTTTTGCACCTAGTCTTCTACCTTCACTATCACGTCCATTATGAGTTGAACCTTGTGCTTTAACATGAGCAAAACGTTGAATGTTTAAACTTAAAAATAACATTTTCATTCCTCACTCTCAATTTTTATATTTTTACTATAATTAGATTCTAAATCTTTAAAAAGTTCCATCATTGTATTTAGTATAATATCAACAATTTCATTTTCATTGATTTTCTCTATTCTTATTATTTTTCCATCATCTTCATAAGTACATGAATTTGAATCGATATTCATAATACAATTTATTATTGTTGTCACAATACTGCTTACGCTTGCGCACACAATATCTTTTCCATAATCATCATAATTAGCATGACCACTTATTTCTATTGTATTATTATGCTTTTTAACACTAATCATATTAACCAACTATTTTCTTAACTACTAATTTAGTATATGGTTGTCTATGACCTTGAGTTTTACGATATTTTTTCTTTGGATGGAATTTAAATACTAAAACTTTTTTAGCTTTTCCATTCTTTTCTGCAGTACAAACAACTTTTGCACCTTTAACATTTGGAGTACCAACTGTTTCTCCAACCATTAATACATCAGTAAATTCAACATCTTTTCCTGCTTCAACGTCTAATTTTTCAACATAAATAACGTCTCCTTCAGTAACGTAATATTGTTTACCACCTGTAACAAATATAGCTTTCATATTCTTTTTAACCTCCTTATAATATTTTTTGAAGACACGCTCTTAAGGTGGACATAAATCTCTTAAACCTTTTCAATGCGGTTTATAAGAACACTTACAAACATAAGTATCTTATCAAATTAAAGAACTTGTGTCAAACATTATTTCTATGAAATGTTAAATTTTTTCTTTAAAACTTTTTTTTCATTAATACCATTGATATAGTTTAATTTATTTTTATATAAGTTATTTAATTTATCTATACTTTTTATGCCTCTTAAATCCAAATTATATATTACTCTTTCTATATAAAATTTATTGATAATATACTTTATTTCTTTTATGTAGTTTATTAAACTTGTTATCATAAATGATATTATTAGGTAATTATTTATTTTATTTTTATATAGAAATAATAAAAATATTATCATACTTATTATATTAATTATAAAACTGAAAATAATACTTTTTTTATACGGCAAAAATATTTCTATAATACTATTTAGAAATTTATAGCCATCTAATGGGTAAATTGGTATTAAATTAAATATTATTATGTATAAGTTATATTTTATAAATAAATTGTAAATATAATAATTTAGTATATTAAAGTTATATAATAATCTTATTATAATTAGTAATAATAATTGGGCTAGTATTCCACCTAAACTTATAAACATTTGTTTTTTAGAATTTGTATTTATTAATATATTACTTTTTATCATACCTCCATATGGATATATGTCAATTTTATATACTTTTATTTTATATAATTTCATTATAATAAAGTGTCCTAGTTCATGTATTATTAGAATTGTGTATATTACTATAATATTTTTATAATAACCGGCTAAAATTGATAATAAAAAAAATAAATAAGTTAATATATTTATTTTAAATAAATTTTTCATAATCTAAGTATTCTCCATCTTTTACGAATGTTAAATATATATAATCATCTTTACTTGATCCTATTATTTTATCTTTTTCTATGTAATCATATAAAGATACACTTAGATTTACTATATTTGAGTACCAATAATCTATTCCATCTGTTCCTTGTATAATTACAGTACTTCCTAATTTTTCTTTTTCTCCTATATAAACAACTATTCCGCCATTTAAAGCGTTAATGTTATAGTTCTTACCAACATTTAAAGAAACCCCATTTTGGTATTTTTCTTTATCTTTATACACCAAACCTTCTTTCATAACTAATTGTTCTTCATATATGTCAAATGGTAAATATTTATCTATATATTTTTTATATATTTTATTAAAAAATGAAAAATTTATGTTATTGTTATAAATATTATTTTTAAACCATAATAAATTATTATCATTTTTACATATTATTGAAATTGTTAAAAAAATTATTGCACATATTAAACATTTGCTAATAAATATTTTTATATAATTCTTAGACATATAATCACCTATTTAAATATATGAAAAAAAGAAAAAATTATTATTTTGCTTCCAATAATTTTTTCTTTGCTGTTATTTCCATATTTAAGAAATATAATGTTTTTACTAATTCGAAATATTCAAGTTCATTAAAATATTTCATATATTTGAATTCAATATTTTTTGCAACTCTATTTAATTCTTCTAACATTATATTACAATCACTTATTTCTGTAACATTACTTTTTAACATTAGCTTTATAGTTTTGGTTGCTCTTTTTATATCTTTTTTTATTTTTTTAGTTAAAATTTTTTTTATGTAATTATTATCTATTATTGTTAAAGTATTTATATATTTGTTTCGTGGTTTAAATTTATAGCCATTTAATTCACTTATTTCATATGCTTTAAAAGTATTATTTACAACTAATGAAATCATAAATCCCCCATTATATCATTTCTTTTATTTTTTGTTTTTTCTATTTGTTTCTGTTTTCTCCATTCTTTTATTTTTTGATGATTGCCACTTAATAATATTTCTGGAACTAATAATCCTCTAAAATTTGAAGGTTTTGTGTAAACCGGATAATCTAATAGGTTATTTTCAAAAGATTCACTCTCTAAACTTTCTTTATTAATAACACCATCTAAAAGTCTTACTATGCTATCTGTTATAGCCATTGCTGGTATTTCTCCACCAGTTAATATAAAATCCCCTATACTAATTTCTAAATCAACAATTGTTTTTATTCTTTCATCAAAACCTTCATAGTGACCACAAAGTAATATTATGTGCTTATATTTTGTTAAATCCTTTGCTCTTTTTTCAGTATATTTTTCACCATCAGGTGTCATCATAATTACAATAGATTCTTCACTTTTTATACTTTCAATACAATCAAATATTGGTTGGCACATAAGTACCATACCTGCTCCACCACCATAAGGTGTATCATCTACTTGATTATTGTTGGATGTACTATAATCTCTAAAGTTAATTATTTCTATTTCAACTATATTTTTTTCTATTGCTCGTTTTATGATAGATTCGTTTAAGAAACCATCAAACATATTTGGAAAAAGTGATAAAATACTTATTTTCATAATATTAATCCTTCTATGTTTTCAACAAATATCTTTTTATTTTCTATATCTACTTTTTTTATATATCTTTCATTAATAGGAATATAATAATTTTTGTTATATTCTATTTTTATAAGTGGGTTCATATCATTACTATAATCTGCTACTATTCCATATACAGTATCGTTAAAAACTACATTTAATCCTATTAAATCACTTAGTAAAAACTCATTTTCTTTTAATTTTAATGAATCTCTTGAGACATAAACTTTTTTGCCAACATAAATTAATACATCATTTATATTTTCTAAATCATCTATTGTTATCATATCAAATATCTTATGAAATCTATATGTTCTTATTGTATGTTCTTCTTTATCTATTATTATTTTATTATTTGGTTTAAAAACCAACTCTTTTTTTTCAAAATCACTTTTTATTTTTAATTCACCTTTTATACCATGTGTACTAACTATTTTGCCTACATATACTAAATCCATTACACCACATCCTTTAAATATTATATCATATTTTTTTACTAACTTATAATAAGTTAATTTGATTAATATTTAATTGAGTTATTTTTTTATTTTAAAAGTAGGCATACCAAGTAATTTTAATTCTTTATTAATATCAATGTCAAATAGATTTTCTAAGATTTGTTTCATGTAATTAATACCACATTTTTTAATAAATATGTTTTTAAAAGTAATATCCGACTTTATATCAAATATTATATTGTTATTATTCAAAATTTTTTCTATATTATATTTATTCATTAACATAACCTCCTATAATATATATTATCTTTTTTTCTGCTTTTCCTTTTTTTAAATAAAAAAATATGTTATTAAAACATATTCATTATTGAAATTACTAATAAAATCATTACGCCTACACCAGTACATACTAACATAACCATCGTTTTATTTTCCATCTTTTCAAGTCTATTTTTGTATCTGGTTTCCCTAGCTTTTTGTTGTAAACTTGATATTGATCTTGAAAATTGTAATAATTGTTCTTGTTTTCTTTCTTGGCTTCCTAGACCTAATCTATATAATAAACGCATCATTCTCATTGAATCTCTAACAGGATAATCTTTTGCAAAATCCATATATGGTGCAATAGATGAATCACCAGCATTTATTTTTTGAAGTAATTCTTTTAGACCTTCTTGGAATATTTTTGGTGCATCTGGTAAAGATTTTCCTATTGCAACTGGTACAGTATAGTGTTGAATAAGAATTTCTAAACTTTTTAGATAATAAGGAAGTTGAGCATCTATCTCATGTAAATGTGCTTTATAATAATTTTTTAATTTTATATAGCCATATTTAAATACTCCAAATCCACCTACAATTGCTACAATAATTTTTGTATAGTCTAAATCATTTATGAAGAAAAATATTATTAGTACTATCGCTACCGCACCATTTCTTAATCTATTCGTAAATAACATATCAGAATCTATGCCATCACCATATCTTGCTTTAAGTAAAAACTCATAGTCACTTTCTTTTAAAGTTTTAAAGTATTCTTTATTATCTTTAATAAATTTATTTAAACTTATACTCCCGTTGGCTTGTAGAGCAATGAATATAAGAATAATAATTATTACTGCCTCAATAAACATATTACTCTACCCCCGTATCTTCATTATAAAATTTTATACCTTTAAGTAGGAAAAATGAATTTAAAATTATTATTAAATGTAATATTAATAATACATACCATTCATTAAGCATTTCAATATAGTTTGTTACGCCAAGTAAGAATTGAATTAACATAACTAATAAATATAAAGCTAAACCAAAAGTTAAAAACTTTGTGTAAAATGTTTTTCTGTCCATTTTATCTCTATATACACCTTCAACTAGTGCATCTATGTCTAACATCATATTTTCTAATGCTTCCCCGGAATCTTTTGCGCCTTCGTTAGTGATTTGTAAAAATAATTGATGCATATTTTTTACCATATAATAAGGATATTTTTTATTGAACCATATTATACTTTCATCTATTGTTCCATTTTTATATGACATATCAATCATATGTTTAACATCAGTTAATACTGGATCTTCTAATATTCCACTTTCTACAACACCTTCTAATGATTTTACAAAAGATTGTGTTGTATTAAATTCCATAATTACATTTGTACAATATGTTTGAATACATTCAAATATAAATTCACTATAAATTCTTTTGTATTTTAATACTGTTAAATATGGTATAAATGATGTTGCAAGTAATCCATAAACGATAGCCCAACTTATACTTCTAAAATAAAGAAATGCTATACCTCCACCACCTAATGCAAATAAAATAAATTGAAAAGCATATTGTTTTGCATCAAATGATTGTCCCATTTCTTTTGCTTTATTTTTTACATCTTCATAATTATAAGGCATGACTTTTGACAAAATTTTATCAAAAATACTTTTTACAGATCCATACACAGTATCATTCTTGCCAAATCTTGATATTAATACAAAAATTGTAATTAAAATAATAATTATTATTTCAATCATTATTTCACCTCACTTATTATTCTCCTTTATTAACTGAACCTAATCTAAAAGTATCTTCAGGTAAAATTACTCCTTGAATACTCAAATAATCTAATAGGTACTTTGTAGGATTTTGAATTTGGAATTTACCATTCATAAATTTTTTATATATAACATTCTTTTTGGCTTCATTGTGTTCGTTTACATAGAATTCACATACTTCAAATATTTCTCTTTGAAATCTGTTAAGTTCTTTACTAAAGTATCCTTTAACATAAACACCAATTTGAACATATCTATGAATACTACTTAAAAATTGATCGATATCTTGACTGCTCTCCATTAATGAGTACATACGTAAAGGAATACTACTTGCTTTATCGGAATGTATTGTTGATAAGATATTGTGTCCTGATGAAATTGAATTTCTTACTGCTAATACTGCTTCTGCACTACGTACCTCTGATAAAAGTATCCATTTAGGGTTTTGTCTCATACAAGATACTAAGACATCTGAATATGACGCGATATTATTCGTTTTTACAGCAACTATATCTCTATGTGGAAATATTTTATCTAAGTGTAATTCCAATGTATCTTCTATAGTTATAATTTTTTCGTTTTCTTTTGTATAACTTGCAAGATATTTTACTAATTCAGTTTTACCACTACCAGTTTCTCCACTTACTATAATATTACAATGTCCTTCGACACATTTTATTAGAAAGTCATGTATTTCTATAGTTGTATATCTTTCATTTATTAATTTATCTTTATTTAACCTTATTTTTGCTGGAGTTTTACGTATAACACATGCAATACCATTAGTACTAATTGATTCATGTATAAAATTCATACGTAACTCTGCACTTTCAGCATCTAAGAATGGAGAAGCCATATTAAATGTTTTCCCCATTACATTTGAACATTGAAAGGCTAATTTTTCCATCATACTGTTATTAATCTCTGGTCTATCAACTTGAAAAATTCCCTTAGTTAATGACTTTAGCCAAACTTGTCCACCATTACTATATGAAATATCTGTTATATCATCATTTTCTAAAAATTCTTTTAATGGACCAAAATCAAGTTGTGAAAAAACAGCATCATTCATATTATCACCTATTTCTTTTAATTATTATTAGTTTGTTGATTATCTTTATTTTCAGCCATACTATCTGTTATAGCTTGTTCTACATCTATTTCATCAGATAATTCAGAAACTTTTTCTAGTATATAATTAACAATTTCTTCTTTTGATACTTTTGTACCTGTTTCTGCGCCAGCATTTTTATATGCTTCATTTCTAGGTACTGGTATTATATCAATTCCACCAACATAACTTGCTTCGCTTAAAAGTATAAATAAATCATCTTTTACAGCAAATAGAAGTTCACTACTATTTCTTTGATTTTCAGAGTCTGCAAATACATCTGCTCCACTTGAATCTCTTACTGATAGTACTTTTATACTTTCAATAAATTTTGCAAAAATTATTTTACCATTATCATCTGTTGCTTTTAAATATAAGTCAATATAATTATTCGGCATTATAGAGTTACCATAAGTACTATGACTATCAACTGATAAACTAAATATTGTTGCTCCAGATTCTATTTTGTCAAATGCTGTATCTGGTAAATCTTCTTTTTTTACTAATTGTTTACTATAGAATAATCCTCCTTCAGGAATAACAGTATCATAGTTTACATACCATTCTTCATTAACTATTATTGCTTTACTTTTTATTAAATCTGTTGTTTGTTCAACAAATGCACCACTAACTTTTATTGTACCAACGTTTTCTGCTTCAACCTTTGTTTTAGGTTCCATTCTCTTCATAGCATATGGAATATTTACTGGTTGTACAGCTTGATTTACTCTATAATTATATCCAAATAATAAAACTCCTACTCCGATAAGTACACAAATTATAGTTATTGTGTTTTTATTTCCTAAAAATCTTTTTAATTTCACTAATACATTTCCCATTTTATCCTCCTACTTTCTTTCTAATATAGCCGTTATTCTAGTGGTTATATCTGCATTTATTGATTCATCACCAACATGAAATTCTCCAGTCTTTGCTTTTATTTCAACTGATACCATTGGTGGAGTCTCATATATTGAATAAAAATTAACTTTATAATTTTTATTCAATGTAGCATTTTCTGCAAATCTTCTTATAAAATTTTCTACAAATTTTTCTTTAACTATTTTTAATTCTCCATTTTGTTTGTAATATCCTAAATCAATAGAATCATACATAGCTGCGTATGTCATTTCTTTAGCTAAATAATAATCTTGTTGGTTTGTAGTTGTATAATTTTGTAAAAGCATCATTACAATTATAATTATTACTCCCAGCAACACTAAATAATACCCCCACATACTTTCTTTCAAGGTCTACTTCACCTCCATATTGTATTATTTACTATAACAGTTTATCATATTTTTTATATAAATAATAGTATTTATTCTAAATTCTTCCATTTTGTACTTCCATTAACATTTGTTGCAAATTTTGTTGAAAAATCTGAACTTCCGCTACTAGCACTTTCAATAAATTTACTTTTACATTGTAATCCATTTGTACAGTCAAATGTTATATCTGAATATTTTTTATTTTTATTATATTCTCTTATTTCTTTTATTGTTTTTGAATCTAATGTGAAAGAGTATTCTAAGTTATCTGGATTAAATGTATCTTCATTATTTGCTGCATCTATTTGTTCTTGAGTCCAATTTTTTAGTCCTTTATTATCTCTTTTTCTATTGTTTGGATCTATATTATTTGGATCAACTACCCTATAAACTAAATTGAATTTATCTTCTGTTATCACATTGTTTGAAATTTTATAATCACATGTTCTCTTGATTCCATTTATATCATTTTTAAAATGTTCAAATATTTTATTGTTACTACTATCTCCCAATTTAGAGAAAATATAATATGAAGAATTACCTGTTTTAGCCTTTGCTGTAACGTCTGTATCATAAACGTTTCCCAATGTTAAATAATTACCATTTGATTTTGAAGATGTTATTGTTCCCGATAAAATACTTGCATATTTTGTCTGTCTTGGTTTTATATAATTAACTTTATATTCAACAATTCTGTTTATATTTGTTTGTGTGATTATTTTTTCAGTTTCGATATTACCAGATGTGTTAATCATGTCATAATTTAATGAATTAGAATTATTCAAATCATATGTTGAAACATTGGTAATTAAACCACTTTTTGAAAATTCACTATCATTAATTCCATTATAAGATGTTCTTTCTACATTGTTTATTGTTTTATTATTTTTTGTAAGTGTTTGTTCATAATAATAATTTAAATTTTCTTGAAAATTATAGAAATTATTATCAGTTATATTAGATAATTTATTATTACATTGCTTTAAATCATTTTTTAAGGTTGGTATATACGATATAGTTCGAAGGAATTCATTTTTTTTACTTGAAGCATAAAAACTCATTGTTTGACCACACGAAGGTGTATAAGTGCCACTTACTGGTTTAGTACTCAATGAATGTCTATCACTATTTATGCTTACATAATTATAAGAATAATCATAATAATATTGTGTATCACATACTGTACGGCAATGTCTATTATTCCCACTTCCGCTACAAACTTGATGACAATTACAGTCTCCTGTTCTAGTTGTTACAATATCAGCTTGCCAGGCATTATAGGCATCCACCATTGTTCTTAATCTATTTGTATACTCATTTAACCATGAATTATAATCTATATTTACAGTGCAAGTTTTATTTGCAATTATTGTTGGATATTTGTTGAATTTAAAATACGTTCCTGCTAAAGTAGCATATTTTCCTTTTAAATCTTGTACATCAATATTTTCTGTACATGTTTCATTACAATAATTGTTAACTTTTGAAACTTTTGTATATCCTAATTTAAAACCACCAAAGTTATTTTCACTATCATAGTCTTCTGAATTATTACAATTACTTACACCACCACTATAGGTTTCATTTTCTACTGATGAAGAGCAAACTCTATCATAATAACTCGTATCACTTAAAATTGATCTATTTACACTATCACAACCACATGATGTAATAAAATTGGCTAAATCAACTTTGTTTCCATTAGAGTCTTTAAAACCACTTGCATCTTGTTTACAATTTTCTTTAACAACTACAGGGTTTCCTATTTTAATTGTTGATTTATCTGAATGTCTATACTCTTTTACTACTATCATTCTTTGATATAAAGCATTTTCTGTGTCATATCTAGTAACAAACACATTCTCTTGATTCATTGGATGGTGATATGTGTAATTTAAAGTAATTGTTCCGTCTCCAGACGGAAAATATTTTTCAAATTGTTCTGGTGTAAATGAAACATAAAATTCTATTGTGTCATTTGCATTGGAAGAATTTATATAACTTATACTTCTATACACTGTTGCATTTGCACAAGAACTTTCACTAGTACAATCTTCTCCATTAATAGAAATATAACCTTCAATTCCTGCTTCAGATAAGTTCAATTCCGGTACAGCTTGACCGTATGTAAAGAATCTAGATTCTCCCACTAAATTCATTGTAAATTTGTAAGTATAATTTGGATTATCTTCTGTGGGTGTTATTACTTGTTGGGTTATTGCGTTTGAGTTTTCCAGTGGATTTTGCCACAAGTATCCTTCTCCTACTCTATTATAATAGGCGCTTACCATATTTTTTTGGTATTCATCGCCAAAACCGTATTTTAAAGTACATGAACCATTAGTTTCTAAATTTAGACTATTAATATTAATACCTGGATCAATAAAGTTTGCTATACATTTTGCAAAATTTGATGCATCATATTTGTAAACTGCTTGCGTTTTATTTACATAAGCATAACCATTTTTTATTGTCCATGCTCTAAGTGCATACTGAAAATATGCACGATATAATTGAACAGAACTACCTGAATATTGTGTATCATTTATTAATTTTTGATAAATTCTATATACTCCATCATCATATTGTCCAGAAATATCTAATTCTCTTACATTATTATAATATTTTCCTGAAGGTGCAAATGATAATCCTGGATCTATACAAAATGCTGGATATGACCCATAAATATTAGCGTTATATCCTGGAACCATAAAATACGCGTTGGTATTACTTCTCCATGAAATGCTAGGTATGTGGTCAAAATAAAAACCTCCTGTAGGACTTTGACAATATTGTTGATTTTTTAAACCATTACATATTCCTGCATTAACATTTATTTTGTTAGTAGAAAAAATTAAAACAAATAATAATATTAAAATCCATCTTTTTTTCATTATTATAATTCACCACTCTTCTTTTTTAATTTTATTACAATTAATATAGTGAATAATAAAATGAATGCAATTACTGGAATATACCAAAATCTTTTTATTGTATCTATTAAACTTTTTTTATCTTTTTGTTCTTCTTTAGTATTATTATTTATGATACTTTCTAAACTTCTAATTATTTTTTCTTCTGAAGTATTAAATTCACTCGTTATAAATTCTTTACAATATTTATTATTTTCAACTTCTTTATTAGAACAAATATTATAATAATGTAAAGGATTTTCTCTTGCTTTTTTTATAGTCTTTGTTGTTATTTTTTCTGCATAACAATTATTATTAGTCGAATAAAAGTCAATATAATATGTAATTATATGAGATCTGTCATCAATATCATAAGTAAAAACGCCATCATTCATATCATCTACATTTATTAATAAATTTTCATCATTGTAATTGTTGGTTATTTTTACAAAAACGTTATTTAAATCTCCGACTACATTTAATTTAAAATAATTTACAGTTTCTTTTATTGTTGATTCTTCGTTAGAATTGGGATTTATTACTTCAAATTCTTCTTCCTTCTTTTCAGGGCTTATAGAAATATCAACATTTTTTGCAGAATTAAGTAATTCTTTTCTTTCTTTATATGAACATTCTGCATATACATTAAATTTAAATAAGAATACACTTAGAAATAAAACAAAAATTATAGTTATTTTCTTATGCATATTTTATCACCTTATCTTAATGTCATTATAACATGTATTCTTTTTTATTGTAAATAAAAAGAAAAAAATATTATTTATATTTTTTTCCATTTTGTACTTCCAGTTATATTTGTTGCAAATTTTGTTGAAAAATCTGAACTACCTTTGCTGGCACTTTCGATGAATTTACTTTTACATTCTAATCCATTTGTACATGTAAAACTTATATCTGAATAAGATCTATTTTTATTATATTTTCTTATTTCTTTTATAGTTTTTGAATCTAATGTGAAAGAGTATTCTAAATTATCTGGATTAAATGTATCTTCATTATTTACTATATCTATTTGTTCTTGAGTCCAGTTCTTTAAACCAATATTTTCTTTTTTTCTATTATTTGGATCTATATTATTTGGATCAACTATTCTATAAACTAAATTGAATTTATCATCTTTAGTAACTTCACTTGTAATTTCATAATCACAATATCTCTTTAATTTTTCTTGATTTGTTTCCTCAAAATACTTATAAATATCATTGTTTTCACCAATACTAGTAAATTCATAATAATTACTATTATTTTTCTTTGCTTTTGCAGTTATATCAGTATCATAAACATTACCTATTAATATTGGATTATTTAAATTGTTAACAATGCTACTAATTTTACCTGATAAAATATCCGTATATTTAATCACTGACGGAGCAAAAGAATATTTATATTCAGTACTTCTGTATATATCAACTGAATATAATGCCGGTGTAGTTCCTGCACAGTACGTTGCATTTATGTTAGAATTGTCTTTTATGTATGTATAACAAGTATTATTGTTTTTATATTTTGTATAATTACCATCTGAAGTTTCCGATTCTAATTTTGAATTCATTGGACTATCATCTGTTTCTCCATTCGGTTTTCTATTATTCCATACTAACCCAGATTTTATATATTCTTGCTGATAGTAATAACTTAAACCTACTTTAAATTTGTAATACTCTTGATTTGTTGTTCCTTGATTTGACAAATAACTACTGCAAGTTTTCAACTTTTCAAAATGTTTTTCTAAATTAGATTTTTTTAGAGATAAAGCATTCATATTAGATAAATTAGAACTTATTGTAGGTTGTTGTTTAGAATTACATCCACCATAAAAATCACTTATAGAAGTACTAGAAATTGAATTACCATTATAATAGTATTCATTGTATGAATAATCATATCTTGTAGCAGACGTACACGCTCCCGTCGAATCACAACTACATAGTTCTCTTGTAGATCTAGCATTTCTAACAGCATTATCAAAATCTAATTTAGTTAATGCCGCTGCCTCGTCCTTAATAAGGATTTCATATGATTCTTTCCATGATGAATAATCAACTTTAACTTTACAAACTTTGTTGGCAGTTAACTTTGGTAACGTTGATAGTTCAAATTTTTTACCTGCTAATACACTATATTTATCAACAAAACCATTAGTAACAATTTCTTCATCGCATGTTAATGTACAATAGTTATTATTGTTTAGTGATTGATTTATATTATGCACTAATTTGTTTTGCCCAGTTCCACTATAGGTACTATTAACATTTTCTTTTGTATCGCACTTATTTAACGTTGAATCATAAGTTTCAGTATTTTTTTTAAAAGGACATATTTCAAAATATTTATCTTTTGCTGTTTGATTTAATTTTGAACTATCAATATTAATACAATCACATTTATTTTTATATTCTTCTAATTCTATTCTTTGTCTATTATAATAAAATTTATCTCCCTCTTGTTTACAGATTCCAAAATTTACATCTGTAGTTTGAAGTCCATCACCAGTAGAAAAATTACCATTTTCTACAAATTTAGTAAATACTAACATTCTTTGATTTGGTGTATTTGCTGGATGCATTTTTGCAACTATTACATTTGTATAACTCATTGTGTTATATGTTGAAAATTTCAAATTAATAAAAGCTTTTCCTGTTTTTGCTACTATAGCATCATATATTTCTTTGCTCATTTTTAATTCAAATGTTTTTTTTGAATTCGAAGAATAATTCCACTTATTTAATTCTCCGCTTACATCTTCACTATGTGATATTGCATTATTCAAATCGTAAGTACCATTATTTATTTGTAACTCATATTTAAAAAATGCATCACCATAACCTATATTATAGTCACCATTAATTAAATTAGTAGTAGTATTATAAAAATACTGACTCGTA
Organism: uncultured Bacilli bacterium; assembly: GCA_934086185.1. GTDB lineage: Bacteria > Bacillota_I > Bacilli_A > RF39 > UBA660 > UMGS1124. Next base: position 195,575 of record CAKOHW010000001.1, read on the forward strand.
TCATTTGTGAAGTCTACATCTATTTTAAATGTATAAACTGATTCCTCACTGTCAAAATCTACTGATGAAGTGAATGACAATGGATTTTCCCATAAATTCATTTTTTTTGCCGCAGTGTAAAAGTTTAATGCATTACTATTTTCATTTAAATATTCATCCCTAAAATTTGTACCATTTATAGTCCAACCATTATCTTTCATAACCTTTCTGGCATAAATATCACTTAACTTTAAATTGTTAATTCTATTTTGATAACTATAATTTGCACCTAATTCATTAACATATTGTTGATATATTCTATAAAATTCTCCATCACCTTTACTATTTTTTGTTGGATCTATAGCTCTTACATATTTATAATCATATGGAATTTTATTTCCATTATTCTCGTAATATGGTGAACTTAACTTTGGATCTAAACACATCGCATATTCTGTTTCCCCAGAATAACTGTTTGTTGCAGGTACTTCAAATACTGAATAACATTCTCCGGTATTACAATTACTGTAACTTCCACCGAAAGGTAAAAAATGATATGGTTTACTTAATTTACCACATGTTCCGTCAGTTGATTTCTCCACTTCTAAACCACTACATATATCAGCAAATACATTTGTCGAAAACATAAAATATAAAATAAATATTAATATAATTTTTTTAATTTTTTTTATCATAGTTCACTTCTTTTCTTTTTTATTTTTATAATAGATAAACTTCCTAATATAAAAATCATAATTACAATAATAAAGTAAAACCAATATTTTTTTAGAAAAACCAAATATTTATTATCATCTTTTTGATCTTTCTGACTTGTATTTTCACTTAAATAAGTATTTGCTAATTTTATAAATTCTGATTCACTAATATAAAACTCTTTTGTTATAAATTTTTTACAATATTTATAATCTTCCATTTCTTTTTTATTACATATATCATACATAGAAAATAAATTATATTTTGGTTTTATTATCTTTTTTGTATACATTAATTCTCCATCACAATTCGTATTTCTTGAATAAAATTCAAAATAATACTTATATATGTCTAGATAATTACTATCATTAAAAGTATATATTCCAGTATTTAAATCATCGTAATTTACGTAATTTTCTGTATTATCAAATAAATTATAATATTTAATAAAAATGTCATTTGATAAATTTACAATTGTAAATTTAAAATTATATTCCTCAAAAGTTGTTTTTATTTCTTCGTCAGGATCGTCTGGAGATATACCTGTTGATTCATTTTTTTTTGTTTCTATTTCATATGCAATATCAACATTTTTTGCAGAATTAAGTAATTCTTTTCTTTCTTTATATGAACATTCTGCATATACATTATATTTAAATAAAAATATACTTAAAAATAAAACGAATATTATAGTTATTTTCTTATGCATATTTTACCACCTTATCTTAACGTCATTATAGCATATATAAATTTCTTTTCCTATAAAAATATGTTAAAATTAGTATTAGGTGAAATTATGAAAAAAGGCTTTTTAAATGTATTATTATATTTATTATTTCCTGGAATTTTTATTTCTATGTTTCATAATATAATGAATAGTAGTTTTATGTACTCTTTATTTACTATTTTACCTTATATGATATTATGTGTTTATTATATTATTATATATAAAAAAGATTTTATATATTATTTAAAGAATTTTAAATTAAAATATATAAAATGGATATTAATTATATGGATTATTGGTTTTATATTAATGATGTTGAGTAATTATATAATTAATTATAAAATATTACCTAATAATATTTCTGGTAATGAGGAATTAAATAGAACATTATTATTTAATCATAGGTTTACGTATACATTGCTTTTATCTATAATAATTCCATTTTTGGAAGAAATTAGTTTTAGATTAGAATTTAAAAAAAATATTAAAAATAAATATGCATTTTTAATACTAACTAGTTTACTATTTGCAAGTATGCATTTATTTACTACGACTAAAGTTATTGGATTAATATATGTTATTCCTTATATAATTTTAGGTTTTACATTTAGTTTTATTTATTATAAGACAAATAATATATTTAGTAGTATAATAGCACATATAATACATAATACTTTAATAGTTATAATGTTATTGGTATAGGAGATTTTATGAAAAAGAATGTAAAGAAAAAAAATAATGAAAAAGGACATATTATAATTTATATACTTTTATTTGTTGGGTTATTATTAATTTATAGTAGATATATAGAACCATATAATTTAACTATAAGAGAATATAAGATCGAGAATAAAGATATACCTAGTAATTTTGATGGAATAAAAATAGTACACTTTAGTGATATTCATTATGGTATGACAGTGGATTATAAATATTTAAAAGAAATAGTTAGTAATATTAATAATCAAAATCCTGATATAGTTATATTTACGGGAGATTTTATTGATAAAAATACTAATTTATCTGATAAAGAAGTTAAAAAAATTAATAAACTCTTATCTAAAATAAATAGTACATTAGGAAATTATGTTGTAACTGGAAATCATGATTATAAACATATTAAAGATTTTAAAAATATATTTGATGGTAATTTTACAATACTTAATAATCAAGAAAAACTTATATATTATAAAGATAGTATTCCATTATCATTTGTTGGATTAGATGATTCTTTAGAAGGTAAAATAGATTATGATATTTTAAATGATGATAGTGAATATTTTAGATTTGTTTTAGTTCATGAAGGTGATGTATATGACAAAATAAGTGATTATAAATTTAATGTTATGTTAAGTGGTCATAGTCATAATGGTCAAGTTAGATTACCTATTATTGGAAAAGTTTATACTCCAGTTGGAGCTAAAAAATATTATGATTATTATTATAAATTTGGTGATAAAGAATTATTTATTTCTAATGGTATTGGTACTAGTGGTGTTAAGTTTAGAAATTTATCAAGACCAAGTATAAATTTATATAGATTGTATTCTGAATAGAAAAAAAACTTCTTTTACATATAATATTGTGAAAGGAGTTTTTTAATGTATTATAATAATCAATATATAACTAATGAAGGTGATAGACAATTTTTTGTTCCATTTTTATTAGGTGGTTTAGCTGGTGCTGGATTGGTTGGAGTTTCAAGACCTAGACCTGTTTATGTAAATAGTCCTCAACCAAATTATTCTTATAGACCTTATCCTCAATATCCACCATATTTTTATGGACCTAGTGGATATTATAACTATTCAAGTGGTGGTTATTATTAAGTATCATAATGATACTTTTTTATATTTAAAAGTATTCCAAATAAAATATAATATGATAATAAACTACTTCCTCCATAAGAAATAAATGGCAATGTTATTCCAGTTATCGGTAATAATTCTAAATTCATAAATATATGTTGCACTTGTTGATATATAAATAAACCAAATAATCCAATAATATAATATTTATTTTTATTTATTTTTTTTATATCATTTATTAGTAAAAAATCTAAGTATAAAAAATTGAGTATTACTACTAAACCACCTATGAATCCAAGTTTCATAAGTATATTTGCAAACATAAAGTCTGTTATTGCTTCTGGAATATATATTACATATTTAAATCCATTACCTAATAATTTACCATTACCTATACCTATTAATGCATTTTTTATTTGATAGCCTTCATTATTCATGAAATTTAATATTCTATCTGTTCTATAAAAAAAACTAGTACCTAATATTTTTATAAATAATTCACTCTTATAAAAATATAAGTAAAAATACATTCCAATAAATAATATTATAGTAGAAAATAATGTAATATAGTATTTTTTATTTAAATTTAGTGATACAAATATACTGAAAAATATTACTATATAAAATAATACTGTGCCTGTATCAGGTTGAAGAAATGTTAATATAGATGGTATTATTAACAATAATATACTTTTTAATAATCCATATTTTGTTTTTATATATTTATTAATACATAAAAGAAGTGTTATTTTTGTAAATTCACTAGGTTGTATTGATATTCCAAATAAATTAATCCAACTTTTACTGCCATTAATTTTTGTACCAAATATTAATACATAAATGAGTGATAATATACAAAGTATATATAAAGTTAATGAAAATTTGTTTAGTTTTGAAAAACTTATTTTTTGACATACAAATAATAAAATTATACTTATTATTAAAAATATAATTTGACGATAAAAGTAAGAATAACTATCTTTTATAGTTTCTTTAGATAAGTATATAACGGTTATTCCTATTAATGATAATAAAATAATTGGAATAATATATTTAATAAAATCTTTCTTCATATTTTTATTTTGTAAATATTTATAATAATTATTCATATATTATTGTAGAGGTGAACTATGACAAAATTACCAGATTTATATACAAATCATTTTGATAAAAAAATAGATAATTCTTTAGAATATACTAAGGTTAGCAATATAGATAATGTAAATGTTAATAATACAAAGTATGAAATTAATAAAAAAATAGATAATATATTTAGATCAAGTAGCTATATATATAAAATTAAAGTTAGAATTACTTTAGAAAATAAGGTTTTAGAAGAATATTTAATTGGTAGAAATAATGTGGATTTAATAACAATTGATAATGAATTAATACATATAAGAGATGTTAAAAATATAGAGGAAATTTAAAAAGTGTAATTAATATTAAAATAATTACACTTTTCTTTATAAAATAAAAAAGTTCATAATTGAACTTATTTCTTTTTTATGGTGGCTCCAACGGGAATTGAACCAGTGACACAAGGATTTTCAGTCCTCTGCTCTACCGACTGAGCTATGGAGCCAAAAAAATGGCGGTCCGTACGGGATTCGAACCCGTGATCTTCTGCGTGACAGGCAGACGTCATAGGCCTCTAGACTAACGGACCATGGTTGCGGGAGTAGGATTTGAACCTACGACCTCTGGGTTATGAGCCCAGCGAGCTACCGAACTGCTCCATCCCGCGATAAGTAAATAAAATTAAATGGCGGAGAAAGAGGGATTCGAACCCCCGCGCCGTTGCCGACCTCCTGGTTTTCAAGACCAGTCCCTTCAACCGGACTTGGGTATTTCTCCATATTCCTTTTCTTTCAAGGAACAAATTGATTATAGCATATAAAATTCAATATAGTCAACATTTTTTCTAAAAAAACTATTTTTTTTATAATATATTCATTTTATAAGCCTATATCCACTCTTTTTCTATTAAATAATTTCATTTTTTTTAATTTTTTTGCAAAAAAGTATTGATTTAAATTAATTTTTAGGTTATACTCAAATAGTCTTAATTAATTAAGACATGCATTTGGTGTCGCCCAAGTGGCGGAACAGGTAGACGCACAGGACTTAAAATCCTGCGAGATTTAAACCTCGTGCCGGTTCAAGTCCGGCCTTGGGCACCACTTATTAATGAGAATATCTCTCGGGCGATTAGCTCAGTTGGTTAGAGCACCTGCCTTACAAGCAGGGGGTCATAGGTTCGAGTCCTATATCGCCCACCATTTATTTTGCCGACATAGCGTAACTGGCAGCGCAACTGACTTGTAATCAGTAGGTTGGGGGTTCGACTCCCTCTGTCGGCACCACTTTTTGGAGGGATAGCGAAGTGGTCAAACGCGGCAGACTGTAAATCTGTTCCTTCGGGTTCCATGGTTCAAATCCATGTCCCTCCACCACTTTAAAATTGCCTCGTAGCCAAGTGGTAAGGCATCAGACTTTGACTCTGACATTCCGGTGGTTCGAACCCACCCGAGGCAGCCAATTAATTATGTCCTGTTAGCTCAGTCGGTAGAGCATTTGACTTTTAATCAAAGGGTCTGGAGTTCGAATCTCCAACAGGACACCACTTTGAATTTAACTACTTTATGTAGTTTTTATTTTATACAAAAACCATCAATTTTTATTGATGGTTTAATTCTTCTAAAGTTTCTCTAGTCCACTTTTCTAAATTTTCTTGTAAAGGTGAAAATCCCCTAACAGATTCATTAACTTTCCTGTTATTATAAAATTCTTTATAATTTAATCCTTTTATTGATAATTTTAATCTTTTATTATCATTATCTACATCAATAATTTTAGCATATATTTTATCACCTATATTAACATAATATGTTATGTTAGATACAAATCTATTTGCTATCTCACTGATATGAATTAAACCAGTAAAATCATTAACTTTAATAAAAATACCATATGGTTCTATTCCAGTGACTTCTCCCTTTACAATATTTCCAACTTTATAGTTTTCCATTATTGCACCTCGCATGTATTATATCAAATTTTATTTACTAAGTAAAATTTTTTATGTATAATAAGTTTGGTGAAAACAAATGAAAGAAAATACAATTAATAATGATAATTTAATTGAAGAAGAAAAAATAATAAATGATGTTATAAATGATATAAAACCATATTTAAATAATGATGGTGGTGATATAGAATTTATTAAATATCAAGATGATTATGTTTTTGTAAAATTATTTGGGGCATGTAGTCATTGTGGATATCAAGACTTTACTTTAAATGATAATATACTAGAAATAATCAAAGATAAAATTCCTACAGTTAAAGGTGTAATAAATGTTGAAATTTAGTTTTCAACATTTTTATTTAACCATTCTATATTAAACATTTCATATTTATTATTAAATACAATAAATATTTTTTTTAACATTTCTAGATAATTTTGTATTTTATTAATAACATTAATAATCTTATTGTCTTCTTCCCTACCCAATATAATTTTATCAAATTCGTCAAAATAAAATGTTGGATATAATAGTCTTGAATATAATAAGTTAAATGATTTAGAATTTAAAGTTAATTTATTTATTAGAGTTATGATATTTTCTAAATCATAATAATCTGATATTGCATATGATTTAATATACTCACTAATATCTCTTATATAATAATCTATTACAAAATTTAAAGGATTATTATAATCTATTTCATATTCTGGATAATTCATTCTATTATGTACTATTGCTACCGGTACTTCATCATTAAATTTTTTTTCGGTTAAATTATAATATAGTATTGCATTTTCTGCTATTCCTTTAAAAAATCCAAAACTATTTAATAGTGTTTGATATTTTTTACCTAGTTCTCTTATTTGTATTTCATAATAATCTAATTTATTAGACCAAAGTGTTCCCCAATTGTGATTTGTTTTAGCTATAGGATAATATTTAAATTCTTCAAATTTAATTTCATATTTTAACAACCCTTTTAAGTGTAATAATGCATAATTTTTTTTATTTATTGTTGTTATTAAATTATTATCTTTATTAGCAATAATTTTATAACTATCTATATTGTTTTCAATTAAAAAATTATATATTTCATTAATTGTTTCTGGATTGTTTTCTATTAAATAAAATACATATAAATTTGAATTATAATAAAAATAATAATTATCATTACTTTCATTAATATCTGTTAAAAGAACATTGTAATAATTATATATAACATTTTTCATACTATATTTTATGAAAAAGCCTAAGTATTTATACTTAGGCTATGCTTTTGAATACATTTTCAGTTACATTATTTTCTTGTATTGGAATTATATTATCTGGCATTTGATTTAATGCTTGTTCATTTAGTGTATTGTCATTATTTAATAATGTTGCTCCACTATTATCGTTTACAATAGTTTCTTTTTGTGGAGTATCTATTTTTTTTATAACTTTACTTACAAGTTCTGCTATATTTTTGTCTATCTCTGCTGCCTCTAATTTATTTTTTGCAGATGCTTTATAGAATGCTGATAATTGTTCTAATAATGAATTTAACTCATTATCGTTTTTAGCACTTTGTTCTAAAAATTGTCCTACTGCATCAACTTTTTCTTTATTTATATTATCGGTTTGATTTGTTGGTTCAGTAGTTAAATTATCATTATTTATTTCTGCTTGTGAAATTCCAAAATCTGGAGTTGCTGGAATATTATCAAATATATTTGTTCTTGGTTCTGTGCCTACTCCAAAATCTTTTATCTCAGGTTCAGGTGCTTTTTGATCATTCGTTTGTTCTAATGCTACATTATTATTTTCTAAAGTTGGTTCATTATTATTTTGAGTTGTATTTAAACCATTATTGTTCATATCTAATGGTTTAACATTTACTTCTGCATTTGGCATAGTAATATTATTTATATCATTTGTAAGTGAACTTAAACTTTCTAAACCAGTTGGAATTTGTTCAGTTGGTGACATATTCATACTTACTGGTTCTTTACTTAAATCATCTTTATTGGTTGGAATTGGACTAATCTCTACACTTGGTACTGGAGATTCATTTGTTAAATTTTGTAATGATGGTATTGATAAAGATTCATCTTTATTTTCTTGCACTGGTGCTGTTTCGGTGATACCACCAAATGCATTTGCAATTAAACTCTTATTTGAATTTTCATTATTAAAATTAATAACTGCTTCAGAATTTTCATATTTTTCTAATATTTTTGATGAATATGCAGGATTTAATAATATTTCTTTTATATCATTAATTGTTATAGTTCCTGTAACACCTTGAAATTTGATATTATCTTTAACATTACCACTTATAATATCTTGCATAACTCCTTTTAATCCATTCCATTCCTCAAGAGTTATTCCTAATCCCATTCCATTATTTTCGTCTGCAACATATAATTTTAATAAACCATCTTTTAATATTTCATTCTTTGTATAAAATACATAATTTTTAGAATTATCTTTTTTAAAATAGCATACTAATTCTACTTGTTCTTCTTGATTTTGATTATTTTTTATTGTTATTTGTTTACTCATAGAAAATCCCTCTCTATCTTAACTGTATTTTATCATAAATATTCATAAAAAAAAAGATTAAATCTTTTTTAATACAAAATATTTGCAGTTATATGCACAATTGTTTTCTATATAACTGTCTTTTTTTGATATTTTGTTATGCTCACGAGCTGATTTGTTTGTATCTTCATAAAAACCTTTTAATCTTAATTTGGAATATGCATAATCACCAATTATATAATCAAAATTATAAAAATAATCTGTAAATAATTCTATAAATTCATCAATATTAAATGCATCTTTAACATTCTCTATTATTTCAAATTTAAAATCCCCTACTTCAATCATAATTAACCTCTCATAAAATATAGTGCAAACATAATCCCTATTACTATTTCAGTTGTCATAATACATAATAGCATTAATGTATCAACGAAACCATTACCACTGGTTATAATTATATTTTTAGGATTAAATTTTTTACTACGTTTACTTTCTTCTTTTTCTTTTTCTATTATTTTATTATTAATATTTTTTACTTTATCTTCACTCATTTTAGATATATCATCTTTTTTAATACCATATTTATCATATGTTTGTGAACTTAATAAATCATGTCTAATTTTTTTAAATTCTAAATTAGTATTTAGTGTTGCTTTTTTTCTATTCCAATACATTGGAACTATATTAACATCTTTAGTTATTAAATTATGTAGTGTTGCAAAATTATTATTGATTGGATCAAAGTATTTATCAAAGAATTCTATTTCTTCATTTGTGAATTTCTTTGCTTTATTTCTAACCATAATCATATTTATTAAGCATATTTCTATTTTACTTGTAATATCTGTTTTACCTACATTTTTTTCACTATTTAACCATTTTGAATAATCATTCATTAATGATATAAATTCTTCCATTTCACTTACTTTTAGGCCATACATTATTAAATTACTTTTAAAACTATATTCATTATCTATTCTATATGGGTTTAATATATTTATATCTCCATATATTTTACATAAACATCTAATAATATATACTTCAAATATATGAGATTTGTCATAATCTTTACCTGACTTTATAAGTAAGTAATTACTTATACCACTACTTATACTATCATTAATAAATATTTTATTGTTCATAAGTAATCACCACCTATATTAAAAGTATAACACTCTAGGTTCTATAAATCTATATCAATTTTGGGCATTTACATCGTTATTTACTATAGAAGAATTTGAATTTATCTTATCATAATATATTGAAGGCACTTTACCATTTATAACTTTACTAGATATTAAATATTTATATTCTATAAATTCTATTCTATTATCCATAGGCATTTCAATTAACTCTTTTATTTTTATATTTAAATATAATTTTATAAGTGAATTATTTATTCCATAGTTTTCCACATTGACATCAATATATGCTTCTATATTTTCTAAAAAACTTATCTTTACTGGAATTTTAGGACCTAATGATGCAAACATTGCATTTTTAAAAACTACACCGAAAGGTACAAATATTATTAAACCATTATCACACGTAATTATTTCTAAATTATAATAATTATTAATATTTCCCCATTCAATATTTTTTGTATTTTGTTCTAAATCTTCTAAAAAAGATTTTAGAAATATATTACTTTTATAATTATCAATATCCACACTTACAATATTATTATTTACCAAATTTATTTTTATATAATCATTAGTATTTAAATTAACATATTTTTTTATTGTTTGATTTAAATAATATTTTGTTATTTCTTCTATTTTTATCTTTGATAGAAATGTTGTACTGTTACTTAGATTCTTTATATATAAATTCATTATAAAAATTACTATTAATGTTATTGTAATTAATATTATACTTACTTTGTTTTGTTTATTATTTATATTTTTTTGTGTTTTAAAGTATCTCATATTTAATAATATGAAAAAAAGAGAACTATATTAAAATAGTCCTAAATTAAAATGATTATTTATAAATATAAATCCAAATACTAGAATTAAAATAACTATAACTATTATTACTATCTTTATTGCAATATTATTAGATTTTAAATCCATTTCTAATTCTTTGAAATCATCATATTTTTCTTCTATAGAAAGATCTTCTTCATCTAGGTTTTTTGTAGTTTTTTCACTTATTTTTTCTTTATCTAATTCCATGGTCTTATATACTGTTTCAGTATCATTATCAGTTAAATCACTTAATAAATCTAATGCTGTTGTATTTCCACTTTCTTGGTTTTTCATTTCTAATGCAGTAATTGTATTTATTAAATTCATTATATTTTCTTCTGTTTCTTCTACCATTTCTTCTTCATTGTCTTTAATATTTAAATTTTTTAATATATCGTATCCAGTGTCTTGTATTTTTTTTAATCTTTCTTTTTCATAATCTACATTTTGTTTAGAACGTGCTTTTTCTAATATTGCGTTTATATCATACTCTTTAGTATCATATTTTTTTTCAGGTTCTAGATCTATGTTGTCTGAAAAATCAAAATTTCTTTTTGGATAATTATCTCTATATTGTTTATCTAACATACTTTTTACTTTTTCAACATCTATAGAATTAATATCTTCACCTATAACTTTTGCATTTGGATTTATGTCATATTTTTCAATACTAGAATTTTTTATTTGTTCATAAAGTTCTTTATTTTTTTCTGATCTACTTTTTAATGTTGGAGTTTCTGTGTATTTATCCATTCTTGTTTTCATATTGATCACCTATCGTATTAATTTTAACATATAATTTGTCATTATTCTACATTTTTTTATTTTTGATTTTATTTGATAATACTGTTAATTAATAGTATAATTATTTTAGAAATGAGGAATAGCATGAAAAAAATTGAATTTTTAGAAGATAGATGTTTTGGTTGTGGAGCTTGTTGTAATGTTGCTCCAGATAACTTTACTTTCGGAGATGACGGAAGAACTGTTATGATAAGTGATGAAGTTACTGATGAAGCAATCGAAGCAAGTGAGATGTGTCCAGCAAGTGCAATTATTATAAATGATAATTGTGATTGTGATGATTGTGCTAATTGTGGATGCAGTGATGATTGTAACTGCGATGACAACTGTGATTGTGGATGTCAAAAATAGTCTAGTTTATCTAGATTTTTTTATTGTTAAAAAAATAGATAACTTTTAATATTATCCATTTTCTATTATAAAATCTTCACTTTTATGTGGTTCTGTAAATAGTAAATCTCTATAATTTTGTTGACGTAATGCTTCGTATACCATAATAGCAACTGTATTAGATAAATTTAATGCTCTTACTTTATCTGTCATAGGCATTCTCATACAATTATCAATATATGGTTTTAATATTTTTGGTGGAATTCCAGTTGATTCTTTACCAAATATAAAATAAATATTCTCATCTTTATTACTATAATCAAAACTTGTATGTGGTTTTTTACCATATCTTGTTAGAAAATAATAGGTTCCTTTATTTTTTTCAAAAAATTCATCTATATTTTCATATACTTTATAATCACAATATTCTATATAATTTACACCACTACGTTTAATATATTTTTCATCTAAACTAAATCCTAATGGTTTAATTAAATGTAATTTAGTATTAGTTGCTACACAAGTTCTCATAATATTTCCTGTATTACCAGGAATCTCAGGTTCAAAAAGTACTACATTAAGCATTAATTTACCTCATATTCGTCTAACATTTTTTCAAAATCACTCGATTTTAATAATGATTCTTTACTATCGATTGATTTTATAAATTCACCATTTTTTATATAAATAATTGCAGGTATAGTTTCTATATCACTTTTTAAAATTTTATTTAATTCTTCTACATTACTTTCATCAGTGTAATCTAATAATATAAAGTTATCTCTTAAGTCATGTTTTTTAATAATTTTTTTCAAATCCTTTTCTAAATTAAATACATTTTCATCGTTTGTTTTTGTTACAAATATAAATAACTCACTACTTGGTTCAGATAATATATTTGATAATTCTTCTGTTTTAACAACTGTCAAATAATTTGCCAAATAACTTGTTTCTAATTTTTCAGTTTGATAATTTTTATTAATGTTAAATATTAAAAATGTTAATGATACAACTACAATAATCATAATTAATAAATATATGTAATTTTTTATAGGTACTACTCTTTCATTCTTTTTCATACTAACACCCTTTCAATAATTATATTTTATCACATAAAAAATAAGAAGTAAATTAATAAAAAGAAACTAAAAATCTTATGTTTTTCTCTTTTTCAATTATAATAGTTTATAAAAATGAAAAATCAAGGTTTAGTATCCTTGACTTACATACTTCTCATATAATTCTTTAAATCTATTAAAATGTACTACTTCTCTTTGTCTTAAGAATAAAAGTGGTTCTATTACGTCTTCATCTGTTGCTAAATCAATTAAGTGTTCATAGGTAGTTCTAGCTTTTTGTTCTGCTGCCATATCTTCTACTAAATTTGCAATTGGATCTCCTACACTTGCAAAGTATGATGCTGTAAATGGTACTCCATTAGAATCACTTGGATATATTCCATAACCGTGTTCTGTATACATAGAACCAAGTCCTGCTTCTTCTAATTCTTTTACAGATGCACCACTCATTAATTGACTAACCATAGTACAAATCATTTCATTGTGTCCAAATTCTTCAGTTGCAATGTCATTTAAAAGTGCTTTTCCTTCTTCTGTAGGCATACTGAATTTTTGACTAAAATATCTTAATGCTGCTCCTAATTCTCCATTAGAACCGCCAAATTGTGTGATTATGTATTTTGCCATTTTTAAATCTTTTTTCTTTATATCTATAGGATAAGGTAATTTTTTATCGTACTTATACATAATATCCTCCATCCCATGGCCATGGATTACTAGTCCATGTATATTTATTTTTATTATCATGACATAATTCTAATACTTGATAATTGTCATAATATTTTTTCTTAATTTTATCTAATTCCATTGAAACATTTTTAAATATTTCATATACTCTTGTATCATTAGGATGTACATCTAGATATAAATTTAAATCATTTAATATAAAGTCTAATTCTTGTAATTTTACTAATAATTTTTGTTGTTCACTATATGCATTAATTTTTTTGGGTTTATAATTTTTATATGGTTTATATGAATCAGAAAAAATATTTCCTAGAAAAAAACCAGTTTCTAAATTTATATCATCTCTTTTATTATATAATTTTTCATATTTATTTTTTGGGGAATTTAAATTAAAATAATCTAAATCTATATCTAAATCATATACATTATTGTCTTTAAAATCAAACAACATAATTTTACCTCCAATTTATATTATGAGAGTACTAAATTATGATATGGGTTATTTTACTATTAAAGATATAATTAAATTTATAATAAAAAATATAGACATTAATATAGTTAATAATTTTGGTATATATGGTTCTAGCTTATTAAATATAGGTTGTATTAAATATAAAATTAGTAATGATAATACTCCCCATACTAATGATATTTCTAAACTTATGTATGGACCTATATTATATTTTAAGAAATTATAATTCCAAAATACTTTATGTAGTATTTTTTCTATTAGAATACCACCTATTAGTTCTAAAAGTGTTAGTGCTAATGTAAATAATATAAATTCTGTTATTATTCTTAAGGGTTTATTTTTTATTTTTAGTTTATTGTGTATAAATAAAATTACTAATATTCCTATTCCATACACTGGAGTAAATATAGTACCCATAAATCCACTAACATATGTTTTATGCATTAAGTGCATTATTGTTTTTTCAAATATGTTACCTAAGATTGAATAGAAGAAAAATAAGTTTAAGTAATACATGTTATCACCTTTAATAGTATAAGTAATTATATTATCTTCATACTATATAATGGTGGTAATATGAATCTTTTTTTTACATGTATAAAAATATTTTTTGCTAGAATATTAGATGTATCTTTAAATACTGTTAGAACTACTTTTGTAATAAGAGGTAAAACTTTGATAGTTGCTTTAATTGCTTTTTTCGAGATTACTATATGGTTTTTGGTTGCAAGGACTGCATTAAATACTGAATTAAATATATTCATAGTATTAAGTTATTCTGGAGGTTATACTACTGGTACAATTATTGGTACGATTATTAGTAAATATTTAGTTAAAACTAATATTGAAGTATTAGTAATATCTAATAAAATTAGAAGTGTAAAAGTTATTAAAGATAATGGTTTTGGTGTTACTATATTAAGTAAAAATAGTGATAAAATTGTAATGTTTATACAAACAACTAAAAAAAGACAAAAAGAATTAACTAAATTAATAGAAAGTTTAGATGATAAAGCTTTTATTTCAATAAAAGAAACACGTGCAATAATAAATGGTTATATATAAAAACCCAGTTTATAAGAAACTAGGTTTATATTATTATTGAACTTTAATAACCATAATATGCAGATAGTATTTTATAATCTGTAATAATTTCGTATGGATTTCCTTTTGTTCCAGCATTCTTGTTATAAGTATAATTACTTCCATTTATATTAATTACTGGTCTTACTGCAAATGAACTATCTCCAACATATAATTGAGCGTATGATGCAGTTGCTGCGTCAATTTTTTCAATTCTAAATGCATTTATATTTTCAGTATTTTGATTATATTCTCCTATTGTAGATGCAAACATAGAATTATTATTTGCTGGGGTCATTGTCCAATAAGGTTTATAATATGCTAAATAATATTTATTATTTATTTTTTCTTTACTTGCTCCTGCAAATACCATTTCATCTGCTGTAATCATACCTATATTATTTCTATAACTTCCTCCAAATTCAAATGGCCCTGTACAATCAAATGTTGGTGTAATACCTTTATATGAAGTTAATCTATTTGCGGCACCATTTATTGTAAAAGTATTACTATAAGTATTTCTGTAACCACTTGTATCATTACAAAATGTTGAGTATGATATATATCCTCCATAATATGATAACTTCTCATTGTACCAACTATCTAATAATTTTTTTGGATTGCTAGGATTATTATTTGAATTTACGTAGTTATAAACCGGTTCTATAAATAATTGCCCCTTTAATTTGCTTTCAGAATATAATTCACTTATTTTAAACATTTTTCTGGCAGTAGTATTTTTTGGTAAATTCCAATTATAATCTCCTTTTAAAATATATTTTCCTTTTAAAGTATTTTTATACTGTCTGTATGTATTATAATCATATTCCATTTTTTGTGGATTAACTAATTTATATAAACCATTTACAATTTCATATTTATCTGAATAATAGTATGTATATTTTCTTGTTTTAGAATCTTGTGATACTGTAGTTTCAGACTCTGCTACTTCATATTTTACACTATTATATTGATTTCTAGTATAATGACTTGATAATTTTGTTATTTCAGTTGATTTATCATATCTAGATTCTTTAAATAAAGTATATTTATTCCGCATTTCATCTGAACCATTTGTTAAATAGTTACATGTAACATTGCCAGATAATTGATACTGATTATTTCTCATATCAAATGTATAAGTATCTGAATAACAGTATTTTATTGATGGGTCGATATTTACCATGATATTTCTATCACCCCATCTAGATGTATATTGACTAGTTAAAGGTTGATAATTAATATTACCGTAAGCATATCCTGTATAATACATATATTTTGAACTATCATTCCATTTAACACTTCCTATGTCACCATCTAATATCATTCTAATTGATCCGTCTTCATTAATTCGTATAATTCTCCATATATATCCTCCAAATTTTACATAGTTATTTTCTACTACACCTCTATAAAAATATGTTGTTCCAGCGCTAGTATTATAACTATATAAACCTGAATCATCACTATCTTCTATTCTACTTATATAAGTTACATCATATTTTCCATTTTCATCAGGGCCAGAATTAATTTTATAAATATACGAGTAGCTTCCCGAACCTGAGTAAGTAGATAAATATGTATATTTTCCTATTGGTGAAGTACTACTTATTCTAAAATTTTTTGGAGAATTCAAAGTAAATAATCCTTTATTCTTATCAAATGAATACGAATCAGCAAAATAATAATAAGATCTTGTATTTAGAGTTAATTTTTTTGTATCTTGTGTTTCTTTATAACTTACTGTTTGAGGTGATATTAATGAGTAATTTATGTATGATGTATCATATTTTATATTAGAATTACTTTTTATTTTATCTGAAATCTGAATAAGATCTAAATCTTGATCTAATGATAAAGTACTTTTTAAATTTATAGTTCTTTTAATAGTTTCGGTACTATTTAATTCACTTGTTTTTAAATTATCAATAATATCTACATGCTCATATAAATTATTATAATTTTCTACTATAATTTCATAATCATAATTATATTTGTATGTATGGTTAATTGTATTAGACCATGGATAAATATCATATTCATTACTTAATTTTATATCTCCGTTTTTATCTTTTTCATATATCATTACATATAAATAACCATAATTTAAATTTTTAAATTCTATTTCTACTTCTTTAGAACCATTAATTGATTGTTCATCATCTGTTTTTTCCACAACACATAAATAATTTTCATTTAAATCTATCTTATCTGGCAATTTTATTTTATAATCTTTCTTTTCACAGGCAGCTCCTGTTAATTTATAATATTTTTTATTACTTAAAAACTTTATACTATTTTTTTCTTGTGTTACTTCAAAGTTGCCGTTTTCAACTAATTTGTTCACATAAGCATAACTATTTTTTTGTTCATTTTTACTTATAATTAGAATAGTTAGTACTAGTAGTAAAATACTAAATGTTTTAAATGTTTTTTTCATTAGTACCACCATCCAATCATTTGTTTATATAGTAAATCTTCGTATTTTGTATCTACAACATATGGATTTCCGTATGTTCCATTGCCATCTCCATAAACAATTGTGTCATAATTTAAGTTTATAACTGGCCTCAATACAATACTTGAATCTCCATCGTATGAGTATATTTGTGATGTACTTTGTTTAATATTAGTAGAACTAAATATATTATAGTTTACAGCAGCATGATAATAGCCACCACCGGATGAACAATCTAACTCACCTGATGAACACGCTTCCCATTCTTCAGGTGTAGTTACTTCATGATAATCTCCATATGAATCTGTATACCAAGTACTTCCTGAGTATGACTCGCTATTTTCATATATATTTGATGTAAACATACTGTTTTTGTTATAAGGAGTCATTGTCCAAAAAGATTTGCTATATTTTAAATAATAATTGCTATTTGCAGCATCATAACTTGCTCCTGCAAATGCTAGTTCATCTGCTGTAATTAGTCCTATTTTTTCGTAATATTTTCCACCATATTTACTATTTTTGCTACATTTGAATGTAGGAGTTCTATTAGAACTTGAACTTGCAAGTCTATTATATGAATTATATGAAGGACCATAATAACTACTAGTTGATGAATTAGTTGTATCATTACAGAATGTTGATGAAGTAATAAAATAATCATACCCTGTTAAAGTTGATTCATACCATTCTTCTAATTTATTTTTTGCATTAGAATTTGATATATTTGACTTTGAATAATTTGGTATTGGTGTTATATAAGTTTTGTATTTATAAGTATCATACCTACTATATGAACCACTTGTACAATTTGGGCAATCCATAAATTTATACATTGTTCTATAAGAATAATCCTTATTGTTATTTTTCAAAGTATAGTAATTTTTGTAATATTTATAATTACCTGAACCTAATTTTATATCGCATTTTATTGTTCCTGATAATTTATAATAACCTTTTTCTATTTTATAATCTGATCCATAGCAATATTCAGAACTATTCATATATGATAATCCATCTGAACTTGCTGTATCATATTCATATATATAATGTCTTCTATTATCATATCTACCATATAGTTTATACATTTTTTCTGATGTTGCACTTTTTGAAGTTTGTTTTAATGTATATAAATCCTTAAATTTTGTATAGTAATTATCATTAGTTATTTTTTCACAAAATATATCGCCACTTAATTTATATTTATTTTTGCTTTTATCATATGTAAATGAATCTGAATAACAATACTTACTATTATAGTCTATATCTTCTCGTATCGTACTTTCATTATTTGTAATTAATGGGTAGTATGTAATATCACCAAATGTATAACCAGTATAATATTCAAAGTTATCATAATCATACCAGTTACTTCCACCAATATCCCCTTCAAGAATTAATCTTATTGAACCATTTCCATTAATTCTAACTATTCTCCATAATAATCCTGCAAAAGATACATAATTATTTTCTATATTTCCTCTATAAAAGTATGTTATTCCATCATCATCATAATCATAGTAATATCCATCGTCAAACTCGCTTGCTATGTTACTATATTCTATACCTCTAAAATACGTATCCCTAGTTTCTTCTTCTAATTTATACATTGTAACATTTTCAGTGTCTTTATTTTCAGATCTTAATGTGTATTTATTAATAAAGAACGTATCATTTGCAGTATATTTTTTACATTCTATAGTTCCAGCCAATTTATATTTTCTTGTATCATTATTATAACTATAACTAGTACCATAACAATATTTACTTGATGAATATATATAAATTGAATCTATAGGTTTATTGGATGATTTAAATTTTATTGCATATGGCGTAATGTTATTATAATTTAATACACTTGCTGCTTCTCTATTACTTGTTCCTATTTTATCTCTTAAATAATCTACTTGATATTGTGGTTTTTGTACATTGGAATAATTATTAACATCATAGTATATAGTATCAATTATATTATTTTCAGTATTTTTTACATTTTCTAAAGTTACATATACATAATTATTTTCATCGTTGAATCTATATAAATCCATATAATATGTACTATTACATGTATTTTCACTAAATTTTATATAATATTTTTTTGCATAGTCTAAATTGTATGTATCATCACTATTCTTTGTGATAGTTACACCATCTTCATCAGTTAATGTGAATATTTCGTCATCATAATAATTATAAATGAAGGTATCTAAATTATCTTTAGCTTTTATTTTTACCTTTGCTTTTTTACTGGAATTTTCATTTGGATTATTTCCGCATAAATATAATGTAGTATCTTTATTTAAATTATCTTTTATTTCTTTTTGCCAAGATAAATAGTAACTTAAACCTTGACAATTATCATTGTCATCCTCTCGTTTTAGTGAACCATTAAGTACTAGTACATAATATTTTTCAGCATCTGATTTAGTGATATTATTACCTTTTTCACTTTGCTCTTTAACTAATTTATCTATGATATTATCATCAAGTAATCCTTCATTAATTAATTTAGTTAATTTTATTTCGACACCTTGTGCTCCTAAATTTAATTGTTCAGCATAATTATTATTGTTATCATCTTTATTCATATTTACTAATACATCTGCTGCATTAAGAATATTTTTTTCTAGAGATGTATACGTAATAGAATTATTTTTCTTATTTTTATTTAAAGAAATGATAAATGTAGTTGCTATTATACTTAATAAAACTAAACATATTATTATTTCTATAAGTGTAAAACCTTTTTTATTCATAATTACTCCTATTTTACTTTTGTGTACTTTATATTTCTACCTTTTTTATAATTAAAATAATCTTTTAAATTGTTTTCTTTTTTATCAAAATAATATAAAAATAATTCATCATTTAAATACACTACAATGTAATTCTTTTTGTATTTTTTGTATCTACCTTTTAATGTTCTTGTAGTTTTATTTTTACAGTCAATAACAGATATCTCTGCTTTTCCTTCTTTTGTTGGCGAACCTTTGAAAGATTTAATCGTTAATGTTTCTATATCACTATTATTTAACACCCATATCTTTTCTTTATATTCTGTAGTTTTAATTATATTATATAAATTGTAATTTTTTGTATCTGATAATATAAAGTTGTCATTACAGTTTTCTGTTCTTTTATATGTTAATGTTCTATAATTTATAAAGTCATATCCTTTTATTTTAAAAATAATTAGAAATATTATAACAAGTATAAAAATTATAAATATAGTAATAGACAATACTTTATTTTTATTTATGAATACTTTTATTTTGTTAAATATTTTTTTCATTAATCTCACACCTTTTCTTATTTTCTATAATATTATTATCTATTATAATTACAGTATAACTAATATTAATTCATTAGTCAAAAAAAAGATATAAAAATCTATATCTTTTAACTGTTTAAACCATCAATATAACCTAAAACTTTATTCTTTTTATCTTTATTCATTTTTTCAAATAAATCTAGTAACATTAAATCGTTAACATCAAAGCCATTTTTTTTAATACTTAAAAGTGGCATATCATCATTTATTCTTCCTAATAAATAATCAGTAGATGTTCCTAGAAAGTCTGCCATTTTAATTAGAGTATCAACGCTTGGAAATGCTTTTCCAGATTCATATGCTGAAATTGTTTCTTGACTTACTTCTGCTGCAATACTAAGTCTTACTTGTGTTATTTTTTTCTTTTCTCTTATCTTTTTTAAGTTTTCCATAATAGTCACCTCTTAATATTATTTTATAAGATTATAGAAATTTAATTAGATAAGTTATTTATAATTTATTATGCATCGTATTTATTTAATCTGATTTATTTGTCGAATAAAAATTGTTTTATTAGTATTTTAAATTCATAAATTTATTTAGGAGGACTATTATGGATTTAAAAGGACTAAATGATGAAGAAGTAATTAAGAATCGTAAAAAATATGGTAGTAATAGTATAGAAAGTAAGAATACTAATAGTTTTATATCTTTATTAATCGAGTCTTTAGGTGATCCTATAATTAAAATATTATTGATTGCACTTGCAGTTAAAGTTGTTTTCTTATTTAAAGATTTTGATTGGTTTGAAACATTAGGAATACTTATTGCTATTTTTCTTGCTTCTTTCATTTCTACTATTAGTGAATATGGTAGTGAAAAAGCATTTAAAAGATTACAAGAAGAAAGTGCTAACATATTAGTAAAAGTAAAAAGAAATGGTAAACTAATTAATATTAATATTGGTGATGTTGTTGTTAATGATATTGTAAGTTTAGAAAGTGGAGATTTAGTACCTGCTGATGGCAATATTATTACGGGGAATATTTTGGTTGATGAATCTGCATTGAATGGGGAAACTCGTGAAATAGAAAAAAATATAAATGATACCATATTTAAAGGAAGCATTGTTAATGACGGTAATTGTTTTTTAAAAGTTTCTAAAGTTGGAGAAAATACTATTTATGGTAATATAGAAAATGAAGTTCAAGTTAAAACTATTGATAGTCCTTTAAGAAGTAGATTAAATCATTTAGCAAAAGTAATTAGTATAATTGGATATATTGGTTCAATACTAGTAGTTATTAGTTATTTATTTTCTGTTATTGTAATTAAAAATAATTATGATATTAATTTAATTATGGATACTTTAAGCAATCCTAAAGTGATTATTGATTATTTGATATATTCTTTAACTCTTTGTGTTACTGTAATTATAGTTGCAGTACCTGAGGGTTTACCTATGATGGTTGCATTAGTTTTATCTAGTAATATGAAAAGAATGTTGAAAAGTAATGTTTTAGTTAGAAAAATGGTTGGTATTGAAACTGCTGGTAATATAAATATTTTGTTTACTGATAAAACTGGTACTATTACTAATGGTAAATTAAGTGTTAAAAAATTAATTAATTTTAAAGGTGAAGTATGTAATAATCCTAAATATAATAATATTTTTATAGAGAGTTTACTTTATAATAATCAAAGTACTTACAATAAAGATGGTAGTGTTGGTGGAAATACTACTGATCAAGCGATTATGAATTATTTAAAACGTGAAAAACAAGATGATTATGATTATGTAGTTACGTTTAATAGTAAGAATAAATATTCTTGTACTAAAGTTAAAAATAATTATTATTTTAAAGGGGCTAATGAAGTTATAATAAATAATTCATTATATTATTTAGATGAGTTAGGTTATAAACAAGTAATAAAAGATAAAAATAAATTATTTGATATTGTTAATTCTTTAACTAAAGATGGTTTACGTGTTATAAGTGTTGGTATGAAAACTAATAATTATGAATTAAATGGTTTATGTTTTATAGGATTTGTAGTTATAAAAGATGAAATAAGAGATAATGCTAAAGATGGTATAAAAATTGTTAATGATGCTGGTGTACAAGTCGTTATGATAACTGGTGATGATAAAGATACAGCATTATCGATTGGAAAAGAAATTGGACTTGTTAAAACTAGTAAAGATATTGTTTTGACAAGTACTGAATTAAATAATTTAAATGATGATGAAGTAATAAAAATTATTGATAATTTAAGAATAGTTGCCCGTGCCTTACCCAGTGATAAAAGTAGACTTGTTAAAATTTGTCAAAAATGTAAAAAAGTTGTTGGTATGACTGGAGACGGAGTAAATGATGCTCCTGCTTTAAAATGTGCAGATGTTGGTTTTGCAATGGGAAGTGGAACTGAAATTGCAAAAGATAGCAGTGATATTGTAATACTAGATAATAATTTAATAAGTATAGGTAATGCTATACTTTATGGTAGAACAATTTTTAAAAGTATAAGAAAATTTATTATATATCAATTAACTGTAAATTGCTGTGCTTTAGTTTTAAGTATAATTGGTCCATTAATTGGTATAACTACTCCTATTACTGTAATACAAATGTTATGGATTAATATGATAATGGATACTTTAGCAGGACTGGCATTTAGTTACGAAGCACCGCTTAAAGAATATATGAAGGAATTGCCTAAAAAACGTGATGAAGCAATAATAAATATTTATATGTATGCAGAAATATTAATTACCGGGGTTTATTCTTCATTTGTTTCCTTATTTTACTTGTCTAATAGTTTTATTAAAAATTTATTTAGAAGTGATAATAATAATATTTATTTTATGACTGGTTTCTTTGCTTTATTTATATTTATGGGAATATTTAATGCTTTTAATGCTAGAACTACTCGTCTTAATCTATTAAGTAATATTAAGAAAAATAAAGTATTTATATTAGTATTTTTATGTATTAGTATAGTACAAATATATTTAATATATTTTGGCGGTAGTTTATTTAGAACTTATGGATTAACTATTAAGGAATTGTTAGTAGTATTTATACTGGCATTTAGTGTTGTCCCTTTGGATTTATTTAGAAAATTATTATTTAAAAAACGTGGTGTAATTGATTATATTTAAAAATTATATTTCTTATAGATTGATAAAAAGAGAAAAGTGTTTTTTATTACTTTTCTCTTTTCTTAATGCTTAATTATAAACTGTTAATCTCTTTTTAAGGCCTCCATTATGAATGGTACTATTTGTTTTTTACGAGATAATATACCATCTATTATAATACCTTCTTTTGCATCTTTAATGTTATATGCATCTTCTATTATATGTTTTCCATTTTCATTAAATATAATCATTGAATTTTTTGTTAATATGTTTGTTATATATAGTGTAGATATTGTATATCCATTTTTTAAACTTATTTTATTTAAAGAATCTACATATTTTGGTATATCATTTATAAAATCATTATAGTCTACAGTTAACACTTGTCCTACACTAAATGTTTTATCATCTACTGTATATGTTTTATAATCTCTATATATTATATCTTCAGTTTTATAACCTTCTATACTCATACCACTTTTTAATAATTTCATACCATAGTCATTATAATCAATATTTATTAAATTTGATAATTCATTTAATACATATTTATCTTGTAATGTAGTTGTTGGACTATTTAATAAAACTGTATCAGAAATAATACCACTTATCATTAAACCCGCAACATAGTTTGGTATTTCTATATTATTTTCTTTATATAAGTAATAAAGTATTGTATTAACACTACCTACTATCATATTTCTAAAATTAATTGGTGAATTAGTACTTATATCTCCTATATTATGATGATCTACTATTTCTAATATTTCAGCTTCTTCTAAGCCATCTACACTTTGTTTAGCATCATTATGATCTACTAAGATAACTTTATTTTTTTCATATTCATTTGTATCAATTAATCTTAACATACCATGACACTTACCACTTTTAGAAACTATTGGATAATTTGTATGTTTTGTTTTGTTTGATATTTCTATGAAGTCTGTCATATAGTCTTCTCTATTTAAACATACACAATTTTCGTTACGTTTAATAGTAGTTATCTTATTTGTTAATCCTAGTAATTTACTTGTTTCAAAACTAGTATATGGTGTACAAATAATATTAATATTATTGTTTTTTGCTACTATAAGTTGTTCCGGATTTAATCTTTGATTGCCTATTAAAATAATTAATTTTACTTTAGATGATATTGCATAATCTATTATCTTTTGTCTATCACCTACTATTAATATACTTTCTTCATCTAATTTAACGTTATTTATAAATGTATTATCATCAAATGTAGCTGCTACAATTTTACCATTTATTTCATTTGTTATCTTTATGTAATTTAAACTTTTTAATGTAGATACTATGTTATCAAATGTAGTATTTAAATAATTGGTTGTATTAGATATCATAGTGTGTGCTATTTCTTTTAATGATACATATCCAACAAACATATTTTTATCATCAACTATTGGAATACCTGTTATATTTTTTGAATTCATAAATTGATAAGTATCATAAATACTTGAAGTATTTTTTATATAAAAATCTTTATGATATTTAATGTCTTTTATTTTTACTTTAACATCATTTAAATATTCTGGAGTTTCTACATTAAAATAATTTAATGCAAATTTAGTTTCGGAATTAATATCTCCTAATATTCTTGGTTCAGTATTTAATCCTAATTGATTTTTTAAATAACTTAAATTTATTGCTGCACAAACAGAGTCTGTATCAGGATTTTTATGACCAAATATAAAAATATTTTTCACTATACCACTCCCTTTTTTATATCTCAATTTTAGTACATTAACGATTTATAGTCAAGAAAAAAGACTTATTTTAATAGTCTTTCATTTTATAAGATTTTTTGAATTTAAACTTATTTTCACTCCTCTAAAACCATATACTTTATAGTCACATTTTTTAAAATCAAATTCTTTTATATTATTATGTTCTATATATTTTGAAATAGTATTCTCATTTATTTCATCAAATTTTATTATATAATCTACAGTTTCTAATACTGCATCATTATTATATTCTAATAAATTGTATTCTTTATTAAAACCTAAATTATATGTTATTTTATTTGTTGCACTTAAAAATATGAATGAATTATTAAATGATTTATTTTTTATTTTTCTATCATTTATTATTTTTAAAATTGTATTTAAAACATTCTTATTTGTTTTTTCTATGTTATCAAATAATATTATTGAATTATCATTTAGTTTATTATATAAACTATTTTCACCATTATATATATTATTAGAACTATAAATATTTGAATACTCTGACATATCTATACATATATAATTTAAATTTAAATATTCACATATTTTTTCTATTGTATATGTTTTACCTACACCTATTCCACCTAATAATAGAATAGATTTATTATTATCATTTTTTATGATATTTAGTATTTCTTTTACTGCTCTATCTTGACCATAAATTGTTTTTTTTAGATTATTTAAGGTTTCATTAATATTTATATTTAAGTTTCTATTTATTTTTCTACTAATTATAGTTTCTATATCTTTTTTTGTTATTGTTTTTTTATTATTATTTTTTACGTATGAACATACTGTGTCTAGTATGTCTAAAGATTTATCTGGATTTTTTTTATCTTTTATATATTTTATAGATAATTCTATTATAGTATCTAGGTTATTATTTGTAATATTTATATTATGATATTTTTTGTAATTATTTTTTAACTTATAAAGTATATCTTTTGTCATATTTATGTCTGGCTCACTGATAAATATTTTATCAAATCTTCTCATTAAAGCTTTATCTTTTGTAAAATATTTATCATATTCTTCTAAAGTTGTTGCTCCTATTATTTTTAGTGTACCTTTAGATAAATATGGTTTTAATATGTTGGCTGCGTCAATGGCTCCTTCGGAACCACCAGCATTTAATATAGTATGTATTTCATCTATAAATAATATAGTTTTTTTGTTTTCTATTGTTTCTTTTATAATAGTGTTTAATCTACTTTCAAAGTCACCTCTATATTTACTACCTGCTAATACTAAGGACATATCAATATTAAATATTTTATAACCTTTTAATTCATATATTTCATCGTTAGCAATTTTTGTAGCTAAACCTTCTACAATGGCTGTTTTGCCTACTCCAGATTCTCCCACTAAAATTGGATTATTTTTATTTTTTCTTAAAAGTATTTCTACAATTGAATTAATTTCTTTATCTCTATTAATTAATATTGTATCATTTGTTGATAAATCATTTCCATATTTTTTTAGTTCATTAAAGATTGGATTGAATTTTTGTTTTAATTCTTTATATATACCTTCTAAATCAATTTGTAAACTTATTAGAATTCTTACACCTATTCCATCACCACTTTCAAGTGTACTTATTAATAAATGATACGGTGTTACTATTCCACTATTATTTTCTTTAGCATCTTTTTTTGCATCATTAATAATACTTTTTAAAAGTGGAGTATGTAATATATTAGTTGTTTTTATGTTTGATAATCCTATAATATTAATTAATTCTTCTTTAAATATTTCATAAGTTAAATTATATGGTTCACATATTTCTTTAATATCATTTATTTTTAATAATGCTAATATTAAATGTTCACTTCCTACGTATGGATGGTTTAAATTAAACATTTCTTTTTCTGCTGATGTTAATATTTTGTTTAACTTATTACTTTCTTTTTTCATAAAAAAATCCTCCTTATATATCTTATGTATATAATGAGGATAAAATTTATTTTTTATTCAATTATTTTTTGTCGATTCTTAATTTATCTGCGATTGTTGCAATAAATTCACTGTTAGTTGGTCTTGCTCTATCAAAGTCTACACTATGGCCAAATACTTCTTCCATTAATTCATAGTCTCCTCTATTCCAACTTACTTCAATTGCATGTCTAATTGCTCTTTCTACTCTGCTTGATGTTGTATTATATTTTATTGCTATTTCAGGGTACATTTCTTTAGTAATTGCTCCTAACATTGAAGGATTGTTGTACATTAGGCCTATGCCTTCTCTAATATATTCATAACCTTTTATATGTGAGGGTACTCCTAATGAATGTAACATTGTTGATATAGAACTTTGCAATGCATGTTCTTTAATTGAACATTTGTCTCTAGTATTTATTAGTTCTCTTTCTAAGTCGTGAATATTAAATGGTTTTAACATAAAATAGTTAATATTATATAAACTAACTTGTTTAATCATGTCAAGTGAATTGTAACCTGTTATTGCAATTATTTTTTTATCTATTTTATTTTCTCTTAAATCTCTTATAATACTTAAACCATCCTTATTTGGTAAAAGTAAATCTAATATGACTATATCGTAATTGTTTTTATTTTCAATCATATAATCATAGGCTTTTAAGCCATCATTAAAGCTTTTAACTACTTTAATTACTGCGTGGGTACTAAAAAACTTCTCAATACTGCTTAGTTGTTCCTTATCAGAATCTACTACTATAACACGTATTTTATTTTTCATAATTATCTCCTTTTTCATTACTGCACGCAATATAATTATAGTATATAAAACGACAAATATAAAGAAAATGTTTTGTAAAGTTATGTCAACATTTGTAAACTATTGTCGAATATTGTCATTTACATTAAAATTATATACATGTTTATAAAAAAAGTTAGAACTTAATCTAACAATTTATTCTGAAAGTACTCTTAAAGCTTCATTTAATTGATTATCTGTTTCTTCTGTAGGATTATTTTTGTATTCATCACTTAATGATACTTCTATATCAGGAGTTAATCCTTTTTTATCTAAACATTCTCCATTAGGCATATACCATAATGCGGATGTATATTTTATCATTGTTCCATCAGATAATTTTCCTGTTGTTTGTACTTTACCTTTTCCATAACTTTTTTCACCAATTATTGTAGCACCATAACTATATTTTAAACTTGATGCTAATATTTCACTTGCACTTGCTGACGAACCATTAATTAATACTGCTACTTTATAATTTCTATGTTCATCTGTAGTATCTCTATATTCTTCACTATCTTTTTTACTTTTTATTGAATACATTAAAGAATCTTTTTTTAAAAACATTTCTATTATTTTAGTACATGCTGTTAAATAACCTCCGGTATTATATCTTACATCTAATATAAGTGAATCTATTCCTTCTTTTTCCATACTTGTTAATGTAGTTAAAACTTGTGTATCAACTGTTGATGAAAATGTTTCTATATAAATATAACCTATTTTTTTACCATTTACTTCTTTAATAGATGATTTTATTGCTGGTACTATTAAATTTTTTCTAACTAAATCAAAAGTGACATTTTCTCCATTTCTTAAAGCAGTAATTTTTACTTTTCCTTCTTTACTATTTTTTATTATAGTAGATGCTTCTGTTGGTGTTTTTCCTTCTAAAGATTCATCATTTATACTTTTTAATATATCGCCTATTTGTAGACCGGCTTTACTTGCTGGTGAATCATCAAATATTTCATATACATAAATTTCATTGTTTTCATTTACTGCAATACGTATTCCAATACCTTCATATGTGCCATTTAATTTATCGTTTAAATCTTCTGTTGCATTTTCATCCATATAAATAGTATAATCGTCTCCAGTATATGAAAGCATACCATTTATTGCTGCGTCTATTACTTTTGTTTCATCTAACTTTTCATAGTATTCGTCTAATAATTTATTGTAAACATTTATAAATTCATTTACATGTTTATTATTAGTAGATGTTACTTTACCAGTTTTATTTAATCTACTATATACTACAGTTCCTGTAATTAAAGACATTATAATAGTTGGTAATATAATTAATAATAATAATTTTACTTTATTTAATTTTACTGTTTCTTTCATATTCATTCTCCTATTTAATTTTACCATAATTTAGAATAAAAAAAAGAGAAACTTTTTATTTTAAAGTTTCTTCTATAGTTTCTAAAGTATCATAACAATTTGTTACTTTTCCATTTTTTATTTTATATAATGTAGGTCCAGTAACTTTAACTTCATTACTGTTGCTAGGTTTTTTATTTATTGTGTCTGTTAATGCACTACTATTTATTTTTTTATCTAAATCAATATAATATGTTTTTATGTAGTTATCACTACTTCTATATTTAGATAATATTGAATTATATTCAGATCCTGAATCTTTGCTAGAATATAATAGTACAAAATATTCACTTTCTGGTCTATTAAACATAGTACCAATAGATGCTATATCATAATCTATTTTTTCTTCAGTTGTTTTTTCTTTATTATTACTATTTTCTTTTTTTATCATATTATCTGTTAAAAAATAAATACCTAAACATATTAATACCACAATTATTAATAATATTACTAAGTTTCTTACTTTTTCCATGTCATCATTCATTACTTTTTTTTGTTTTAATACTTTATTTGTTTTTACCATTATAACCACCTAATAATTATTTTATCACATATATTGATTTTAACAAGAAAAAAATGTTTATTTTTAATACTAAACATTTTTATTTATTAATTATTTGGTTTAATTATGATTTTTATTGCATCATCATTACCATTTGTTAATCTTTCAAATGACTCTTGAACTCTTTCTAGTTCAACCTTATCATCTATATATTTAAGAACATCGATTTTTTTCTCACTAATTAAATTAATAACATTCTCAAATTCTTCAACAGTATATGCAATTGCTCCTTGCATAGTTACTTCTCCCATTACTGACATTACAAGAGGTACTTGTACTGGTGCTAATGAAACACCTACTAGTACTATTGTTCCACCTGGTCTAACTGTCATAATTGCTTCACTTACTGCTGGTGAATTACCACAACATTCTAAAACTACATCAAATCCTCCAACTGTTTTTTCAATTAGTTTTGGAACTGTATTTTCATCTAAAGCATTAAAATATTCATCAACCATTTTGTATGATAAACCTTTTTTTGCTCTTTTTTCGTTAGTTTCAAGTAATGCTACGTAACTTGCTCCTTGCAATTTTGCAAATTCTGCACACATTAAACCAATTATTCCTCCACCTACTATTAAAACTTTATCTCCTTTTTGCATTTTTGCTAGATTAACAGCATGAAGTGAAACAGAACTTGGTTCTACCATTGCTGCTTGATCAAATGTTACATTATCTGGTAATTTTTTTACCATATCTGGTCTACAGCTAGAATATTCTGCATATGCACCTGGATTAGTTAATGCTAATCCTACTGCTTTACTCCAAGTAAGTTTACAATATTGTGGATTATTACTTTTACAAGCCTTACATTTTCCACAAGGGGAAATTGGTAATCCTGTAATTCTATCTCCAACTTTTAAATCGTTTCTACTTCCAGCATCAATTACTGTTCCAGCAAATTCATGTCCCATTACTAAACCAACTGGTTCTCCAGAATCCCAATAGTGTATATCAGAACCACAAATTCCACATGATTCAACCTTGAATACTACACTACCATTAGTACTTACTGGTTTATCTATTTCTCCTACGACTAAATTTCTTTTATCATTGATTTTAACACATTTCATATTATGTCCTCCAATTCTATATTAATTATAATATAAAACTTTAATGAGGTAATAATAAAATCATTTATTAAGACAATTTATTTACATTATGCTGGTATTCCAATAAATTTTGGATCTTTTAATTGAAAATAAATTAAACATAATATACCTATTACTAAAAATATGCTACCTACTAATTTTACTGTTAATAACTTTCTATTTTTTATATCTTTTTTGTAAAAATAATAATTTCTAATCACAAAATATAAATATGCTATAAGAGTTAA
Source organism: uncultured Bacilli bacterium (assembly GCA_934086185.1). Taxonomy (GTDB): domain Bacteria; phylum Bacillota_I; class Bacilli_A; order RF39; family UBA660; genus UMGS1124. The sequence goes on from CAKOHW010000001.1 coordinate 227,432, forward strand.
TGTTAGTGTAGTTAGGAATATTTTATCTGCATCTTTAAGATCTTTAATATTATTTCGTTTAACATATTTTTTTAATAGTTGGTCTCCAAATATATTCATTAATGCAACAAAAATGAATATTATGAAAATCCAATCTTCTAAATTTAATCTTTTTAATTCATCTTCAAATATATTCATATTAAATTATATTAGAAAAAAATAATGATATTTCTTTAATCATTATTTTTCTTTTGAAACTATAACACTTGACCCTGTTAAACCTTCTGCAATAGTCATTAATTCGCTTCCATTTAGTTTTGTACTTGATATATAGTAATCTATTCCATTGCTAGTCCAATATAAAGAATTTGCACTAATTGCTCCTATACTATCTGACATCATTAATGGATCTCCATTTATTGGAATAACTTCTAAATAATCATATTTTCTACTAACTTCTTCTACCAATATAAATGGTGAATCTCCACTAAATGTTAATATGGCTCTATTACCATTATCTGTATTTATTGTATCTTGTGTACTTAAATAAGTATTTGTAGGAATATAAAGTGGATATATAATATCATCTAATTTTGATGTATTAGTTTCTTCATTATTGGTGTTATTATTTTCATTATTATTTGTTTCATTATTGTTTGTATTATTGTTATTATCATTATTTGTAGTATTTTGTTCTTTGTTTTCATTAGTATCATTATTTTTTATATTTTCATTTGGTGAAGTATTATTTGTTTTATTATTATCTTTTGAATTTTGAGATTTATTTTCATTATTATTTTCGTTTATTTCTTCATTATCTTCTTTAATTAATTTGTTTAAATCAAAGAATGTTTTATCAAATTTTGGTTTATAGTTTATACTTGATACTTCTAATGATATTTTTAATTTTCCATCTTGATTTAATACTTCTACTTTTTTAACTCCATAATTATTATCTAAATATATTTTTTCACTATAAAGTGTTTTATTATTTGGATAATTTACTTTACATTGTATATATTTATTTTCACCAGATCTATCTATATGAACTTCTTTGTCGTTTACTACATCATTAACAAGTATATCTAATAAGTATGATTGACTTCCATTATTTGGCCAATCACTTTGAAATTTAAAACTCTTATTAAGTTCAGGTGTAACAACATATATTCCATCACTATTTTTTAAGATTATTTGTTCATGATCATTAGTTTTATTAATTAAACTAACTTTATAATAATCATCTTTACTTTTACTTGCTTCTACTTTATAAGTAAAAGTATCTTCGTTGCTTATAATAGTCATAGTACCTTTTAAAATATAACTATTATTTTTTTCAATCTTGTTTTTAAAATTCTTAATTATGTTTTCATTACTAGTTTTTCCACAACCACAAAGTAATAAAAACATACTTAATATAATTAAATATTTTTTCATAAACTCCCCTTTTCTAATAAACTATATTTTACATTTCACATTTTATGATAAGTTTATGTATAATTTTATTTTTATTAAACATAATAAAAGTAGAAAAGAGGTTAATATGAATACATTACAAAAAATATGTTTATGCATAACAATTATTGGTGCAATAAATTGGGGTCTAGTTGGTTTATTAGATTTTAATTTAATTACAGCAATTTTCGGAACCGAATCTGTTATTCCTAGAATAATTTATTCATTAGTTGGTTTAACTGGTTTAATCAATATTGGTATTTTAGTAATGGATTTAGATGAACATTAAAAAATAGTTAGAATAATCCAACTATTTCATTGTTTACTAAATCTATGTTTACAGCGTTAGGTTCTTTACTTAGACCTGGCATTGTTAAAATATTTCCTAAATAAACAGTAATGAATTTTGCTCCATTATTAATTTTAATATCTTTTACAGTTATTGTATAATTTGAAGGAGCACCTAGTTTTTTAGGATCATCGCTTAAACTATATTGTGTTTTTGCAATGCATATTGGATATTCTAATTTAGAATATCTTTTTAATTTTTCTAAGGCTATATCAGTATATTCTATTTTATTTGCTCCGCAGATAGATTTACACATTATTTCTATTTTGTCTTCTAATGTATCATTTAAGTTATATAATAATTCTAATTTTTTATCTTCCATTTTTAATATTTCTTCAGATATATTAATTGCACCATTTTCACCTAAATTATAGGCCTCATTAATTGTAAATGGTATGTTAAATTTTTCTGTTGTATCTTTTATTATTTTTATATCTTCTATAGTATCGTCATCAAATTTATTTAGAGTAACTATAATATTTTGATTAAATTTTTTTAAATTTTTTATATGTGCTTCTAAATTGCATAAGCCTTTTGCTAATTCGCCATTTCCATTATATTTTAATGCTCTTACTGTACAAACTAAAACTACGCAATAAGGATTAATATTATTATCTCTACATTTTATATCGAAAAATTTCACTGCTCCAGCATCACTTCCAAAACCAGCTTCTGTTACTACGTAATCCGCTAGTTTTTGTGCAGTTGTTGTTGCTATTACACTATTACATCCATGTGCAATATTTGCAAATGGACCTCCATGGATTATTACAGGATTATTATATAGTGTTTGAACTAAGTTGGGTTTTATAGCGTCATTTAATAAAACCATTATCGATCCTGTTATATTTAAACTTTTTAAATAAACAAATTCATCTAAGTCGTTAATTCCTATAATAATATCATTAATTCTTTTTCTTAAATCTTCTTTATCTTTTGCTAAGCAAAAGATTGCCATTAATTCACTTGCTGCAGTTATATTAAATTTTGTTTCGTATGTAGTAAAAACTTTTCTCAATGATCTATCATTTACATCTAAGCATCTTTCAAATAAAACTTTTTTTATATTTAGAGGATTTCCAAAATATATACTATTATCAATGCAAGCACTAATTAAATTGTTTGCACTAGTTATAGCATGAAAATCACCAGTAAAATGTAGATTTATGTCTTCCATTGGAACAACTTGGCTATAACCACCACCTGTTGCACCACCTTTTATTCCGAAAACTGGTCCCATAGATGGTTCTCTTAATACTGCTATACTACTTTTTCCTAATTTACATAATGAATCATGTATACCTATAGCTACTGTTGTTTTACCTTCACCATATGGTGTTGGATTTATAGCAGTTACTAAAATAATCTTTCCTTTTTTATTTGCTTTAACATCATTTATTTTTGCTTTATATTTTCCATATAGATCATAATTATTGATATTTAAATCACTTAATATTTCTTCAATATTTTTCATTTTAAATTGTTTAGTAATTTCAATGTCTGTCATAATTAAAAGCCCCCTTTAATTTTTTTCTACTATATATAAATATTTATCATCACGTACTAAAATTATCTCTGCTTCTTTATCATACCCTAAATCTTCAACATATTCTATTTTTGATTTTATTTTATATCCATCATAAGTTTTTTCATTAAATGTGAATTTAGTTGGTTCAATACTATCAACTGTTACTTTACTAACTGTTGGTAAAATTTGATTACGTTTATTATCACTATTATCTTTCATATATTTATAAAGAGTATTTTGTACATTGAGTTTGTAATTTTCTACATAGTCTGGATATATAAATTCTACGCCACCCACATCATACATATTATCTTTTGTATCTAATGAATATAATGAAATAATAAACATTTTACTTATACTTTTTGCATATTCTTCATAATCTATTTCTTTATTTTCTAAATTCTTTTTTAATAATTTGAATTCTGATTTGTATACATCTAAGTCATCTTCATATAGAATATAATTGAAACCTTTTATTGTTAATGATTGTTTTACTTCTTTTTTCACATTATTCTTTTTAGGTTTATTTGCATAAAATATTCCTCCTATAAAGTATATTAATACAATTATGCATATTATTAACAATATTTTTTTTGTTTTTTTATTCATTTGTACCCTCTTTAAACTTATCATTTTTTATTAAATCATATACAATTATGTCATTTGATATTTCTATAATTTTTTCAGTGTATTCTTTACATTCTTTTATGTATGTTTCATCAATTGGTTCGTTTGTTAATGGTTTATATTCTTCTTTACTATTATTATAATAAACTTTCTTTGTTAAGAAATTACCGTTAGGAAATGGTACAATGTTATCCCATTTAGTTTCAAAAATATCATGTCCTAAAGCATATTTACTTTTTATACCTATCATATTTCCTACAGTTGGTAAAACATCTATCATACCCATATAATATTTAATTTCTTTTTTATATTTTTTATCTTTTGTCCATATTATTAATGGAGTTTTTCTATTAAGTTCATTTTCATAATAACCATACTCTATGTATGTTGGGTCTGTTTCGTCTTTTACTGTTCCAGTTTCAAAATCATAATTGTAGTATCTATTAAATTCACTTTTTGAAAGTTTTGCATCATGATCTCCATACATTACAAATACAGTATTATTCATTATATCATTATCATATAAACTTTGTATAAATTCTCCTAATGCTTTATCAGCATAGTGTGCACTTTTAATATAGTTACCTAATTTTGTATTTTCTAAATAATCATATTTTACTTCTTCTTGTTCACCATTATCATTTTCAACAGTTTTTGTATAAGATAAATCTAATTCACCATATTTTTCTAAGTCATCAAATGGTGTATGATTTGATAATGTTATAATTGTTCCCATATAATTATTATTATCTTGTTCAATTTTTGTTAATATCGGAACTATTTGTTTGAAGAAAGATTCGTCTGAAAGTCCTAATCCCACAGTTTCATCTATGTTATAACTATCAGCAAAATACATATCTTTATATCCTAAATTAGGATGCATTTTGTTCCTATTCCACATGCTTGCTTTATTACCATGCATACTAAATGTATAATATCCTTTTTCTGATAACATTTTTTCCAAACTTTCATAGTATCTATCATAGTAACTTACAAAAACGGTTCCACTTGATACTGGTAGAAGTGATGTATTTACTGTAAATTCAGTATCACTACTAGTTCCTACACTTATTTCTGGATAAAAATTACTAAAGTATAAACCTTCTTTTGTTAATTTATTAAGATTTGGTGTTATTTCAACGTTGTTTATTTTCAATCCTACAAAGAAATTCATCATACTTTCTAAGTGCATGTACACTACATTCTTTCCTTCGTATACTCCTGTATATTTGTTATTTGATATTTCTTCTGTTTTTGTATTATAGTATTCTTTAAAATTTCTTAATGCTTCATCATAACCAAATAAAGTATTAACTTTACTTCTTAATGTTTGTACTAAATCATTTCCTTGGTATACAATTATTCCAAATCTTTTTACTATATATTCTCTATTCCATTGTTTGTTTAGTCTGCTTATTGCTGTTCCATTTAATGTTGCACAGTTTATAATTATAAGTATTACACTTACTACAAATGTTCTTACAAATATTTTTTTGCCTTTTTCTACTTTACGAACTAGACCAAAGTAATCTTTTCTTTGTAATCTTTTGTTGATGTAAATAAATAGAATTAATGGAACTAAATATATAAAATGTGTTATTTTTAATTTTTCTAAAACTGCATCCCCAACTTCACCAACTTGTCCAATTGCGTTTAATAAACTAAATGAAGCAAAAGATGCGTAGAATGTGTAATATATTGCATTTATCACGCATATTAATTCATATACAATATAATTTATTAAGTAATAATAGTATTGTTTTTCTGGTTTAAAGAAGTAACCAAAACTACCGAAAAACAAAATAAATGATAGATCAAATAACATTGCATTTATGTTAAACCAGTTATTTAATGTAAATCCACGTAAAAGTGTTGTTGATATAAGTGATAATATAATAAATGATAAAAATAATCTATTGTGTTTTATATAAAATATTATACTGTTTTTAAGTTTATTTAAATTACTTTTTATATCATCTTTTTTCAAAGATATTTTTTTCATATACATCCCTCTTTATAAAAAGATTATAACATATAATTATTTTTTCGTAAATTTTAAATATATGCTTGTATTTTTATTTTTAATTTGTTATTATATTTAAGAACGCAGGTGTAGTACAGCGGTTAGTATGCGGCCTTGCCAAGGCTGAGACGGCGGTTCGATTCCGCTCACTTGCTCCATAAGATAAAATCGTCGCACCAATGTGACGTTAATGATTAAGTCAACTAGAAATAGTTGATTTTTTTTGTGCGTTATTGCAAAGAAAGGTGTGATGTGATATGATTAAAATAATTAAGAAGAAAATCAATATGAGTGA
>CAKOHW010000002.1 GCA_934086185.1 uncultured Bacilli bacterium
AAGAAAAATACAGGTTGCTTTTGAGCAATTTTTAAAAAGACTTATGGGTATCACAAAAACAGGTCATACTGGTATGAAACAGAAATACCATTCGTTGAAGCAGCTGAAATAGGTACTGAAAAAGTAATAAAAGATCACTCTACTATAGGTATAGTAGTTACTACTGATGGTTCAATTGGTACACTAGGCAGAAATGACTATATAGACGCAGAAGAAAAAGTAATAACTGAATTAAAATCAATTAATAAACCATTCATAGTAGTATTAAATAGTACTCATCCAAATAGCGATGCAACAATAAATATTAAAAATGAATTAGAAAATAATTATAATGTACCTGTAATTCCAATGGACATTGAAAATATGAACGAAATAGATATGTATAATATATTACGTAATGCATTATATGAATTTCCAATTACAGATGTATCAATAAATATACCAGAATGGATACATGTACTAGATAAAAAAGACCCTATAAAAGAAGAATATATATCAAAAATAAAAGAATGTATAACTAACGTAGAAAAAGTAAAAGATGTAGATAATATGATTAATTATTTTAAAGATAGTGAATACATAACTGATGCTTATATATCAAATGTAGATACCGGAAATGGTATAGTAACTCTTAACTTAAATAGTAATGAAGAATTATATAATGAAACTCTAAAAAATATTATTGGAGACGTAGAATTATCTAAAGCCGGACTATTAAAAATATTTTCTGATTATAGAAACAATAGAGAAGAAACAGAAAGTATAAAAAATGCTATTAAAATGGCTAAAAATACTGGATACGGTATAGTATACCCTAGTCTAAAAGATATGAAATTAGAAACACCAGAAATAATAAAACAAGGCTCACGTTATGGAGTTAAATTAAAAGCTGTAGCATCAAGTATACATTTATTAAAAGTAGATGTAGAATCTTCATTCGAACCTATTATAGGCACAGAATTACAAAGTAAAGAATTAATTGATTATATTATGAAAGACTACGAAACTGATCCATCAAATATTTGGAAAAGTGAAATATTTGGTAGAAGTTTAGACGAAATAGTAAAAGAAGGTATTCAAGCTAAATTATCTATGATGCCTGATGCTACAAGATATAAACTTGCCACTACAGCAACAAAAATAGTCAATAAAGGTTCTAATAACTTAATTGCAATCGTTATATAAACCCTTAATGGGTTTTTTATTTGGTAACTTTTACATTTACAAAAATATATAAATTGTAGTATATTATTCTTGGAGGGTTTATGGAAGAAGAAATATATAATATAATAAAAAAACATAATTGCAATAAAGAAAAATTAATAAAACTAACTAATCTAAGTGAGAATTTTATAGATACAATTTTAAATAAATTACTTAATGAACAAAAAATCTTTATAAATACAAAAAATAAATATGAAATAATAAAACCGGAATATATTATAGGAACGATAGATAAATGTTCTAAAGAAAAGAACTTTGTTAAAATCAATAATCATAAAATAATTATACCTCCCGAAGAACTACACACTGCTTTAAAAAATGATTTAGTCGTAATCGTACCAACATACGAAAATTTTGGTTCTGTACGTGGAATAATTAAAAGAAAAAATAATAAACTTGTATGTGAAGTAAAAGAACATAATAATAAACTTATACTTGTACCATTTAATGGTAATTGTGAAATAAATATTATAGTAAGTAATAAAAAATTATTAAAAGATTTTATTATAGGTGACAGATGTTTTATAGAATTAAATACTAATTCAGATGATGATAATACCATTATCGCTCATAACATCACTAAAATTGGACATTTTAACGATAAAATGAATGATGAAATAGCTATTGCTATTAGCAAAGATTTTGATATTGATTTTAATGATACAACAAAAGAAGAAATAAAAAGTATTAATAAAGAAGTAACTGCCGAAGATAAAGTTAATAGAATTGATTTAACAAAAGATACTATATTTACAATAGATTCAATTCACACAAAAGATATGGATGATGCTATATCTATAAAAAAATTATATAACGGTAATTATATATTAGGAGTTCATATAGCAGATGTAGCACACTATTTAAAACCAAATATGTCTACATTCAAAGAAGCTTTAAAAAGAGGAACTAGTTTATACTTAGGTGAAACTGTAATACCTATGATTCCTAGTGAATTATCTAATGGTATTTGTTCTTTAAATGAAGGTGTAGAAAGACTTACAAAAAGTTGTATAATTGAAATAAATCAAAAAGGAAAAATTATTAATTCTAAAATCGTTGATTCAGTGATTATTTCAAAAAAGAAAATGGCTTATGAAGAATTAAATGAAATATTTAAAAACAATGAATACACTGAAGAGTATTTAGGATTTAAAGAAGATTTAAATTTAATGAGAGAATTATCAAATATAATTACACGAAATAAAAATAAACAAGGAAATTTAGACTTCGAATCCAACGATATTTACGTTGAAAAAGATATATTTAACAACGATAAAATAACCGGATTTAATACTAGAGAACCAAAAGAAGCAGAAAAAATAATTGAAAATTTTATGATATTAGCAAATGAAACAGTAGCAACCCATTTTTACTGGAAAAACATACCCTTTATATACAGAGTACATAATAGTCCTGATGAATTAAAAGTTGAAAATACTGTTGACTTAATAAAAAAACTAAATTATAAATTAGTAAAAATACAAAATGCATATGGACAAAAAGCTTTACAAAAAATTTTAAATGACTTTAAAGGTACAGAAGAATATTCTATTATTTCTAATCTATTATTACGTAGCATGTCAAAAGCAAAGTACTCAACAGATAACATAGGCCATTATGCATTAGCCTTAGATAATTATTGTCATTTTACTTCTCCTATAAGAAGATTCCCAGATCTTGCAGTACATACATTAATAAACATGTTTATTAACAATGATAATAAATATAATAATTCTGCTGAAAGCCTTCTTGAAATATTAAATGAAATTGCAAATCATTCGAGTTACAAAGAAAGACAAGCAGATGAAGCAGAAAATGATTATATTAAATTAAAAATGGCTGAATATATTAGTGAGCACATAGATGAGGAATTTTATGGATATATTCTAGATATTGATAAAGATAAAGTCTATATAAAATTAGACAATAATATAAAAGGAATTATTGATTATAATAGTGATTTCTTAAAATCATTCACAATTGATTCTTACAATAAAGAATTATATTGCAATTATAGTAAACAAAAAATAAAATTAGGAACAAAATTAATTTTACAAGTATCTAAAGTAGACATACCACAAAAAGAAATATACTTTAATGTTAAAAAAATAATTAAAAATAATGATGATATAAAAAAATTAGAATATAAAAAATAATTTTTTAAACCAATAAAAATAGCAAAACGTAATTAAAATACTTAATTTCTTATTTATCTTTTCTAAAATTTATATTATACTTAATATGTAAGAGGGATATTATGACAAAATATATTTTAATTACAACTAATACTTATGAAATTAAAAACTACTAAGGAAAATTTTTTCCATTAGTAGTTTTTTTATGAAGGAGGATTTATGAAATATAATAAAGTATTATTAAAATTAAGTGGCGAAGCTTTAGCAGGTTCTAGCAAAACAGGAATAAATTTTGATAGAGTTTTAGAGTTTGCAAATGAAATTAGTGAAGTTGCAAAAATGGGAACTAGCGTCGGAATAGTCGTTGGGGGTGGAAACTTTTGGAGAGGAAGAGCAAATAAACATATGGATAGATGTACAGCAGATCATATTGGAATGCTCGCAACAACAATGAATGCTCTAGCATTACAAGATGCTCTAAGACAAATTGGTTGTGAATCACGTGTACAAACAGGAATAGAAATGAGACAAATCGCAGAATTTTATATAAAAAATCGTGCTACAAGACATATGGAAAAAGGAAGAGTTGTAATTTTTGGATGTGGAACAGGTAGTCCATTCTTCTCTACCGATACTGCTGCAGCACTGAGAGCAGCAGAAATAAATGCAGAAGCTGTATTAAAAGCAACAAATGTTGATGGAATATATGATAAAGACCCTAATAAATATGAAGATGCAAAAAAAATTAAAAAAATAGAATACATAGATGTATTAAATAAAAAATTAAACGTAATGGATTCTACAGCAACTACATTATGTATGGATAATAACATACCAATAATAGTATTTGATATAAATAAAAAAGGAAACTTAAAAAAAGTTATAGAAGGAAAAAACATTGGTACTATTGTTTCATAGAAAAAAACCAGCAAACGCTGGTTCTTTTAATTTATTCATAATAATCTTCACGTATTTTAGGCATTTCTATTTTAGTTTCTAAAAAAGATGATACTATATATACAAGTAAATTCATTATTATCCATAACATAAATATAATTCCAGTTAATTGAAATAGACTTAATAATAAATCGTTTTCATATATACTAGTTATTGTATTTAAATCTACAGTAATACCATTCATCGCAACAACATTAACTATAAACAAACACTCTATAATTAAACCTATCCATAAATTAATATTCTTTAATACTTTATTACACTTTCTAAAAGAAACAATTTCTATAATAACGGTAATTAATATCATACTAAAATATTCTATTATAGATGGAAAATAAGCAAGTCTAAATACATTAGATATATAAACATCAACAATATTTATAAATGGTTTATAATAACTCAAAAGTATAAAACCAACCATTAATAATATTATTACTAAATATAGTATTTTAGTTTCTTTTTTATTCTTACCATACATTAAATCCATTACAATAACTAATATTAATAATAATATTAAACCTATAAATGAATTATCAGATAAAAATTTATATACTAAACTTATTTTATTAATTAAAGTTGTATCAACCATTTTATCACTTCCCTTTTTATTCTTTACTTATAAGTTCTAAAGTATATATAGTTTGACTAGTTTTATTATCTTTAGTACAAGTTATTAAAGTTAATGTAGATTTATCTTTTAACGTTTTTATTTCTGCTTTACCAGTCTTTTCAATATTATATATATTAATTATCTTATAAGTATATGTTACATTGTTATAATCAATGTACGCTAAATCCCCTATATTAAGTAAATATAATTTATTAAAATATGATACAGATGAATTACCAGAATGCCCTGCAATTATAACATTACCATTTTCTTTATCCGGATAATCACTACTACTCAATATTTGTATATTTCTATTAACATTATTATATTTACTATTTTTTTCTGTAAATCCCTTTTTAAAATTTATATTAGGTATTCTTAAATATCCGATATACACCATATCACTTAAACTATTATCAAATTTATACCCAGTATCTTCAACACCATCATCCTGATTATTCTCTTCATTATCTTCTATTTCATCTACTTCTTCATCTATTTCAACTACTTTATTATAATATAGTTCATTCATATAATCATAAACTTCTATTTTTTTAGATTTAAAATATTCAGAAGCAAATATAAATATACCTATAAATAATATTATAAAACTAAATATTATTTTTTGATTTCTTGACATTTCTATAAACTAAATATGTACCAGATCCTAATATAATAGCACCTAATATATATTTTAGTGTTGAAGATAAATCTGTAATTGGACAGTCAATAACATTACTTAACCAATCAACTTTAACATCTACATTAACATCATTAGTAATTTCTATATCATTTATATCTAATACATTACCATTTTCATCATAATAAACATTACATACTTTATCACATTTATTATCACGACAAACACATGAATTATCATAATCATTATTATTATTTTTATTATCTTCTATTACATCATTATAATCATTATTTTTATTTAATGTAATACTATTACTTCTAATATATGAATTATCATATTTTACATATAAATAACCATTTTCTATTTTAAAATATAACTTATTTAAAGTACCCTTACTATCAATAATGTAATAGTTACCATTAGTTAAATTTATACTATAATTAGTATTACTACTTTTAAATGAATGAACTAAACTACCATTTATATTATATATTTTAATATAATTATTACTATCATTTAAATCATTCTTAATTGTATATTCATTATAATAATTATTGTTATTATTATTGTTATTATTACTTCCAGTAGTATCTATCGTATATTCTTGTACTTCATTTGAATCATAAACAGTTATAACTGTTTTTTCTGGAATAGTATATCTAGTATTACTATTTCTTTTTACAATAGTATAAACACCAGGACTTAACACATCATTTAATGAAATATAAGTATTTGTTGTAGTAAATGAATGAATTAAATTACTATTCGAACAAGAAGTTTTAGAACAATTACCATCATAAATATTAAAACTTATACCACTTATATAATCTCTATTGTCATCTAAAACTTTAATTCTTACCTTAGTATTTTCTATATTATTAAATACCACAGGTAAACTAGCTTCTACTTTATTAGATGAACTTGAATATGTTCTACCATATATTGCTTCATTAACTCCATAATTTGAATATTTATATACAGAATAATTATAATCATTACCTGTTATATAAACTTCAAAATCAGTTCTTGTATAACTATTTAAACTACTTGATGGAATACTAATTCTAAATGAACCACTACCATTAGCTCTTACAGTATTATCAATTATTGATGCACTACTTGGTGCATTATATAATCTAACACTTGGAGTTGAACCTAAATTATTAGTTTCAACTTCAATAGTGTTTGAATAATAATAATTACCATTTCTAGTAAAAGTTACATCAGTAGTAACAAACTTAATACTATTTAAATTACTACTATTCTTAGCATTATTAACTAATTTATTAATGTAATAACATACAGTATCACCACTAGTATGACTTGATATATAATTCTTTAAACTAGAACTAATATTAGTATCATTACCATTTAAATAATCTTGATACCATAATATTGCAACTTGAGCAATATAATAATTTTTTGATGAATTATTAGTTACATTGCTATTATTAACAATATAAGTAAATCCATTATTTGCTAAAATTGGATCACTTAAATACGTTGTAGAACCAAAGTATGTTCCACTATTTAGAACATATAAATTATATCCACTAGCAGTTGTGTAATAAACAGGTAAACCATTTATATATTCGTATTTAGTACCATTTGTATATGCACTAATACTATTTGAATAACTTGCTGCACTTACACTAGTTGTAAAGCTTAATAATAAAATTAAACTCATTAAAATCTTAGAAAACTTTTTCATATTTCCATACCTCTCCCTTTATTTGGCTTCTATTATACACAATTTTTTCAAAAATGCAAGTATTATCAAATAATTCATAATTTTGGTAAAATATATGAAATTTATTATTGACAGTATAAAAACATTTAATTAAACTTTTCTATCATATAATCAAAGTATATCCATTCAATGCTAAATCATTTTAATATCTAATTTTAAATATTGTTTTATTTCAAATGCTATTAATTTTTATTTTTACCATACATTAGAATTACGCTTACGTTATTGTTTAATATATATTATCCTCACTAAACTAAGTTTATATTCTAACATCACACTAAAAAATTCTGTTAATCAAAATCAAAACAGAATTTTATTTTAAAACACCAACAATATATATTATCAAAAAACAAAAAAGGTTTTAAAAATATATATTAAATAAAATACAAAAACGTAAAATTATATTTATATTTCTAGACTTAAACAAATTTTAGTATATTACATTCAACAAAATATTTCAAATCATAAATTTTTTATTTTCTAGATTTTTCTTGAAGATAAACTACCTTTATTTTTTAACAATTTTTTTGGCATTTCTTCTAGTTGATTTTTACAATTATTTTCTTTATATACAGTTGTCAATTCATTGTTATACAAAATAATCAACTCATGTAATGCTCTTGTACTAGCAACATATAATAAATGCATATCTAAATCAGAATTAGATGAGTATTTTTTTTCTGAAGCATCGTTAATCATTACAGCATCAAATTCTAATCCTTTTGAAGCAGAACTTGTTAATACAAATAATCCTCCATTGTATTCTTTATCATTTAAAGATAAAGATTTAACATTTAAATTTGCCTTCAATAATTTTTCCTCCACAAGTTTTACTTCTTTATCATCTTTACAAATAATTGCAATCGTCTTATATCCTTTATTAATCCAATCATTAATTTGTTGTATTTTATAATCATCATCAGATGAAGCATCTAGAAATAAAACATCATTTCCATGTCTAATAACTGGATTAGCTGTTTTTAAATCTAAATAATTTAATACACTATTAGCATTATTGGTTATTTCTATAGTAGTTCTATAACTTTTACTTAATTCTAATATCTCACATTTATTATTAAAGATATTTTCATTCACCTCATTCCACGAATTTACACCTCTATAAGAATATATAGATTGAGCTAAATCGCCATATATAGAAAATATCGCATTATCAGTTATTTCTTTTAAAACATCAAAATGAAACAATCCGTAATCTTGTGCCTCATCTATAATAACTTGTTTATATTTCAATTTTTTGCCATTTTTAATAAATTCAATAAACATTAATGCAGGTATATCAACAAATGAGATATTTTTTCTCTTCAAATTCATTAAAGTGCTTTTTTGTAAATATAATAATTCTTTTTCATCCAAATCCTTAATATTAGAATCGATAGTACTAATAAATTTTATATAAATTTGTAAAACACTTTCATCTAATTTTTTTAAATATTTATTTAATAATTTTAATCCATCTTTTTTTACTAATTTTGAGAGTTCATTACTTCTTTTTACTGCTTTTTCTCTTTCAGGATCATCAAAAGGTAATGATATATAAACATCTCTGTACTTCTTATTCAATTTTTCATATATTTCATCCATATTCTCTTTATATTTATTTTTTAAATACAATTTAGTTCCATCAATATCTATTTTTTTGCTACTTGATGATAATAATTTTTCCTTAATAAATTCTTTTGAAAAAACCACCTGATTATCAATGATGAAATCCTCGCTTACCAAATATTCGCTAAAATAATTATTCATAAAGTTGACCAAGGCTCTTTTATACTCTAAAGAACTTTTATATTTTTCTATTTTTCTATTAATTTCTACATTTATTCCTTTTTCTTCATTATTAATTATAGAAAATTCTTCTCCAGTATATTCATTTAATAATGTTAAAAGTGTTTCCTGTTCTATTGGCGAAGTATCTAATTCAGGTAAAATATAAGAAATATAATTTAAAAAATAATCATTAGGCCCTATAACAAGAAATTTATCTGAAGTTATTTTATTTTGTAAATTATATATTAAAAAAGCAATTCTATGCAATGCAACACTAGTTTTGCCACTACCAGCAACTCCCTGTACTATAAAATTAGTATTTAATGGTTTTCTAATTATATTATTTTGTTCCCTTTGAATACTGGCAACTATATCTTTCATTTTATTATCAGCATTTAAACTTAAATATGGTTTTAGCAACTCATCATTTGATACTAAACTAGAATCATTCACTTCTAATAATTTACCATCTTTAATGTCTATCTGTCTTTTTAAGATTAAATCTCCTGTTTGTACTCCCGATAATGAATCATATTGAACTTTTCCCAATTCACTATCATAATATAAACTAGATATAGGAGCTCTCCAATCTTTAACTATTTCACTATTATTGCTATATATCCCAGTTTTGCCAATATAAATTTTTACTGCATTTTTTTCTCCATTAGATAAAAAATCTATTCTACCAAAATATGGACTATTTTTTGCTCTTTGCAAATTATATATATTATTGCCTTCATTAGTAAGTTGTGCATTAAGTTGAAAATGAGTTCCTCTTAATCTATCTTCAAAAGACAACTTTGAACTATCAGTTTTTAAATTTTCTACATTTTTTTCTTTTAATTGAATCTCATTATCTATAACATCTAATGTATATTCTAATCTTCTTTTTTCTTCTTCAAATATATCCATTGTAAATCAACTCCTATAAAACATATAATTGTCATATATTATATATGATAATATATTAAAAAACAATAATTATCATTTTTTCAAAAATTTACTCCCATAATTGATCTAATAATTCATTATATATTTCATAATTAATCATCGCTTCTTTATTTTTTTGTTCTTGACTACCACTTCTAGGAGGATGATTTATATGATATACACAAGAAGATAAAACTGGAATAACATAACATCCATTAGACACTATTTTAGCAGAAAAATAAGCATCCTCTAATCCCCATCCTTTAAATTTTGAACTAAATGGTACTGATGATTTTATCAATGATTTATTTAAAGCTATATTATGTCCAGCAACCACTGTAGATATATTATATATACCAATTTGAGATCCAAAACTTAATTCTTTAAAATAATCCGTATCGTCTAAAATTGAAAATTCTTCATTAATATATGACTTATCACAACCAATATGATACTCTTTTCCTTTTGTAATAACTCTACTGTCATCAAAATCTGTACAAGCATCAATTCCAGATAATAAATTATTTGTTTCTAAAATATCAGAATTTTTTTCGATATTTTTTCTCATACAAGTGAATATAGCATTTGGAATTATTTGTATTCTAATATTCATATCATATATAAAATTTTTACTTAAAATAATATCAGAATCCATAAAAAGTATTTGTTCATATTTAGAAACTGCATAGCCAACATTTCTTGCATTTGATAATCCCATATTATTTTCAAAAGATATTATTTGTAACTCAAAGTCTAATTCACTTCTTATTTGATTAATATCTTCAATAACATTATTATATGATCCATCATCTATAATAATAATTTGAAGTTTTTTCTTCTCTTCTTTTGATAAATCTTGTCCTTGTATTGACAATAAAGAATACTTAACATTTTGGTTATACACAGGTATTATTATACTCATATTCATTATTGGATACTTCTTTTTTCTATAAGAAGATGTAGATAACAAATCATAATTCGTTATATATTTATAATAACATTCTAAATAAGAATAATCATTAGATATATTAGAAATTCTTAATTTTAATGATGTACTAGTTGAACGTATATCTAAACCAGTTTTTATTCCATAATTTTTAATTTTTGTATTCAAATTACCTATTTTGTCAAATAAATATTCTGGTTCAGGATCTATAATATTTTTATGATCATTTATATTTTCAAAATACATTAAATTAAATTTATTTTCAAGTTCACGACATAATTTTTCATTATTTGTCGATATCAATGTTCCATGATAAGTATCAAATAATATAGAACAATTTTCAAAATCTAATATTGATATATCATTTATATAATATTTTTTAGTGTTATCTAAAATTTTCAAAAAATACTTAACATTTTTGTTTTTTACAAAAATTGTTTTTAGTCTATTATTTTTTCTATAACTAATTTTATTATTTAAAATTTCTATCTGAAAGGTATCATCTTCAGCAAAAATATTTAATCTTCTTTTTATTTTAGGAAGAGATTCTTTATCAATTAAATAATTAATTATGCTTTTAATTTTTCTTTTATTATTTAAAATTAAATATTTCATATAATCTACTCCTTCTTTAAAAGATTAAAAAGAAAAATCTATTTCATCAATAGGAATTGAAACTTCTTCGTTATAAAAAGTAATTTTATTATTATTTAATAATTTATTATAAATTTTATATTCATGTGAATTGTTCCAATGTCTACCATCTTTAACATATATTTCATATTTTTTATTATCTCCAGGTAAAAATTTATAGTGTAACAAATATGAACAAAATTGTGCTTTAGCATTTATATTCCAAGGATAATAATAATGATCATTAGCAAAAACTTCAGTACCAGTATATGAAATAAAAGGTATCTTTTGCAAACTAGGATTAATGCCGAAAATTCTAGATCTTGGACCACCATAAAAACGTTGTTTATAAGGAACAGTAGAGGTGATTTTATATGTACCTTTATCAACAAAATTAAAATCTTCTATTTTTCCATCAAATATATCTTTATTAGTATAAACATCAAGCATCAAACTCTTAATAAATGTGAAATGATTTTTTCTTAAAAATTCCTCAAATATAATATTTTTATAATCTTCATATATAAATAATTCATCAGAGTCAACAGTCAAATAATTACGACCTTCACCATAAAATTCTAGAATCTGTTGTTTCCATCCGCACATTTTATAACAATTATATTTTTCTTTAATTTCCCAAAATGAAATATTAACTTTTTTTTCATAACTTTTCAAAATGTTAATTGAATTATCATTTGAATTATTATCTACTAAAACAAAATTTTTAATACCAATATTAATATAATGATTCATCCATTTTTCAACAAAATTTTCAAAATTATTATAAAAACAAATTAAAATTATACCATCATCAAAATTTGAACTTTTTTTAAGTATAAGATTTTTTGTACTTATTCCATTTAAAAACATAGAAAAGTAGTTATCTGGAAATTCTATATTATTAAATTCTTTTTTTGAAATACTAATCAATCTTGTTTTTAATTTTTCACTAATATTTAAAAATTTAACTTGTTCTACTCTTTCTTTTATTTTTTTTAATTTAATATTTTTTAATTTTTTTATATGTTTAAAAAGTGGTGAAAAATCAACATTAATATATTCTTCTATTTTTCCTGTTTTAATATGCGGTGTTTTAATGTTTAATATTCTCTTCATATAAGAAGTAACTGAACCATGCGAAACAATCATAATTGTACTTTCCTTATAATTGTTCACATAAACGTCATTCAAGAATTCACATAACCTAGATTCTATATCGAAATTATTTTCGCCATATTCTCCTAATCTAACAAAATAATCACCATCAATTTGTTTTAACCTTGTTTTATTAAGTTCTAAATTATTTTTTTTACCAGAATATTTTCCATAATTTAATTCGTGTAATTTTTCTTCTATAATAACTTCTATTTTAGGAAATTTTTCAAAAACATAATGTGCAGTTTCAATTGTTCTAGGAAACGGAGAAACATAAATCTTATCAATTCTTCGTGGCAAAACTTTTATAGATTCTCGCACAGTTTTTTTACCATTTTCAGTTAAAACTGACCAATATATTTCTTTATCTGATAACAATTCTTTAACATTGTCAGTTGCTTCACCATGTCTCATAAAAATTAAGTTCATTTTAATACCTCCAAAATTTGATTAACTTTTTCTATCCAATTATAATTTTTCAACACATATTTTCTTGTTTTTTTTGATATTTTTATTCTATCAGTAACAATAGCTTTTTTTATTCCTTCAATAATTGATTCAATATTTGGTTCAACAACAAAACCTCTACCATTATCCAATAATTTTTTATTTATTTGAGTATTTGTTGCAATAATAGTTAACCCACAACTCATAGCCTCAAGAATAGTTCCTTGAAGTCCTTCGCCGAATTCCGAAGGAGATATAAAAATATCTGCTTGTTTATAATAATTTTCTGTATCAATTACGATTCCAGTAAATACAATATTATTAGAATTAGAAATACTTTCTAGACGTTTTTTATCTGGACCATCTCCTACTATTAATAATCTCAATTTATATATTTTAGAAAGTTCCTCAAATGCATAAATTATTTTATCAATATTTTTTCTAAAAATAAGGCGTCCAACATACAAAAGAGTAATTTCTTTGTTTTTATTTGTTTGAAAATGTTTTAACGAAAATCGATTGGAATCAACACCAGTCTCTATTATATTAATTTTAGTACAATATTTTTCCCAAGACTTTTTTACATCATTAGAAATAGCAAGAACAGTATCATACGCGGCTAAGAAACTACCTTGAAAATCATTTTGTTCTCTTGGTATCCCACATAAGTATAAAACATTTTTAGAAATTAATTTTTTTGGAACAAAAACAGCATCCAAATTATAATATGAGAAAATAATATCATAATGAATATTTTCTTTCGAAATATACTCATATAATTTCTGATTATAAAAAATAGATTCTACATTCCAACGACATCTATCTTCACCAGGTTGAATATTATAGATATATTTAATTTTTTCATCTTGTTTAATTTCTATTATTTTAATTTTTTTAGAATAATTTTTATAAAATTCTTTAAATTGATTAGAATACTTTAATCCAATACTATCCGGTAATATTGTAATAAAATAAACTTCATTTCCCAATTTATAAAAATTAATAGCATGATCAAAAGAAATTCTTTCAGCACCACCTACAAAATAAGATGATCTTGGTTGATTAATAATTATTTTCATCTCTGCTCCTTTGTTTTATATATTTTTTTGTAAGAGTTTTTGCTGCATTTAAGTTTTCTATATGTAATGAATAATCTTGACAATAATTCATCCAAATAGTTTTATACTTTTCTATTTCATCAAATGTTATCTTACCATTAATCATTTCTACTATTTTTTGAATTTCCAAAATAGCACCTCGATGCGTTACATTTATAGATTGAAAAGACTTAGATAAATCATCTAAAATATTTAAAACACCCTTTGCTATACGAACAGACCACTGAGCATGATTTTCTCCAGGCGATAAAACAATTTTACTATTTTTATTTTGTCCAAAATAATGGTACAAATCACCATTATTTCGACAAAATTCAAAATCATCCCAACAGCTTTGTAAAAAATCTATTCTAGATGAATGTTCCATTCCATAAAAATTAAACTCACCTTGATATAATTCTGTTAAACCAATATCTTTTACACATTGACAATCAATTCCATTTTTCAAGATATATTCACACAATATTTCTGCAGTTTCAATTGCTCTTTTTTTTGTTGAATGCCTAATAATTACATTATTAGTATCTATCTTATACAAAAGTTCTTTTGAAGCCTTTTTCGCTATTTCAATGCCATTAGAGGTCAAACCTGTATCATTTTTACCATCGATATAACTATGATTATCATAACTATGCCTTATAAGAATGAAATCGTTTTTTTTCATATTTCCTCACCATACTATACAAATAATTTTATTAAAGTATTTGATATTTGCTATTAAATTTTTAAATATACATGAAGTCAAATCACCTCTCATGTATTTAATAAATTAGTTTACTTATAACATATCTTTTCTCACTTGTCAATAATATTTAAAAACATAAATAAAATAGTTTTTGAAACAATTTTGTTCATAAATACATAAAAAAAGAATACTTTTTCAAATATTCTTTTATTCACTAACTGGAACCTCGTTTTCAGTTTCTTCTACACTAACTAATTCAGTTTCTATTTGTTCATCACTATCATCTAAGAATTGATTTTCTAAGACTTCACTTGGTTCATCATCCATTAAACTTTTTTCTAACTCTATAGTAATATCACTATATTGTTTAGCACCAGTACCTGCAGGAATTAATTTACCAATTATAACATTTTCTTTTAATCCTGTTAAATGGTCAACTTTACCTTTAATTGCAGCATCTGTTAATACTCTTGTTGTTTCTTGGAATGATGCAGCAGATAAGAATGAATCAGTTTCAAGAGAAGATTTTGTAATACCTAAGATAATTGGTCTACCTGTAGCAGGAACTCCACCTTCAAGTAAAACTTTTTTATTACGTTCAGTAAATTCTCTAATACTAACTGTTAAACCAGCAACTAAATCAGTATCACCTTCATCTACTACTCTCATCTTATTTATCATACGACTTGCTATAATTTCAACGTGTTTATCAGAAATATCAACACCTTGAGATTTATAAGCTTTTTGAATTTCAGTTAATATATATTCTTGAGTTGTTATTGGATCTGTTACTGCTAATAATTCTTTAGGAGAAATAGTACCTTGAGTTAATTTATCTCCAGCACTTACTTCGTCTCCAACTTCAACATTTAATTTTGCACCATAACTTGTTACATGATCTCTTGCTTCAGCTTTATTAGCAACTGTAATTTTCCATTTTCCATTAACATCTTCAATTAATTCAACTTTACCAGTAATTTCAGAAATTGTAGCTTTTCCTTTAGGATTTCTAGCTTCGAATAATTCTTCAACACGAGGAAGACCTTGTGTAATATCTTCTCCACCAGCAACACCACCACTATGGAATGTACGCATTGTTAACTGAGTACCAGGTTCACCAATTGATTGAGCAGCCATTATACCAACAGCCTCACCAGTTTCAACTAAGTTACCAGTAGCTAAGTTTCTACCATAACATTTTTGACAAACACCATTAGGACTCTTACATGTTAATATACTTCTAATTTCAACTTCTTTAATACCAGCACGTTCTATTTTTGCAACTAAACTTTCATTTAGTAAAACATCTTTATCTACTATAACTTCTTTAGTTTCAGGATTAATAACTTTTTTAGCAGTAAATCTACCAAGTAATCTTTCAGCTAAAGGTTCAATAACACTTCCATCTTTATCATTTAATAAATCTCTAACAACTAATCCAGATACACAACCACAATCTTCATCTTTAACAATTATATCTTGTGATACATCAACTAGACGTCTTGTTAAATATCCTGAATCTGCTGTACGTAATGCTGTATCTGTATCTCCTTTACGAGCACCATGTGTTCCTAAGAAGAATTCGTTAACTGAAAGTCCATCGCGTAAACTTGATAAGATTGGTATTTCAACAGATGTTCCATCTGGTTTAGCCATTAACCCACGCATACCAGCCATTTGACAGAATTGGTCAGCACTACCACGAGCACCAGAATTCATCATCATAAATACTGGATTATGCATATCAGATTTAGCTCTTTCACTTAATTTGTTCTTAACTTGATCTTTTACATTATTCCATACAGCACATACACTTGTATATCTTTCCTCTTCTGTAATTAATCCACGAGCAAATTGTTTATTAATCTTATTAACTTTTTCATGCCCAGCATCAATAAATTCTTGTTTACTAGAATCTACAACTATATCTGACAATGAAACAGTAATACCAGCAAGTGTTGAATATTTAAATCCTAAATCTTTTAACTTATCAAGCATAATACTTGTTTCAGTAGTTTTATATAATTTAAATATCTGAGCAATGATATTTTGTAAAGTCTTTTTATCAAAAGGTTTTACTAAAGGCATACTCTTAATTACTTCTGGTATATTTTCTCCCATATCTATAAAATAATTCATAGGAGTTATACCACTTATATTTTCCTTAGTAGGTTCATTCATATAAGGGAATGTATCTGGTAAGATTTCATTAAATATTAATTTACCAGCAGTAGTTACTAAATATTTATCTTTAACTTCATCTATAAATAATCTATGTTTGAATGAAGAAACAGGAACAACTATTCTTGTATGAAGAGTTATTTCTCTTCTTTCATAAGCCATAATTGCTTCATTACTATTTTTATAAACTTTACCTTCATTTGGTAATCCAGCTTCTTCAATAGTTATATAATAGTTACCTAAAACCATATCTTGACTTGGTGTAACAATTGGTTTTCCATCTTTTGGAGATAGAATATTATTAGCACCTAACATAAGAATTCTAGCTTCTGCTTTTGCTTCTTCACTTAATGGTACGTGTACAGCCATTTGATCACCATCGAAGTCTGCATTAAATGCAGCACAAACCAATGGATGAAGTCTTATAGCTTTACCACCAACTAATTTAGGTTCAAATGCTTGAATACCTAATCTATGTAGTGTTGGCGCACGGTTTAACATTACTGGATGTTCTGTAATAACATCCTCTACAACGTCCCAAACGCATTCATTTCTAGTATCAATTAATTTCTTAGCACCTTTAATATTATGAGCTAACCCACGAGATACTAAACCATGTATAACATGTGGTTTAAATAATTCTAAAGCCATTTCTTTAGGAATACCACATTGATACATTTTTAAATTTGGTCCAACAACGATAACTGAACGACCAGAATAATCAACACGTTTACCTAATAAGTTTTGACGGAAACGTCCTTGTTTACCCTTTAACATACTTGATAAAGATTTTAAAGGTCTATTTCCAGCAGCAGTAACACTTCTACCACGTCTACCATTATCAAATAATGTATCAACCGCTTCTTGTAACATACGTTTTTCATTTTGAACTATTATAGAAGGAGCACCTAATTCTAATAATTTCTTTAAACGATTATTTCTATTAATAATTCTTCTATATAAATCATTTAAATCACTAGTAGCAAATCTACCACCATCTAATTGAATCATAGGACGAAGTTCGGGAGGTATAACTGGAATAACATCTAATATCATCCATTCAGGACGATTGCCACTTTCTTGGAAAGATACTAAACAATCTAAACGTTTGACAAGTCTTATACGTTTTTGACCAGTAGCACCCTCTAATTCTACTCTTAATTCATTTATTTCTTTATCTAAATCAACTTCTTGTAATAATTTTTTAATTGCTTCAGCACCCATTCCAACTTCAAAACCATTTCCATATTTTTCATAATATGCTCTGTATTCTTTATCAGAAAGAGTTTGTTTTTTCTCTAAAGGAGCGTTACCAGGATTAATTACCACATAACTAACAAAATATAATACTTCTTCTAATTCTCTAGGACTCATATCTAATACAAGACCCATTTTAGATGGAACACCTTTAAAGAACCAAATATGTGAGCAAGGAGAAGCAAGCTCAATATGTCCCATACGTTCACGACGTACTTTAGAACGAGTTACTTCTACTCCACATCTATCACATATAACATTTTTATATCTTAATCTTTTATATTTACCACAACTACATTCATAGTCTTTGCTTGGCCCAAAAATCTTTTCACAGAATAATCCATCTCTCTCAGGTTTTAAGGTACGATAATTTATTGTTTCAGGTTTTATTACTTCTCCATGAGACCAACTTCTAATCTTTTCAGGACTTGCTATACCAATTTTAATTCCTTTAAAATTATTAACTTCTAACATTAAATTTCATCTCCTTCTAAATCACCATTAGAGATTGCTTCTAATTCTTCTTCTGTTGGAGCATCTTCTTCCATGTCCTCTTCATTTTTCTCAGTTTCTTTATCTGTAACTAAATCATCATTAAGTTCTTCAGTAAGTGTAACATTTTCTTTATCTTTATTTATATCAATTTCATCTATTGTAATAGCAACATCATCATCTATTTCCTCTAAATCAGAAATACTATGAATTTCATCATTATTATCTATGAATGAAATATCTAATCCTAATGCTTGGAATTCTTTAATTAATACTCTAAAGCTTTCTGGAATACCAGCTTGATCAACAGTTTTACCTTTAACTAATGATTCATAAACTTTAACACGACCAGTAACATCATCAGATTTAATAGTCAATATTTCTTGTAATACATGAGCAGCACCATAAGCATATAATGCCCAAACTTCCATTTCTCCGAAACGTTGACCACCAAATTGTGCTTTACCACCTAATGGTTGTTGAGTTACTAATGAGTAAGGTCCAGTAGAACGAGCATGTAATTTATCATCTACCATATGATGTAATTTAATCATATACATTACACCAACTGCTACTCTATTTTCAAAAGGCTCACCAGTACGACCATTATATAAAACTGTTTTACCATCTTTATCTAACCCAGCCTCTTCCATCATTTCGGCAATGTCTTCAACTGTTGCACCATCGAATACTGGAGTTGCACAATGTACGCCAAGTTTTTTAGCAGCCATTCCTAAATGTAACTCTAATATTTGTCCTAAGTTCATACGACTTGGAACACCTTGTGGGTTTAATACGATATCAACTGGAGTACCATCTGGTAAATAAGGCATATCTTCTTCAGGTAAGATTAATGAAATAACACCTTTATTACCATGACGCCCAGACATCTTATCTCCTACTTGTATCTTACGTTTTTGAATTATATAAACTCTTATAACTTTTGATACACCTGCAGGTAATTCATCACTATTTTCTTTAGTATAAACTTTAACATCATGAACAATACCATCAGCACCATGAGCAACACGAAGTGATGTATCTCTAACTTCACGAGTCTTTTCACCAAAGATTGCATGTAATAATTTTTCTTCACTTGTTAGTTCTTGTACACCCTTAGGAGTAACTTTACCAACTAATATATCTCCTTCATGAACTTCTGTACCAATTCTTATAATACCATTAGCATCTAAATTCTTACGAGCATCTTCACTAACATTTGGAATATCTCTAGTAATCTCTTCAGGTCCTAACTTAGTATCACGACAATCTATATCATAATGTTCAATATGTAATGATGTATAAACATCATCTTTAACTAATCTTTCATTCAATACAACAGCATCTTCATAGTTATAACCATTAAATGTCATAAATGCTATTGTCATATTTTTACCTAATGCTAATTCACCTTTATCAGTACTTGTACCATCAGCAATAACTTCACCACGATGAACTTTATCACCTTCAGTTACAATTGGTAAATGATTAATACATGTTTCAGCATTACTTCTTTCATAATTAGCTAAATAATAAACATCTTTATCTTTAGCATTTCTAATAATTATCTTTTTACTATCAGCATATTCAACTACACCATCAGCCTTAGCTAAAATTGTTGAACCACTATCTCTTGCAGCTATATATTCAACACCAGTACCAACTAAAGGTGCTTCACTTTGTAATAGTGGAACTGCTTGACGTTGCATGTTTGATCCCATTAACGCTCTATGAGCATCATCATGATCCAAGAAAGGAATACAACTTGTAGTAATTGATACTACTTGACTAGGAGCAACGTCTATATAATTAACTAATTCCTTTTTAACAATTAAATTTTCACCATTTAAACGCGCTACTACTTCTTTATCAGTTAAGTTATTATCTTTGTCCATACCAATAGTTGCTTGAGCAATATAATAATCACTTTCTTCGTCAGCAGTTAAATATAGAACTTCATCAGTAACATGACAATCAACAACTTTTCTATATGGAGTCATTATAAATCCATATTCATTAACTTTTGCATAACTTGCTAAACTTGTAATCAAACCGATATTAGCACCTTCAGGAGACTCAATTGGACAAATTCTACCATAATGGGAAACGTTAACGTCACGAACTTCCATACCAGCTCTATCTCTTGATAAACCACCAGGCCCAAGACTTGATAAACGTCTCTTATCTGTTAATTCAGCAATTGGATTAATTTGATCCATAAACTTAGATAATTGACTAGATCCAAAGAATTCTTTCATAGCAGCAGTAACAGGTCTAATATTAATTAAAGTTTTAGGAGTTACACTATCTAATTCTTGAGTAGTCATTCTTTCACGAATAACTCTTTCCATACGAACCATACCAGTTCTAAATTGATTTTGAATTAATTCTCCAACTTGTCTAACACGACGATTACCTAAATGATCTATTTCATCAATATTTCCAATATCATCTAATAAATTCAAATAATATGATACAGCACCATATATATCAGATATAGTTAAACGTCTAGAATCAATAGATTGATCATTACCAATAATCTTAATTACTTCTTGTTCATTAGTCTTACTATAAACAAGTACTTCTTGAACTTTATTATACTCATCTAATTCTTCATTTATAATAACTTCTTTAACATTATAACCATTTTCAAATAATGGTCTAATACTTTCTAAAGTACTCTTATCAATAACAGTACCCTTTTTTACTATTACATTTTTGCCATCTTTAATAGTTTCAGCTATTTTTTGACCAAGCAAACGATCTAATACATTTAATTTTTTATTAAATTTATAACGTCCAACTTTAGCTAAATCATAACGAAATTTATCAAAAAAACGTGTAATTAATTGATTCTTTGCAGAATCTAATGTAGCAGGTTCTCCAGGTCTTAATTTTTCATATATTTCTATTAATGCTTCATCAGTATTCTTAGTAGAATCTTTTTCTAAAGTATTTCTAATAAATCTATTATCACCAAATACTTCTAAAATACTTTCATCACTAGATAATCCTATTGCACGTAAAAGAGTTGTAACAGTTACTTTTCTTGTTCTATCTATTCTTACATAAATAACATCTCTAGCATCTAGTTCAAACTCTAACCATGTACCTTTATTAGGTATCATTTCTCCACTAACTACAGGTCGTCCATTTTTATCTATTTCTCTTTTAAAATAAATACTAGGACTACGAACTAATTGAGATACGATAACACGTTCAACACCATTAATAATAAAAGTACCAGCATCAGTCATCATAGGCATATCACCTAAGAAAACCTCTTGTTCCTTTACTTCTCCTGTTTCATTAATAAAAACACGAGCTTGTACTTTTAATGGAGCACTATAAGTTACCATTCTTTCCTTAGATTCTTTTACACCGTATCTAGGTTCATCAAAACAATAATCACTAAAACTTAGAGATATATTACCAGTGAAACTTTCTACAGGAAATAAATCATCAAATACTTCTTTAATTCCTTCTGTTAAGAACCATTGATATGATTCTTTTTGTATTTCTAATAAATCTTTTAATTCATATTTATTAGTAGTTTTTGAGAAAGATCTTCTTTCTCTATGGTCACCAAACTTCTCTACTTTGTATGCCACTCAAGTTCACCCCAAACTAAGATTTTTTTAGTGTAGTCTAAAAAATTAGATACTACGCCACCAATTTAAAATTTTATCAACAAAAAATGATTATGTCAACGCTTTTTACAAAGAATTACAAAAAAACCTTTATCTTTTTTCAAAACAGTTACATCATAAACATTTTTTATCTTCTCTATTGTACTTTTAGCCCCTTGATCTTTATTCATTACAAACCAAAATTCACCATCATTTTTTAAATGATTAATAGAATTTTCTATTATACTCATATATATACTTTTGCCAGCCCTTATAGGTGGATTAGAAATAATTACATCATATTTTTTATCTATTTTTTCATATACATCACTAACAAATGCATTTGCATTACAACCAATATTTTTAATATTAATATTAGACAAATGTACCGCTCTTTTATTAACATCTATCATATCTACATAAGAATTCATAATTTTAGATATAGTTATACCAATAAAACCATAACCACATCCAACATCTAAAACAGTAACATTCTTTTTACCATATTCTAAATAAGTCTCAACTAATAACTTACTACCATAATCTACTCTATCTTTACTAAATACCCCTAAATCACTTAAAAACGTAAAATGATAATCTTTATAATTATAAATAATATTTCTATATTCACTTTTAAGATTATTATCATTAGTGAAATATTGTCCCATTAACATTCCCCTTTTTCGATATACTATAATTGTATCATATTTTTTAAACCAAACAAAGTATAAATTTTATATTTACATAATTTTAACAAAATTAAACAAGCCTATTATAATTTGTAAATCTTTTAGAATTTCTAAGTATCAAATCCATTAAATTAACATACTCAATAATTAAATTTAACCTAACACTTTCTTCTATATTTTCATCATTTAAAACACAAACTAAATTATTTAAAGGCTTACCTAATAATCTAAAGCCATTTAAATAAACTTCTTTTATTGTTTCAATAATTATACTTCTATATTTACATAATAATTTTCTATTACTTCTATTTATTCCAATAATTTCTAAAATACGAGAAAAATTATTAAATTCTACATAATACTTATCTAATTCATTCTTTAACATTTGAACATCTACCATATTAATCCCCCTTTAATAAAAAATACTATACCATATAGTATTTTTTAAATCAAATAAAAAGAATCAATTAAGATTCTTGATATAAATTACTATATAAATAATTAAAATAATTATTCTTAATAGCTAAACTGCTCATCTTCATTTTTGTATCAACACGTTGGTTTATTTCTTGTACTTCTTCTAATGTATATACTTTATCACCAAAATATTCTACAGTTCCCTTACTAGCATTATAATATGCAACTTCATTTTTCCAAGAACCATCAGCAAATACAACTAATGATTTATAATCATCACTTAATATATCACTACCAACATATAATCTAGGATCATAATCTATTCCAAATAAATTAGCAATAGTTGGAAGTAAATTAATATATGAAGTATATTCTTTAAAAGTCTTAGATTCTAATTTACTATTATATATAACAAATGGAACTCTCTCACTTTCAAAATCTACACTAGTATCATAATCTAATACAGTATTAATTGTACTAGTAGAAAGCCCATAAGGATAATGATCTCCATACATAACTATTACAGTATCATCTAAAATACCTTGACTTTCTAAACCGTCTAATAAAATACCTAAAGCATTATCTAATATCTTCAACTTAGATTTATATCTCTTTAAATCAATTCTTAAATCTAAATCTTTATACAAATCTAAATACTTATCACCTTCAGTAGATGAATAATAATAAGGTTGATGACTGCTAACAGTAGTCAACCAAGCCATAAAATTATCACTATCGTTATTTTTTATAACATCTAATATTTTAGTCATAAAGTCTTCATCACTAGCCCAATTTTTATACTGACTAGAATAACTTATACCTAAATCCTCTACATCATAATACTTCATGCTACCCATATTAGTATGTATAGTATTTCTATCATAATAATGTGCTACATAGTCATGTGCACTAAAAGTATTATAATTACTTCTATTAAATAAACCAAATATACTTTCATAATAAGTATTATTTTTAAAATTATTAGCAGTACAAGTATTATAAATAGAATATAAACTTATCATACCACTCATTTCATTATTTCCAGTACTACAACTATTTCTAGGACTATAATTATTTTCCCAATGCCATCCTTCACTATACATTTTATAAAAATTTGGATAATCTTCTTTATTTATAATAATATCATTTACACTTTCTAACATAATAACAATTAGATTCTTATCTTTAAAATACCCAGTATAATCATTAAAATCACTACCATCATTATTAATAAAATATTTATTTAAAGTATTCATAGTAACATCAGATTCTCTATTTATCAAATCTTTCCACTTTGTATCATCTTTACTTCTACTAGTTTCTTTATTTTTACTCTCATCAATTAAAATATCTTCATTACTATTTTCATTAGGTACAAAATAATTTTTAACATCTAAAATACCAAAATTAGTTATACCAAATTGTTTAACTGAAATGCTAGGAACACTGGGATTATTATATAAATTCATATTACTAACTGTTTGTAATTTATTTTGCATAAACGTTATTTTTAAAGTAGATAAAAATAATGCAAAAATAGATATAAATATAATAGACATACCCCAAACTTTCTTTAAAAACATATCTTTATTTAATTCTTTAAACTTAGTATTTACTAAACTTACATTAAATTTCTTTACAATAATCTTATTAACAAAAATATAATAAACTAAACATAGTATAAATGGTAACATAACAAAATAATAATACCATTTAAAACTTAATAAAAACTCTCTAATATAATCAATTACAGCCCCTAACTGACTACTAGTACCAAGTGACATATAAACACCTATAAAATTATTAAACCCAGTTTGTGCCAATGCATATATAGAAACAATAAATAATATAATAATATTAATAAACTTATGTATCTTTTTAGGTACAAAATATTCTATACCACTAATTATCATACTTAATAATATAGTACTTAATATAATACGTAAACTAGACCAATCTAATATACTAAATTTATTAACTATTTTAAATACCGTTTCTACCATTAATATAAATACAAAATTAATTATAAAATTTAATAAAATATTCTTATTCATAAAATCTTTCATATACCGTTACTCCTTTAAAAGACACTTTATATATAATATAACAAATATTAAATTATGTCCATAACTAACACACTAAGTTTAAAGATTTTTTATGAATTATTTATGAAATTCTTGATTATTACGATTATTAAGTGTTTTCTTCATAACACCATCTATATTATTTATTTCATAATTTTTTATTAACTTTTCTAACTCTCTAATATATTTTTCTAATATAATAATTTCAGCCTTACCTAAAACACTGCTTGTATCTACTCTACTTTTATCTCTCTTATAAACATATAATAAATATTTTGCATATAAATAAGTTGTTTCATTTAATGTATATATATTACTTAAATTAAATTCAGTTTCAAACTTTTCTACAGACATTTGATTTTTATCTTTTTTAGAATTATTTAAAATAACAACATCTTCTTTATTAAATTCTGATATAACATCAAATAAACTTCTTGAATTTTCTGAATTTCTAGAATTATTTTTTAAAACAATTCTACCTTTTTTCAACAATTTTCTTTTAACGTTTCTATATAATTTATCATAATTATAATCTTCCATATTATAACTAATAACATAAAAATGTATTAAAGGTATAAAACTAGCTCTTAATCTCTTATTTAAATAAGAAATTGAATAATTATCTTTCTTTATATAAAAACTAGACTTAATATAATAATCATCACTTATTTGTTCAATAATATCTCTATTAATGTTATCTGTAGTATAATATGCTATTCCTGTAGTAATAATATAAAGAATACTTAATAAAACTAAATATATCATAACATCCCCCTCTTTTGCATGAAATAAAATAACATAATAATTATTAATAGTCAAACAATTTGAACATTATCATAATATAATATATAATAATATTTAGAAATGTAGTGATTTTATGAAAATAAAAACAGCTAGTAATTTTAAAGATAAATTACTCGGTTTAATGGGACAAACAAATATAGATTACGGCCTTTTAATAACAAATTGTAAAAGTATTCACACATATTTTATGAAAGAAAATATAGATACATTACTTCTCGATAAACATAATAGAATATTAATGATTAATAGAAACATAAAACCTAATAAAATAATAATATTTCATACAAAAAAAAGAACTAACATACTAGAATTACCTAGCAATAGTTCTCTAAATTTAAACATTAACGATATAATTGACTTAGACAATTTCAATGTCTAGTTTTTTATTATTTTACTATATAAGGATTAGACTGTGTACCATCACCTTTAGAAATTTTAACAGATGATAGCAAAGTTATTGATGGTCTAAAATAATCATATTCTTGAGCACTTAATCCCGACCTATTATCGACAGTAAATAAATCTTCAATATAAGAGTTATCGATAGGCACTGTAGCAAAAGCAGAAAATGTAAACCAAGGAAAAGAAGAATAATTATTAAATAAATAAGATGTACTGTACTGTCCAGAATGTCTTTCAGATATTAAACCAGTATATGCTACCTCATCTGCTGTTAATATTCCTACATACATATCATCATCTGCATTAAGATAATAAGACAATTTTCTTCCTTGGCATTTAAAGGTTGGGTTTTTATCGGTAACTATTCTTGTATAAGCATTAGAGTATATTACACTATCTTCTGATGGCTCTTCAACATAATCATAACACCATTCATCAACCTTTAACTTATCTATATATGATGTCAAATACTTTTCTTGAAATTTATATATTATAAAATCAAAGCCAGAATTTAGCATATCTTCTTCCAATTTTTGTGTATTTTCATTTATCCACTCTCCTGTATAAGATGAATTATCACATTCAACATTTTTATCTTCTAATATTAATTTTGTGGAACCATCGCCTTCGATACGCACTATTCTCCAACACATTCCAGCAAAATTCACAAAATTGTCTTCTACTCCGCCTCTAAAATAGTAACTTGTTCCATAATCGTCATTAGCTATACTTAATTCTTTTTCTGTAGATTTAAGTACAGTTTTCACTTCTGAATATTTTATAGTTGAATTGATTTCCGAAATATTTGTTGAAATTTTATAAATATTATACTGAGTTTTAGTATTTGCTATAGTTGGCACATTAGTACTCCAAACCGCATATTTTCCAACTAAACTATTTGCCATTGCAATCGTGTATTTAGTTGTAACTACTGTGGGATTTACTAAAGTGAATTTTCCAGTAGTTTCATCAACTATATAATCATCTGCATATGATATATAATAATCAGTTGCATTATTTAATGTTAATGTTTTTGATAAAAATGCTGGATTATTTTCTTTAAGAAATACAAATGAACTAACTTCTTTTGCTGGCTGAGTTTTTGGAATTTCTCTATATTCAGTACCATTTAGTTTAAGCATCGAATTATCAATTATTGCTTTCTTTAACGTATTTATATCATTTTTGTATGGATTATTCATAATTAGTGAATTTATATCAATTATATTTACCTTTGCATTATATGTTTTATTCATATCATCACTTTGATCAACATTCATTTCTTTATATGTTACTATTAATTTATACACTTGTGTATGTGTCGTATCTATTGTATTTGTTGTCATTAATGACATTGTACTTGTACTTGGAAATTGTTTTCCTGTATCCACTCCATTACACATTCCATCTACTGTTCCAGTTATAGTTCCATCACTTGCTAAACTAAATCCTTCCTTTAAATATGAGGTACATGTTAATGTATATTCTAAATCTTCTTGACGAGTTAATTCATTAACAATATCTTCTAATGCTGCACCATACGTTACAGTACTATCACCTATATTGGTTGCTGTAAATATTTTTTCTACAGAATATCCTGGTTCTGCATTAGATATTCCATGTACTACATTAGTATTTTCTCCATACTCTAATACTAAATTAGCAGTTGTTACACTTATCGATTTCTCGTTAGTGTTTCCTTGTATTCTTGTCAAAAAATACGCATATGTTAATCCTAGTAATGCTAATAATACTATTGTTATTCCTACCACACTAAATGTTATTCTTTGTTTTCTATTCATATATAACACCATACTCTCTACTATAATTTATAAAAGCCTGCATAAACACAAAAAAATTATATAATTATTAACCCCCCCCCGACCAAACTTTTGTTCGAGAAAGAATTAGGTTATATAATTCTGTGCTTTTATAAAATATTTTTTAATTTTAAGTACTCTCTATACTCTACTTACATTCTATCAAAAAAAGATATTTCATTCAATATCTTTTTCCTAAATTGAAATTTGAACCGCACCACTAGGGTGCGGCTTTTTGATATAATAAAGGAGCCAATTCCCGGCAAGGAGGCTCCTATATGAATTATAAACAATTAACCGAAAAAAAGAAAGTAGAAATTGATATTTTATTAGCACAAGGATTTTCAATGAGAGAAGTTGGAAGAAGACTCGGAATAAATCATTCTACAATTTCAAGATATAAGGCAGGTATATATAAAAAAAGAAAAATTGATATAAATAAGAAATATGAAATATTTATAAAATACTTATTTGATCATTATGATCGAAGAATATGTTCTATAGAAATATGTGTAAATAGATTTAAAAAAGGACATATTTTTGCAAATTGTCCATCAGTTAAACAAGTGTATAATTGGATAAATGATGGTAAAATATTTTTGAGTAAAGATAAATTATGCTATAAAAAAAGAAAAGGCAAAAAAACTGGTATGATGGCCCATTTTAAATGGAACTTAGATAATAAAACAGTGTTGCCAATAAGTTTAAGACCAAAGTATATTGAAAATAGAACGGAAGTAGGACATTTAGAAATAGATTCCATAATTGGAAAAAGAAATGAATACGACTCAATAGTTTCAATAGTAGATAGATGTACAAGAAAACTATGGTTAATAAAATCAGAATATAAAAACGAATATTATACAAATAAAATAATATATGATTTTATAATAAAAAATGATATAAAAGTAAAATCTATAACAGTAGATAATGGACTATAATTTAATGCGTTAGGAATAGCTGCAAAGAAGCTTGGAGTAAAACTATATAAATGTGATCCTTACTGTTCGTTTCAAAGAGGGACAAATGAAAGAATGAATGCGATGGTAAGGAGATTTTTACCAAAAGGTTATTCCTTAAAAACAGTAACGCAATATTATTTAGATAATATAGCATTTGAAATAAACTATATGCCGAAAAAGATATTTGGATTTAAAAGTGCATTTGAAAAAGAATTGGAATATTAAATTTTATTTGAAAGAAAATTATAATATATTCTGTTTTTTAGTCAATGATAAAATAAACACAAAGTGTCATTGACAAAAAAACAAAATATATAAAAAAAACGATAACAAATAAAAGAAAAATTGACTAATATTTATTATCTGATAAAATTAAATTAAGTGGTGCGGTTGAAATTACAATATAAAAAAAAGATATTTCATTCAATATCTTTTTTATACTATATTTTATCAGGAACACTTATACCTAATATATTTAATAAATACATATTAGTT
Organism: uncultured Bacilli bacterium; assembly: GCA_934086185.1. Classification (GTDB taxonomy): domain Bacteria; phylum Bacillota_I; class Bacilli_A; order RF39; family UBA660; genus UMGS1124. Next base: position 30,251 of record CAKOHW010000002.1, read on the forward strand.
TCATACACTAAATTTGTTAAAGTTATATAACTAATCTTTTTATCTATATCAGTCTCATTATTAACATTTACATTACTATAAAAAGCATTATAACTATTAGTTAATTTATAAAGATATTCACATATTTCATTTAAACTTCTTTGTTCAAATGCTTTAATCATAGTATTCTTTAAATTCAATAAATTAATAATTATATCTCTTTCTTCTTTAGTAGATAACTTAATATATTTATCTTTTTTTATATCACATTTATTTAATAATGATCTCATTCTAACTGTACTATATAAAAGATATGGTCCAGTTTTACCATTAATATCACTAAATTTAATAGGATCAAAAACATAATCACTACTTCTATTAGGTAATAAATCTGCATACTTAATAGCAGCAATAGCTAAACTCATAGCAACACTATCTTTTTCTTCATCTGGTACATTATCTTTAATTATTTTTATTGTTTCATTTTTAACAACATTTATTAATTCATCTAAACTCATAACTCCACCATCACGAGTTTTAAAAGGTTTACCATCTGGCCCATTCATAGTTCCAAACCCAAACCATTCTAAATCAATATCTTTAGATACTATATTAGTTTTATAAGCCGCTCTAAATGCTTCAATAAAATGTAATTCTTGTCTTATATCAGTTAAATAAAACATTTTATTAAATTTAAATCTTTTAACTCTAGAATATAATGTAGCAAGTTCAGTAGTATCATATAAAACTCCACCATTACTTTTAATTAATATTACTGGAGGTATCTCCCTAATATCATTTTCTTCTTTTACATTTATTACAGTTGCTCCATTGCTAATTTCTGTATAATTATTATTTATTAAATAATCAAGTAATGGTTTAATATATGGATCAGCATCTGCTTCTCCTTCCCATAAATCAAAAGTAGCACCAAGTAAAGTATATAAACGTTTAATATCATCTACTGATAATTTATAAAAACTCTTCCATAAATCATATATACCACGTTCTTTATTTTGTAATCTATTTGTAAATTCTCTTGCCTCTTCTAAATATTCATTATCTTCTTTAGCTCTACTACTAGCATAAGGATATATTTGATTTAGCTCATCAATAGTAACTGGACATTGACTTGGATATTCTCCAACATAGTCTTTATCAAAATAAGGTAAATCAGGATATCTTTTACTTATTTCACAAATAATTAATCCCATTGGTCTACCCCAATCTCCTAAATGTACATCACTTATTGTTTTATATCCTATTGCTTCACTTAATCTCTTTATTGCTTCTCCAATATTTGGGCTTCTTAAATGTCCAGCATGTAAAGCTTTAGCAACATTAGCACCACCATAATCCAAAAATATTATTTCATCTGTATCTATATGATATGTATTTATACTAAAATCATTATTTACTTCATTAATATATTTTATTAATAGATCATCACTTAATGTAACATTAATAAAACCAGGTCCAGCAATATTTACATCTTTAAAATAATTAGTTTCTTCCAACTTGCTTACTATCATATTTGCAATATCTCTAGGATTTTTTTTATAAATACCTGCTAACTTCATACATCCATTATATTGATAATCTCCTAAATCGGGTCTATTAGATTGTGCTAATTTAACATCATCTTCTAATTCTAATTCTTTTAATATATCTTTAAAAATACCCTCTAAAAAGTTAATTAAATTCATGTAATCACTTCCCTTTTTGCCATTTAAATATATCATATATTAAAAAAAATGTATATAAAAATTAGAGATATACTCTAATTAATATTATTATTTTTTAGTTGTAGTTGATGCTGTTGTAGTTTCTTTATATTTATTTGTTTCTAAAATATCATCTAATTTCTTTTTAGCTTCCATAACAGTTTCTTCTTTAGGATTCATTACATAAACTCTCGAACTACCAGTTGAATATGTTGTATTAGAAGCATCACTACCATCAACTGAATAAGTTTCAATCTCCCAAGCATCATTACTCTTAATTTGTTTTTTAACTAATTTAGTAACAGATTTTTGATCTATATTAGTTATAACAGAATCAGATACACTACCTAATAAACTATTATATTTAACTATTATTGACGGACTCATAGCTTTATCTATTATTGCCTTTAAAACTAACATTTGATTTTCTATTCTACCTCTATCACCACCAGCAATAGTATGACGAGTTCTTGATAATGCTAATGCTTGTTCACCATTTAATTCTTGCTCACCTTTTCTTAAACAAATTTTATTTGAACTAGTTCTAGAACTTGTTTGTTCGCAAAAATTAACAGGTACATCAACAGTAATACCACCTAATTTTTCTACTATATTAACAAATGTAGTAAAATTAACTCTTGCATAATAATCAACTTTAATATCATATAAATCTTCTAATGTACCAACAGATTCTTCAATACCATAAACACCAGCATGAGTTAATTTATCCATAGATTTTTTACTATGTAATTTAACATAATAATCACGAGGAGTATTTACCATTAAAATCTTATTCTTACTAGGATTAACAGCAACTAATATGTTTACATCACTTCTAGCCTTAGATTCAACTTTACCATTAGTATCAACACCACTTATATAAAATACAAAATTATCTTTAGCAACATTTTTATTACTTTTTATAGTTTTTATATAATTAGTTATATTAAAACTATATATTTTTTTAATATTATCATATTCATCAGTATCTTCTTGTAATAAATCAATACTAGAATCTAATGCAACTACACTATCTATTTCATTATTTTCTAAATCATCTAATGCTTCATTAACATCTTTATACTCTACCATATCAAACTCAATTTTATTAGATAACTTATCAATTACTTTTTCTTTATTTTCATCTTCTATAACACCTATAGTTTTGTCACTCAAATCATTTACTTTTTCATATTCACTATCTTTAAGAACATATAATGAATAACTATCTGTTCTTATTCCAGTATCAAATATTTTATTAAAGAAACTTAATGTACCAACTGAATATAAACAAACCATAATTAATATTAAAGTTAGTAATATACTTGGTATAGAAAATATTACTTTAATAGCTTTCTTTAATCTTTTATTATTTAATATTTTAAATAAACCAAATACAATTAATCCACCAAATATAATTAACATAGATAAATATTGAATTGGTAATAATTCAAAATAAATTATAAAACCTACACTTACAACAAATGATATTATAAGTAATACCGATACAATTTTAAAAAATAAATCATTTTTTTTCTTATTACTTTTCTTAGTTACTTTTTTACTATTTTTCATTATACATGTCTCCACTCATTAATATTCATAAAGAATACACACGTTAATATTATCACTAATTATATAATTAATTAAAGATTTTAAAAACATTTTACATCATTATTTACATAAAATAATAAGCACACTATTAGTATGCTCAATATCAATTTAATTATAATAAATTATACCCATCTAGAAAAATATATATTTCTTGTATAACCTTCTTGGTACTTTTCAAATATCTTTAAAATTGCATTTATCATAACATCAATTATATTACTTCCTCTTTTAATACGCAATTTTAATAATTCATTTTGAGTTTCTTTTCTAAAACTATAATCATCTATATATTTAGATAAAACATAATCTAAATCTTCTATCTTTTTTAATTCATCTTTATTGTTTTCATCTATATTAAATATGTAATCACTATAAATATTAATAATTTTTAAAGTTATAAAATCTTCTTCATCGAATTCAAAATTATTAATTCTATAATAATTAGGACAATGACTTAAAATTATTTTATTTTTCTTCATATTATCACTACCTTCAAGTATAATTCAATTATAATATATGATAAAAAAAAAGTCTACATTTGTAGACTAATTTTTATTAAATTTGTTTAAATAAATTCTTTTTCTTACTTACGTAATATATTCCACCAGCAATAGCACCTACAGCTACAAAACTAATTATATAAGATACTATACCAGTTTTTCCATTAGTTGTTGTTCCAGTTTGTCCCCATTGAGCATATAGAATAACTGTTTTACTTTTATCACTAGTTATTTTGCCACCAGCATTTACACATTGTCCAGAACCATTTGGATTTGTACACCATTGTTTAAATGTCCATCCATCTCTAGTTGGTCCTTCAGCAACATCAACTGTTGCATTAAGTGCAATATTAGTTACTTCATCTGGAATGTTATTTACTGGATTACCATCAGCGTTTGCATCATATTTTAAGTTCCAGTTTCCTTCAGTTGGATCTTCAGAAGTTGAACATGTTTTATATTCAACGCTTAATACAAAAGGCCAATAATAAGAACCATATACATCAAAATCTATATTTGCTGTAGTTGATGGATTATTGTCAAATGTAGACTTTTCTACAGTTCCAACTTGTATACATTTACCAGCTACTATACAATCTTTACTTCTTCCACCATTTTCTTTATATTCAGTACTTTCTATCCATTCTTTATAAGAATCATAACTATTTTTTATTGAATCATCAACTATATCTTTAACTGATTTTCCACCATCTCTTAAAGTATCAGCTTTGGTTTTTCCATCAGCTCCAGATACTCCATCTATATTTCCAAATACAAATAAAGTTCCATCATTTGTAGCATATCCAAATTTTTTATCACTTAAATCAGATGCATTACTAAGTTTTCTTGTTATGGAAATAGGCATAAAATATTTTTTAGCAGAAATATTATATGAAAGTAACGATTCATCCACTGCACCATCAACATCATCTATTAAATTTTGTAAAGTCTTTGTATCAAAAATTTCACTATCAGGTACTTCACTATTATTTTCATATTTACCACGATTAATAGTTGTTGAAATTCCTGAATAATCTATATTTTTTTGAATTGTATGAATTTTAAATATATTTTCGTCATTTAATTTATCCCAACTATTAGATATAGGATTAAAATTAGCATCATAGTTTGACCACTCACCATGTAATAATATTGCTGATGTATTATATTTACTGCCTTCAGGAAGAGTCGTAACAAATGAATTACCATATACTTTATAATCAGTATCAATCTTATAATATTCATTATTTTTACTTTTCTCTATCGCAGAATTATGCATTAAAAAGTAATCATGTATATTGTCGTCAGTAGTAACGTTATTAGACGTAACCTTTACTATTTCGGTTCCTTGAGGAAATTCAAACGGAAATTGAGTAGTAGTTTGATATCCTTTAGAACTATAAACATCCAAAATATTTCCAGCATAAAGTCCATTAACATCTAAAAATAAATAATTCTGTAAATGATATTGACAATCATCATTTGCTGCTTTAACTTTTGGTAAATCCATAAACGGAATTAATACTGCTAAAGCTAAACCAATAACCCCAAGTTTTTTTATTATTTTTTTCATAAAACCCTTCTTTCTTAGTTAGATATAACTATTACTATTTATATTTATACCCTACCTATAATAAATTATAACATAAAACAAAAAAAATAAAAGACATTTTTCGACAAAAATGAAAAAAATGTAAAATTTTACATTTACACTTTTTATTTAACAAATAATCGTAATATATCTTGATATGTTATAACTAACATAAGTATCATTAATAATATAAATCCAACAGTATGGAAAATATTTTCAACCTCAGGTTTTACTGGACTACCTTTTATTTTTTCAATTAATACAAATAATATCCTACCACCATCAAATGCTGGAAAAGGAATAATGTTTACAAATCCTAAATTTACTGACAAATAAGCAGTTAAATATAAGATATTTTGAAAACCATATTTTGCTGATTGACCTACTACAGTATACATTCCAACAGGTCCAGCTAAGCTACTTAAACCAAGTTTACCAGTTATTAATTTAAATATTATTATAGCCATACTAGAAATTACGCTATAAAATTTTAAAAATGCATATTTGATTGATTTTAAAAAACCATGATTTAAAGTTTCTCCTACTCCAAATCCAAATGTCATGCTCTCTACAGTACCATCTTTTTTCTTCTTTACTTCAGGAGTTACTTTTATTTTTTTAATTGAACCATCTTGTTTTTTTACAACAAAATCGTAAGTATCAGATGAATGTTTTAAAGAAATTGCTATCTGAATTTTATCCCAGGTATCAGTTTTCATATTATTAATACTTACTATTCTATCTCCAACTTCTATTCCACTTTGCTCAATTGGAGCTCCAGGAGTAACTAAACCTACATAACTTAATTGTTCACTGCTCCCCCAAATAAGTCCTTGAAAAAAGAATAATACTAAAGCCAATATAAAGTTCATAGTAACACCAGCACCCAAAATTAAAAATTTTTGATAAGGCTTTTTATTACACATATATTGGTCTTTTTTTAATTTTTTATTTTTTTCTTCTACTACCTCTCCAGCCATAGCACAAAAACCACCAATTGGTAATAATCTCAAACTATAAACTGTGGGATCATTTTTTCTCTTCCATTTAAATATTTGTGGCCCCATACCTAAAGCAAACTCATCAACATGCACGCCACACTTCTTAGCAACTATAAAATGTCCAAATTCGTGAACAAATATAAGTATACCAAGCATTAAAATTAAAATAATTAGTGTTACCATTAATACCTCCTATAAATATGAAATTATTATAATAAATGCAAACATTACAAATATTATACTATCTAATCTATCTAATATACCACCATGTCCAGGTATTAAATTAGAAAAATCTTTAACTTTGTTTTCTCTCTTTATTGCACTAAAGAATAAATCTCCTACTTGTCCTACAACACTTAAAAATAATATTAAACCTATAACAATTAATATATTTGTGTTTACATTTATTAAATTAATATAATACATTGTTACAACAAAAGTAGAAATCAAACTTCCTATAATACATCCCTCTATAGTTTTATTTGGACTAATACTAGTAAATTTGTGTTTACCAACCAATTTACCTCCAAATAAAGCAAAAGTATCAGTCAATATAGTAATAAGTATTAACATAATAAAATATTTAATACCATAATTATATACAGAAATTAATAAATTAAAACCAATTCCCAAAAATAATACATTACTTAATAACTTAAAAGCATCTTCTATCTTATATTTATTTTTATAAAATATTGTAGGAACACAAATACATAATATTATTCCACATAATAACTTATAAGAAACTCCAAATAATAAACCATACTTTTCAAAATTAGAATATATCAAAAATATAGTACTTATTAACCCAATAATCTTCATTAAATTGGGTAAATTTTTACCATCCTTTAATTCTATTAATTCCTTATACGCAGCAAAACCTATTAATCCAACTGCCAAACTATATAGTATACCTCCAATATAAATTAATGGAATAACTATCATTAACATAATAATTGCACTTATAATTCTTTTTTTCATAATCACTACACTCCTATAGATAAGTATACCATAAAATGATTAAAAGTCTATTATTATTCTTTAATAATTTCACTTAAATATACAATTTTTAAATCATAACTCATAAGTTTAGATACTAGCACTTTAAAATTATCAACTGTAAAATAATCATCTATCATTATAATACTACCATTATCTATATTATTAATTACATTAACATAATTATTATTATTAATTTTCTTATTAGGATTAACAACATAATACTTTTTATTCTTACAAACCTTAATATTAGAATAATCTAAAATACATATCTTTTTATTTAACTTTTTCTTATTTAATAAAGTATCTAAATCGTTAAATGATTTTTCACTACTTTCACCATTAATATTTTCATTATAATTTAAGATACTATTTACTTTAATTAACTTAGAATACTTAATTTTTTTTCTATCTAAATACTCAATAACTTTATTATTATCACCTACAATTATACTAACCTGTCTTATATTCTTATTACCAGATATAATAATTTTATCTTTATTATTATCTAAACTAACATTAGGACTATAACTATCATAAATTAAATAAGTATCATTAAAACTCCCAAAGTCTTTCATATTTAAAAAACTTTCCATTTCATTAATTTTTTTACCTTTTATACCAGGTATTATAGTATTATTATCTATTATAGCATCAACACTTTTAACTTCATAATTAACCATATTACTTTTTATATTTTGCATCAAAGGATTAGTATTAATTGCAAGTTCAGTAACCCTATCAGTTAAATAAAAAGAAAAAACTAATAAAGACATAATTCCAAGTAATCTAAAATATTTCATATTTCACCCTAATTAATTATATAAATTTACATTTGATTTAATTACTTATATTTTATATAATACACAAATGAGGTATTATTATGATTAGTATTAAAGAAAAAAGAATTCTAGATAAATTTAAAAAAATATATGAAATGAAAATAACAAATAAGAATTTAAATACATTAGATGATTTTGAAAATATAAAAATTGACAATTCAACTTTAAATAATAAAATGATATTAAAATTTTTAGATAGCCTAACTGAAGAAGAAAAAAATTATATAATTTATCATTCAATATTTTACGCTGAAAAAAATAATTCCAAATTTATAAAACAAATTCTTAAAAATATAAATACTCATGGAAAAAATTTAAATAAATTTAACAGAGAAACACTAAATATAATAATATTAAATACAATATATTTCATAGACCAACAAGAGACACTTTTGACTATTGATTCATTAAAAAAATTTAATAAACAATTTAGTAAATACTTTAATAAAATAGAATATTACGAAATTAATTCACTACCAACTTTATATAGAAATATACTAAAAATTATTTTATTTTCAAATGATGATTACTTAAAAACACTAGATGAAATATTTAATACAAATAAATATGATAAATTAATAATAGAATATTTAAACGACACAGATATCAATACAATTAAAAAGTATCTAATAAGATTAATTTTCTTTGATGCCTATATTTTATTAAAAAATGAATTAAATAAAATAATTATTGAAATACAAAATATTATTAATGAATTTGATGAAGACTCTTTAGGAAACTTCATTTTAGACTATATAAATTATTCAATAAAAAATAATAAATTTGAAATACCAAAAAATAATGTAATGAAATCTGAGCTTTACTATGCATTTTTAGACTTTTTCTTAGATGAAAACGACAAAGAAATTAGTATAAAAAATGTTGAAGAAAAAAATCAAAAAGAACTAAGATTATTAAACCCTCTATATAAAATAGACGATTATTAATAGTCTTTTTTATTGTTCATTTTCCTGTTTTTTGCTAGTTAAAAAACTTATTTTTTCAGCAATTACTTCAGTTATATATTTTACTTCTCCATTATCTTCATAATTTCTAACTTGTAATCTTCCTCTTATTCCAATCAAATCACCTTTTTTACAATATTCACTCACATTTTTAGCAATACCATTCCATAAAGAACATTTAATAAAATCTGTATCATATATTCCATCAGGATTTTTAAAACTTCTTTGAACCGCTATTGTAACCAATACATGTTCTTTACTATTTTCACTTTTCTTAAGTTCAGGATCACTCACTAATCTACCAATTAAATAAACTAAATTATACATAATATCCTCCTTTCCAAAAAGAAAATAACAAATAAATATTTATTTATCAAACCAATGTTTTTTATAATCTGTATTAAAAATTTAGCAAAATTAAAAAATCTCCATAAAGAGATTTTTACTATTTGTAAACAAATTTATAAGTTTAGTATATTTTTAAAAAACATAATCATCTTCAAGTGAAAATTCTACATTTTCATTAATCCATTCTTTTCTTGGCTCAACTACATCTCCCATTAATACACTTACTCTTTTTTCAGCAAGTACACCGTCATTTATTGAAACCTTTATTAAATTTCTAGTTTCAGGACACATTGTAGTTTCCCAGAATGGTCCAGGATTCATTTCACCTAAACCTTTATATCTTTGAACTTGATAATTACTTTTACCATTAGTATATTCTTTTAATTCCTCATTCGTCCAGAAATATTTTACTTCTTTATTATAATCAACTCTAAATAAAGGAGGCATTGCAATATACAAATGACCATTTTCTATTAAAGGTCTCATAAATCTATAGAAGAAAGTTAATAATAAACATTGAATATGTGCTCCATCATCATCGGCATCTGTAGTAATAATAACTTTATCATAATTAATATCTTTTATATCAAAATCATTACCAACACCTGCACCAACACAATGTATTATAGTATTAATTTCTTCATTTTTAAATATATCAGATATATTTGCTTTCTCAGTATTTATAATTTTTCCACGTAAAGGTAATATTGCTTGGAATTTTCTATCACGACTCTTCTTAGCAGTACCACCAGCTGAATTTCCTTCTACTATAAATAATTCATTAATTTTTGGATTTCTACTTTGAGGAGGAGTTAATTTAGCACTTAAACTCTTAGCTTCTCCTTTTTTAGTTTTTCCATTTCTTGCCTCTTCTCTTGCTTTTCTTGCAGCTTCTCTTGCATTTTTACTCTTTTGAGCTTTTTCAATTATAGAAACAGCAGTATCTCTATTTTCTTCTAAAAAGAATTTCAAATTATCATAAACAATACTTTCAACAACAGTTCTTGCTTCTGGAGTACCTAATTTTCCTTTTGTTTGCCCTTCAAATTGTAAATACTTTTCAGGAATTTTTAAATTAATTACTGCAGTTAATCCTTCTCTTACATCACTACCATCAAAATTACTATCTTTTACTTTAAGTAAATTATTTAATCTAGCATAATCATTAAAGACCTTAGTAATACCTGTTTTAAAACCTACTTCATGAGTACCACCATCACTAGTTTTTACGTTATTTACAAAGGATAAAATATCTTCATTATATGAATCCGTATATTGTAATGCGATATCAACTTCAATATCATTTTTAACTCCATGAATTGGTACAACTTTATGCAAAGTATTTTTATTTTCATTTATATATTCTACAAAAGATATTAACCCATTATCATAATGATACATTGCTTTCTTTTCATCTTGTATATCTTCTAACTCTACTGTTAACTTATTTAATAAAAAAGCACTTTCTTGCATTCTTTCACATAAAGTAGTAAAAGAAAATTGATTATTTTTAAATATTTCCTTATCAGGCATAAAGGTAACTTCAGTACCAGTTAATTTAGTAGTACCAATTTGTTTTAAATCTTCTAATAAATGTCCACCATTATGAAATTTTATAGTACTTATAACTCCATCTCTATAAATAGTAACATTCATCCATTCAGATAAAGCATTAACAACACTAGCACCGACACCGTGTAAACCACCTGATACTTTATATCCAGATTCTGAAAACTTTCCTCCTGCATGTAATATTGTATAAATAACTTCAGGAGTACTTTTACCACTAGCATGTTTACCTATTGGCACTCCTCTACCATTATCTCTAACAGTTAAGCTCCCATCTTCATTTATTGTAACTTTAATTAAAGAACCAAAACCATTAATAATTTCATCTATAGAATTATCAATTATTTCCCATGCTAAATGGTGAAGCCCTCTTTTATCAGTTGATCCAATATACATACCAGGTCTTTTTCTTACTGCTTCTAAACCTTCAAGTATTTTTATTGAACTTTCATCATATTTTGCCATATCATCACCTTATTAAATTTTATCACGCGTACCAGATAAATACAATATAAAAGACAGTTTTTTTACACTGTCTCAACTGTTTCATCATCTATATATTCATTTAAAAATCTATCGACAAATATTTGTTTTAAAAATATAATATCAGCTTCATTTGTTACAGGAATAAATGTATCATTAACATGTTCAAAAAACACACTTTTTTCTTTAGGTATTTCACTATCATAATCGACTTCTAGAGTCAAATAATATACATGTCCATTTTCTTCTGCACCATCTGTAACAATATATTTCTTTTTATTTGCTAGTTCAACTATAGTACCACTTTCAATCACTAAAATCTCCCCATTCCCTTTTTCAATTCTTTCTCTGCTTCAACTTTTCCTAAATAAGTTTCTTGTTTGTTAATATAATCTCTACGTTCTTTTTTATCCTTAAAACTCCTTTTAACTTTCTTAACTAAACCATTATTTAAATACATTGAAGTTAATTTATTTTTAGCATATGAAGGATTTATTAATTTATTTTCTAAAGCGCCAAGTTTTTTCAAACTACTTCTTATTTCTTCATATCTTTCTCTTCCAACGCTTTCTTCAGTAATAACATTTCCGTTTTTATCAATTATCTTTCCATCTTCACGTATATCAATATCAAAGTGTTTTAAAACTCTTGCCAAATCTTCTTTTCTATATTTTTTATTCTTATATGATTTATATATTCCATATCCAATTGCAGTACCACCTAATAAGACAAAAGATGCATTTGCTAAAGCAGTAACAGGATTAAATACAGTACTTAATGCTAAAGCAGTTAAAATTATTTTAGCAGGTTTACCCATTGTAGTTTTCTTAGTGCTAACTATTTTAATAGGCTCATGCCCTAATTCTTCTTCTAATTCATTTTCTAAAGTATTTAAATCTCCATTATCTTTATTTACGTTATTTTGATTATCTAAATTTTCTTTATTTAAATCATCGTTAGTATTTTCAATTGTATTATTTTTATTAACAGAATTCTTTATTTCATCCATAGTCTTCCCATTATATAAATCATTTATATATGGAACATAATTATTATCTTTATCAAGAGTCCCCATTAAATCAGTAATATACTCTAACATAAATTTTTCATTTAAATGATTAGTTTCTATAAAACTCTTATAATTCTTAAAAAATGTCTCTACCATAACATCATTAGGCATATTTATACCTTTAAGATTATTAACTAATCTTTGAAACTCTATATCTAGATTTTTATTATCACTTTTAACTATTTCATTTTCAATATACTCTTTATAATTATCATTTCTTAAATTATCAAGTCTATTTTGTGCATTCTTCATTAATTCATCAAGTTTTTTATTATCATTTATATCACTAACTTTTTTACCATTAAATATATCTTTCACATCATAAATATATAATTTATCAGTATCAAATGTCTTAAACATTCTTTCAAAATACATATACATATATTTTTTATCCAAATTATATTTATCTACAAAATTTAAATATTTCTCTACACTGCTATCTAATTCTTTATTATTTTTAGAAATTATTGCATCTTTAAGTTCTTTTTCTATATTATTAAATTCTATAGTATTTTCTGCATAAACATACTTATCAAAATAATCTATTAATTCTTTATCTTCTTCATTAACAGTAACTTTCTTTAAATCAGTATTATTATCCTTAATAGTATCATTATTTTGTTTATTATTATCTTTAGATTTACTTAATTCTTTATATACTTCAATCATTTCTTTAGCCCAACTAATATATATAGGATTATTGCTATTTTTTATATCATTTTCAAAATACTTAATAGCCTTTTGATACTTTTCAATTCTTGTTTTTTCATCCATACAATCTCACCACACTAATTATATCTAAAATTTTATTTATTGTAAACTTAAAATATATAAAGTTTACTTATCAGAAAAAGTTAATAATGGAACAAACATAACAGGTAAAATCCATATACCAACTATATAACCAACTGACTTTTTATAATCTTTTTTAGCTAAACTAGATACTATTACTAAATTATAAATAGGTATTAAAAACTTCCATGAACTTATATTATTTTTTTTAAATAACTTAATACCACAAATAATTACTAAAGTAATAAGTAAAATGACAAATATAACTATTAAACCTAAAATTAATTGTAAATTACTTTCACTCAATAAAAAATCTTCCATATATTATCACCTATTATCAATTATATTAAATATAATACTTAGTTTCAAGAAAAAAATACCTTATTCAGATATCTTCTTCTTTAAAGCTAAAATATGTAATTCTCTATCAATAACTTTATCCATATACTTATTAACTTTATTACTACTTTTACCTAAAATATATTTATGTACATATTCTCTATATTCTATGCTATCACTTAAATTTCTTTGTTCTTTTATAGAATTTAATAATTCATATATAGCTTTTAATCTATCTAAGTTATATACTTCATTAATTTCAGAATTATTATCTACTCCATCAAAATAAGTTTCAGTTTCTAACTTTATAATTTTATTTTCAAATTCATCAGAATGAATATATTCTGGCTTATTTTTAATATTAGCCATATTTTCTTCAAGAACAGTATTAACATATCTTATAGAAAAATTAGATTTATTTTTAGATTTATCTAATTTTTTTCTATTAATAACTTTCAAAGAATCATGATAATTTCTTTTTGTTCTCTTAATATCTTTTTTACTAAATTCATCTTCTAATTTGTAAAGTAATTCTTCACATGTTGTATTTTTTATATTTTTCATTTTATTAAAACCCTCCTACTAAATACACATATTCATTATAAAATATTTAAAATACTTTTATCAACAAAAATTAATTATTTACATAATCGTTTTAATTCATTATTAATAAATTCTAATCTATTCTTTTCTAATTCTAACGCTTCTCTATCTTTCATTACTACTTCTTTAGGAGCTTTATTTACATAATTTTCATTACTTAATAATTTTTCACGTCTTCCTATACTATTTAATAAAGTATCTTTTTCTTTTTCTAATACACTTATTTCATTATCAATATTACTACTATTATCAAAATAAATACTAATATCATAATCATATAAATTTACATTTACTTTATCATTATATGCAGATTTATTAACAACTTTATCATTTAATTTTAATAAATCAAATAATAACTTATTTTCTACATTTGTTATAACTTCAAATTCTTTACCACAATTAATATCATGTAATTTATTTCTAAATAATGTTACATATTCTAATAATTCTTTTATTTCTTTTTCTTCTTTAGTATATTCAAAATCTCTATCATATTCTGGATACTTACTAATCATGATAGACTCACTATCTTTATTAGGCAACATCTTATATATTTCCTCAGTTACATAAGGCATAAATGGATGTAACATTTTTAATATATTAATTAATACAGTTAACAATACAGACTTAGTAGTATCATTTTGATTAAATTTACTCATTTCTATATAATTATCACAAAAATCTGTCCATATGAAATCATATAATGTTGAACCAACTATATTAAAATCATACTTTTCCATATGTTTAGTAACTAAAGTAATAGTACTATTCATTTTACTTAAAATATATTTATCTTGTTTATCTAAATTATCATAAGTAAAATTATCCATATCAAAATCTTCCACATTCATTAATACATAACGTGATGCATTCCATAATTTATTAATGAAATTCCATACACCTTTAACTTTTTCTTCATCATATCTTAAATCTTGTCCAGGTGCAGAACTACTTGCTAAGAAAAATCTTAATGAATCAGCTCCATATTCATCAATAACATCCATAGGATCTACTCCATTACCAAGACTTTTAGACATTTTTCTTCCAATTTTATCTCTAATTAAACCATGTATTAAACAATCTTTAAATGGTCTTTTATCAGTTAAATATAATCCTTGGAATACCATTCTACATACCCAAAAGAAAATAATATCATACCCAGTAACTAAAACATCAGTTGGATAATATTTTTCCAAGTCACTAGTCTTATCTGGCCATCCAAAAGTACTAAAAGGCCATAAAGCACTTGAAAACCATGTATCTAATACATCTTCATCTTGTACCCATCCATCTTCACTTGGAGCAGTTTCACTTACATAAACTTCATCGCCTTTATACCAAACTGGTATTCTATGTCCCCACCATAATTGACGAGAAATACACCAATCATGACAATCTTCCATCCAATGATTTAATATTTTTTCAAATCTTTCTGGAACAAAATTAACTTTTTCTTTACTGTTTTTTTGAGTATCTAATACTCTTTTTGCCAAAGTTTCCATACGTACAAACCATTGTTTAGATAAATATGGTTCTACCATAACTCCAGTACGTTCAGAATGTCCTACTGAATGTGTTATAGGTTCTATTTCAATTAATAATCCACTATTTTCTAAATCTTCAACTAATCTTTTTCTACATTCAAATCTATCTAAACCAGAATATATACCTGCATTATCATTCATAGTACCATCTGGATTTAATACTTTTATACGTTCAAGATTATGTCTTTCTCCTACTTCAAAGTCATTAGGATCATGTGCTGGAGTAATTTTAACTACACCTGTACCAAATTCAGGATCAGCATGCAAATCAGCAATAATAGGAATTTTTTTATTAACTATTGGTAATATTACATACTTTCCAACATACTCACTATAACGTTCATCATTTGGATTAACTGCAACAGCAGTATCTCCAAATAATGTTTCAGGTCTAGTTGTAGCAACACGTAAATACTTTTCAGTCCCTTCTATATAATATTTTAAATGATAAAATGCACCTTCTACATCTTTATATATAACTTCTTCATTAGATAATGCAGTTTTTGCTTCAGGATCCCAATTAATAATACGTTCTCCTCTATAAATTAAACCTTCATTATACATTTTTACAAATGTTTTAGTAACTGCTTTATTTAAACCTTCATCTAAAGTGAAACGTTCTTTTGAATACGCTAAAGATAAACCTAATTTACCCCATTGACTTCTTATATTAGAAGCATATTCTTCTTTCCATTTCCAAGCCTCTTTTAAGAATCCTTCACGTCCTAATTCATATTTATTTATTCCTTCACTCTTTAATCTTGCAACAACTTTAGCCTCAGTCGCTATAGCAGCATGATCCATTCCAGGTAACCATAAAGTATCAAAACCTTGCATTCTTTTAAATCTAATTATAATATCTTGTAAAGTAGTATCCCATGCATGTCCTAAATGTAATTTACCAGTTACATTAGGAGGTGGAATAACTATAGAAAATTTACCTTTATTATTATTTGTAGGTTCAAAATATCCTTTACCTTTCCAATTTTCATACTTTCCTTCTTCTACACTTAAATGATTATATTTCTTATCTAACATAACTATTCACCCTTTCATCAATATACTTATTAACATAATCAAAATATTCTTTAAACATCTCTTTATTAATAATTTGACTATATATCTTATCAATAAGTTTATTATCTTTCAAATGTTTAAAAGAATAATCATAATTTAAATCAAATACAAAAGCCAAATATAATAATACTTTATCATTTAAACTCTTAACATCTTTATAACTAATAACTTTTCTATTATAAAAATCATCTTTAATCTTATCACTAATAGGTTCATTACATTCCATTATTAACTCTTTATCAATACTAAAAAGATAAAATATATCTAACTTATCAGCATCTCTAACAACTTTACAAATCTTTTTATTATGTTCACTTATATTAGTAGGTATAAAAGCTTTATTATGATACTTAATAACATCATAAATTTCATCATACATACTAATATCTTTTTCATAATCTAATATTTCACTATTACCAAATAATAAAGAAACACCCAAATCTCCATGATCTATAGAATGTATATCACTATAAGTTTCATAATCTTTCCACTGAGTAAATCTCCCATAATCATGTAATAAACCACTCACAGTACATATATGTTCATCCTTAATATCAAAATTAGATTTTTTAGCAATAGCAGTTGCAATATCCATAACTCTTAAAGAATGTTCATATTTATACTTAATCTCTCTTATATTCAAATCAAATTTTTTAACATAATCATAAAATACTTCTTTCATTTATACAATCCTCCAAACAATAAAAAAACACGTATATTTCTAAGGACGAAATACCGTGTTACCACCTTAATTCATGTATAATAATACATCTCAATACTTTAACGCAGTTAACGTAATATTCTACTAAATTCAAATATTCTGCTCCATCGCTACCTTCTATTAATTCATTTATTAGTTTACACCAACCACTAACTCTCTATAAAACAAATTAATATACTCCTCAACTTCATTGCATTTTCTATATTATAAATTATTTATTTTATTTTTTCAATAAAAACTTATTGAGTTATAAATTATTTTATTATATAATAATTCTAGAATAGAAAGAGGTGTAATATGGAACAAGAAAATAATATGTATAGTGATATAATTGCACCTCAAGAAAGCAACGCAAGTGAAAATAAAACATTCATGAAAACATATGATTATGACAATGTTGCAATAACTGACATTGTTAATAACATTATAATAGATTCTATAAATAATAAAGCATCAGATATACACTTCAATCCTACCGAAGACGGTATAGTTATAAGGATACGTATAGATGGTGAATTAAGAAATTATGCTAAAGTACCAGGATATGTAAAAAAGAATATGATTACAAGAATAAAAATATTAGCAGGTATGAATATAACTGAAAGTAGAGTCCCTCAAGATGGAGCTATAAAGCAAAAAATATTAGATAAAGACGTTGACTTGCGTGTGTCTTCACTTCCTACTAATATGGGTGAAAACATAGTTATTCGTATCCTAGATTATACAATGAGTAGTCAAGGAATAGAAACACTAGGTTTTAACGAAACAAACTTAAAAAAATTAATTAAAATGATGAGTGAACCAAATGGTATTATATTAGTAACTGGTGCTACTGGATCAGGTAAATCAACAACAGTATACTCTATTCTACAAAGACTTAATACTACAGATAGAAATATTATTACAGTAGAAGACCCAATAGAAATGAATATACCCGGTATCAACCAAGTACAAGTTATAAGTGATATTGGATTAACATTTGCAGCAAGCCTACGTAGTATATTACGTCAAGACCCCGATATAATAATGATCGGAGAAATAAGAGACGACGAAACTGCTCAAATAGCAGTTCGTGCATCAATCACTGGACACTTAGTACTATCTACAATACATACAAATAGTGCATTAAATACTATAGAAAGATTACTAGATATGAATATTGAAAGATACTTACTAGGTACTGCACTTACAGGTATCATAAGCCAAAAATTAACTAAAAAATTATGCCCATATTGTAGAGAAACTAGACCAACAAATGATTATGAAAAGAAAGTATTTAAAAATAGTTTAAATTTAGACATTAATGAAATATATCAAGCAAAAGGCTGTGACAAATGTCACGAAGGCTATAAAGGCCGTGTTGCATTACACGAAGTATTATTAATAGATCAAGAAATAAGAGATGCTATAACAAATAATATGAGAAAAGACGAATTAAGAGATTTAGTTTATGGAACAGGTACTATAACAATGTTACAAGATGGTCTAACAAAAGTAATAAACGGTGATACTACATTTGAAGAATTAATGAAAGCAATAGATATTGATGATAGCGACCTAACAAGTGATGGATTAAAAGAGTCTCTTATAATAGCAGAAAAAAATAAAGATATTTTAAAAAATAACGCAAACTATAAAAAACTACAAGAAAAAAATGATACTGATTACGAAGTATTCGACCTAGATTTCTTAAACAAATAAAAAGCCATAAAAGGCTTTTTTAATTTTCTAAAATTTTATACGGATTATCTATTGTTCCATCTCCACTCAATAATTGTGAACCAGTAGCTAAAGTAATTGAAGGACGAACAGTTGCAAAAGTTTCTTTAGATTCAAGAGCAAGTAAACTATTATCTATATTTACATAAGCAACACTATCACTATATCCATCGAAGAAAAATGAACGAGACAAAGTCCAATATATAGTTTGTGAGTTAGTATATAAATAATTTCCTCTACATGCATTATATACTTCGAATGCAATATTTCCAGCATATATAATTTCATCCGCTGTTAATGTTCCTATATAATCACTTACACTATCTTCTTCACTTGAACATTTAAACGTAGCAGTTTTATCTCCACCTACACCCATCATTCTTTTTCCTACCAAATAAAGATATCCACTTTTATTATTTTCTAATGTTAATGCTTCATCTGTTGTTAATAATGCACCTGTATCATTACTATATTTATAACCATCACTGCCTCCCAAACACCACTTTTCATTTTTTAAATATAATTTCTTATCTTCTAATCCACTTGATATATACCATGTTTTTAATGTTGTATATAATCCTCCACTATAATTTTCATAATCAGCATAATATTTGCTATTAATTGTTTTATAACCATATGCTATTTTTGCCCCATTATTTATTAAAGCAGATGTTGTATCTGATGATGTTATTGTACTACATAACCCCTCTTTTGCTAAGATTATTTTTATACTTCCATCACCTTCTACACGTACAACTCTCCAACACATATTATTAAATTCTATATAATTATCTTTTACTCCACCCCTATAATAATAACTATAACCATAATCATCTTCTGCCATAGATAATGTTGATTCTGTCGGATATGATACTGCTAACATTTTTTTGATTTTTATTGATACTGAACTTGTACTGCTTACTGGAGCTTCCGTTACTTTATATATATTTTCTAAATCCGTCGTTGTTTTTTTAGTATCTGTACTTGATGAATTATTATATACATAATTATCTACTAAATATTTTCCAATTAATGTTTTATTACATGTTCCGTCATTATACTTGCATGTAGAAACTCCTGTTAATGTGAATTTACCAGTACTTTCATCAACTTTATACCCAGTTCCATATGTCCAATAGTAACCCTGATATGTTGTTGAGACATTATATATTAATCTTTCATCTATTTCTTCAGTTGCTCTATCAGTATAGTATTTATAATTAGGTATTTCTTGAGCCGGAATTGTTAACGGAGTTGCACTAAATGTTGTCCCATTATTTTCTAACTTTGCATTATTTATTATTGCATAAGCTAACGTTGTTGGTTCATATGGCATAAATTCCCCATTAATATTCTTACTAAATATTTGTAATTTTGCTTGTAATATTTTTCCCATATCCACACTTTGATCTGTACCTGTATCTTTATATGTGAATGTAAATGTATATGTATGTGTTTTTTTAGGCTCTATTTCATTTGTAACTAACTCTTTTATGCCGTTTGGAAAGGTTGTCTCTATTGTTACTTTGTTACATGCTATAGTTCCGTTAGTACTACAGTCTAATGTATATTTTATATCATCAGTTCTTTCAAATGTATTTACAACATCTATTAAATATAAACCATATTCTATATTTACATTTCCTTCGTTTTTTACTGTGAATGTTTTAGTATATTCAGTATTACTTGGAAATAAGTTTTCTCCACCTACTACCCCATCACTACCATCATTATATACTAATAATAAATCTGCCGCTGTTACATCTATAGATTTATTATTAGTGTTTCCTTGTATTCTTGTTAAATAATATCCATATGTTAAACCAATAAGTGCTAAACTTACTATAGATATTCCTACAATGCTTATTATTATTTTTTGTTTTCTACTCATATTAACTCAAACTTCCTATCTTTATACTTAAAGTTTATCAAATCATTTTATTATTTACAATATACAAATTTTGTTTTATACTTAATTTAGTAGAACATCTAATTGATGGCTACCGTTTTTTTGGTAAGTGCTAATTATTTAATTAGCACTATTTTTATGACCAAAACTCCCTATTATCTATATAGAAGGATGAATAGGAATACAATTACCATAATGATAATTGAACAGTCTAAAAACCTTATAATGAAAGTTTTTACTTTCAAGCTAAGTACCTACTTTTTCTACTTTAAAAATAGAAGGTAGCCATCAAACCAAATGTTCAAGACACTATAATACTCATATAATTTATTATTTCAATAATTTCGAAAAAACATTACAAAAAAAGAAATTACATAAACTATAATTCCTTATCTTTATACATAATTAAACTACTAAAACAATATATTTGTTCTTCACCAGATATTCCAATACTAACATTAAATTTAATATCAATAATATCTTTCCCTTCTATAAAAGAATTTATTGAATTTTCTAAATCACTTTCATGTCCTTCATCAAATACTTTTACTTTCATATTATCACCAAATACATTATACAAAACATATTTGTCAAAATTACTCGAATTTTAAATCTATTAAACTATTTAATATACTTGCTATAAATATTCCACCAAAACTAGATAACTGTGGTTGTATTAAATATAATAAGAAAGTAAACACCCCAACTAATATTCCATATATAATTTGTCCATTCTTAGTATAACTACTACTAACAGTATCAGTAGCAATAAAAATAAAACTAAACATAATACCATTAGTAAATAATATATTCATAATATTCCCTATATCATTTTTAAATATAGAATATATAATAGTTAAAATAGTAAAAGATATAATTGAAAATAAAGATACATTCTTCTTATATACTTTACTACAATACAATATAATAAAACTTATAATAAGTAATATAATATTCGTAGTAAAAATACCACCACTACCTTTACCAAATAAATAATCTATAGCATTCATATTAAAATGATTACTAACTTCATATGAATTTAAAAATGAAAACTCATGAAATATATTCATAATAAAAAATATAATTAAACTAGCTAACGCAACTATATTAACTTTATTATTCTTTATAAATTTAGATATAAACAATACTAAAAAAGTAACAATACTAAATAAAAATAAATTAGTATTTATACTAGATACACTTGCTATTAAAACACCATATAACATATGAAAACTACTAAATAGTATATCACTAATATTTTTATCACTCTTATTTATTTTCTCATAAATAATATTAGATAATATACCACATATTAACCCTATAATTATAAATAATAAAGGTTTAAACATACCTAATACATTAACATATCCTTTAATATATAAACTAATACCATTCTTATAAAAACCAAATAATATTAAAGGAATTAAACTAATAAAATATATTAAACTTATTTTCTTTATTGAATTATCACTTTTTATCATTATACACTACTCCCTTATGTAAATTAATCTTAGAAGGACATACATAACTACATATACCACATCCAATACATTTTTCTTTATAACTTTTAGATTTCTTATTATTATTAAAATACATATATCTAGGATTTATATGTATAGGACAAGCACTAATACATTCTCCACAATTAATACAATTAGATTCTTTATAAAAAACATCATCACTAACAAATATACTACGTACATTATGATCTATTATAAAATTATTATTTTTTAAACTTATACCATTTAATAAACCATTAATAATTACATGTTTATCTTTATCTATATTAAAATAATTTAATATATCTACTAAATTAGTACCTATCTTAACTCTAACTACTTTAGTATAATCTATATTATCTCCAGTCAAAGTAATAAACGTTTCACTCATAGGTCTCTTTCTTCTTAATATATTATACATATTAAGTACATCTTTTATATTTAAATACATAACATCGTAATTTTTATGCTTATAATTAGTTAATTTATTAACTAATATACTTTTAATACCAATACTAAAATCATTACTAAATAATTTTAAATCTATTTTAGGATATGTACCAATATTATTAAACATATTATTAACACATTCTATATCACTATTATTCATTGCTAAAAAACATTTCTTAATATTCATTATATCTATTAATGCATCTATAGTATCTAATATTTCTATAGTATATTCTTTTAACAAAGTATCATAAGTAACTTCACCCATATATTCATCTATACCATTTATTACTAATACTTTACTATTACTAGCAAAAGTATCTAAACCATACTCTTTAACCAAACATAAAAACTCTTCTTTAGTATAATCACTTAAATTTCTTTTTACACCCATTCTAGTCTTTAATTTATCTTTAAAATCATTTTCTATTACAATATACTTAATATTATTAATTTTAGTTAATCCTAAAACACTACCAGATACACTACTATTAACTTTTTTATCATCACTATATAATATTAATTCATTTTTATTTATATATTCTTTATCTTTAACTAATACTTTCATACCATCATAATATGGTAAATATATATAATCACTAGTTAAATAATCTTCTATTCTTTTTTTATTATTCATATTCTACACCTACAATAATTATAAAAAAATAATAAAAAAAAAGCAATTAGTTTATAATAATCACTTATTTAATTTTTAATGGTACTGAAAAATTCTCTCCATACATAAAATTAGTATTATTCTCTATTTCTTTTATTATATTATCTAACAAACCTAATGCTTTATTAATTAATTTATTTTTTTCACTATCATCATAAAATGAATATTCTTGACTATTTATAATATTTTTAAAATCATTAACTATTATATCTAATCTATTTTTTAAATCACTATCTCCATTAGTATCAGATACTTTAGTAATAAAATATATTTTAGAATTAATTAAACTATTCTTATCAACATCATCTATACTTTTATTAAAATATTTTAGTATAGGCATAGTAACATATAATTTAATTGTTTGTCCTTTTTTTATATTTTTAATATCATTATATTTTTTTATTACTTCTATCTCATCAAAAATTTTTTTATCATCATTTATATATACTTTAACTATATCATATAAATCATCTACACTATCTACCATAAATTCTAGTTCATATTTCTGACTAAAACTATTTAAATCTACACTTTTATATTTTAAACCAGCATTACTTTCTATAATACTATTTTTATATAAATCCCCTTTCTTTTTTTCATTCATATTAACTAAGCCAACTAACTTACTACCATCATAAATTTCATAATCTTTCATATTTTCACCTACTATAATTTTAAAAAAAAATATACACAAAATCAAGTGTATATTTAAATTAATCAGTATCAAGATAACATATTTGTGAACCATTTCCAATCAGGAATAAAATATTATTATCAAAAATCTCATTTAAAATAGTAGTATCATCCGGATATGCCACTTTAGTACTAAGTTGATCCAAATATTCAACATCAGGTGAATATTCTCTTAACGCTATATATCCTATGTTTTCAAACATAGTAGTATGTGTATAATAATATAACATATCATCATCAATTAAAGATAAATTTTTACTACAACTCTCTTTATAAGAAGATGTACTATTTATTTTGTTCTTCGCATCAAGTCCAGTAAGTATTTTTTGGTTACTTTTTAATTCATTAATATACTCACTTTTTAACCAATCATTTATTGTCATGTCCTTATTTATTCTAACTATATAAGGCCCTGAACATATACTACTATTATTTATACAATCACTTAAATGCATATCTCCCAGTGAAGCAGTAATAGGAATGTATAATTTATATTTTTTACTAAGTCCATCACTAACACCTGATATTGTTTTTGTTATTGAATTATCTGTTACATTTATATTTATCTCTGCTATTCTACTTGTATCATCTATAGTTATTACATCATCTTCAATTGATTGTGATTCTCCTTTTTTTATAACTAAATCTGTATTTAAATTTTTAGATGTCTTTCTATTCTTTATTGTTATCTTATGTGTATCTGGTTCTATTCCAACAAACTTATATTTTCCATCTACTATCTCACTTGTTTGTTCTTTACTATTGATTACTACATAGTCATTTTCACTAGAATTTGTTACTGTTCCTTGTATAGTAAGTGCCTTTGTATCAAATATATCTATCTTTGCTTCTAATGTTTTACCCATATCAATACTTTGGTCTACATTCATTTCTTTATATTCTACTTCTATTACATATGTCTGTACTTCTTTTGAATCAATTTGATTTTCTATTATATATGAGTTTTCATTTGGAAATGTACTTTCACTTACTCCATTACATGTTTTACCAGTTACACTACTAGAACATGTTACAGTATATTTTATATCATCTAATCTTGTGAATGTATTTATTACATTTACTAATCCTACACTATAACTATCTACATTATTATCTCCATTATTTGTTACGGTAAATGTTTTAGTTCCTAATGTTGTACCTGGTACTATATTTGTTCCAGTTATTACATCACTATTATCACTGTATGTTAGTTCTAGATTAGCAGTTGATATACTTATTGATTTATTATTAGTATTTCCTTGTATTCTTGTTAAATAATATCCATATGTTAAACCAATAAGTGCTAAACTTATTATACTTATTCCTACAATACTTATTATTATTTTATTTTTTCTACTCATACAAACTCTCCTTAAACATCAAAAAAATTATATAATTATTAGCTCCTGACAAAACTTTTGTTCAAGAGAGAATTAGGTTATATAATTCTGTGCTTTTATAAAATATTTTTTAATTTCGAGTACTTTCTACTCTATATAAACTATATCAAATTTTCTGAATTTTGCATAGTATTTTTTATTATTTTTAAAAACGTTTGATCTAATTCATAACTATCAAATCAAATTTAACTTATTATACAATATAAAAACAGATAACATTAAATAATATCATCTGCTATTACGCATAAATCTTCTATTTTCTTAACTTTAACTTTACAAAAAGTATTATGAGGTATTTCCTTATTTATTATAACTTTTAAATAATTATCAGTATGACCAATAGATTTATCTTTATAACTTTCTTCTACTAAAACTTCAATATCTTTATCTAAAAACTTACTATAATAAATATTCTCTAATTCATCAGATAATTTTAATATAACATCTACTCTTTCCTTCTTAATACTATCTTTTACTTGTTCCATATTAGCAGCAGGAGTATTATCTCTTTTAGAATATGGAAAAGTATGTATTTTACTAAAACCAATTTTCTTTAAATTACTAATAGTTTCATTAAAATCTTCATCAGTTTCATGAGGAAATCCTACTATTAAATCAGTAGTTATATTAATATCCGGTCTAATACTTCTAATTTTATCAATTATATTAATGAATTCACTTACATTATATTTTCTATTCATTAATTTTAATATATGATCACTACCACTTTGTATTGGAATATGTAAATGATTACATATCTTTTTATTAACTCTTAATTCTTCCATAAATTTATCATCTAACTCAGTTATTTCTATACTAGATATACGTATTCTTTTTAATTTATCTAAAGTACTTATTCTTCTAATTAAATCTACTAAATCATAATCTTCTAAAGTTCCATAACTTCCAGTATGTATACCAGTTAATACAACTTCTTGATATCCATTATCAACTAATTCTTTTATTTCTTCATAACAAACAAATATATCTTTACTTCTTATAGTACCTCTCATATATGGAATAATACAATATGAACAAAAATTATTACAACCATCTTGTATTTTTACAAATGCTCTTGTCTTATTTAAAAAATTATTTATTTTCATATCTTCAAATTTAACTTTTCTCATATTAACAAAAGTATTAATTTTTTTATGATCTTTTTTAAATTGATCTACATACTCTACAATTTTACTTTTATAATAATTTCCAATTAATATATCTATATCAGTATCTACAATATTATCTTTATGATGTTCACTAGCACAACCACATACTACTATAATAGCATCATTATTTTTCTTTTTAGCAAGTCTTATCATATGACGACTTTTAGCATCACTTTGATTAGTAACTGTACAAGTATTTATAACAACAACATCTGGTTTATCATCTACACTAACTATTAGATAACCATTATTTCTAAAATTTTCTTTTATATATTCACTTTCATAAGCGTTAACTTTACATCCTAAAGTTATTACAGCACATTTCATAATATCACCACAAATGATATTTTATCAAAAATAACTACCATTTACAAATAAATAAAAATATAGTAAAATTAATATATGAAAAAATTAAGTATATTTTTAATAAATTTATATCAAAGTACTCCACTACATTGTCATTCAATGTGTAAATTCATTCCAACATGTAGTGAATATACTAAAATTAAAATAAATAAATATGGATTTATTAAAGGAACATTATTAGGAATAAAAAGGATTTTAAAATGTCACCCTTTCCAAAAAAGAAAGATTGACATATGAAAGGAAAATTATGAAAAATTTATATAAAATTATTATTATTACATTATTCATGTTTATGTTTACAGGATGTTTAAAAACAGAAGAATTAGATAAGGCTGAAATATATACTACAACATACCCGATAGAATATTTAGTTAATGAACTTTATGGATATAATTCTAAAGTTTTATCAATTTATCCAGATGGAGCAAATATTAATAAATATACATTATCTAATAAGAAAATTAAAAAATATTCAAAAACAGATTTATTTGTATATAACGGACTTACAGACGAAAAGAAAATAGCAGCAAGCTTTGTAAATAAAAATAGTAAATTAAAAATTATAGATGTTACTGAAGGTCTTGCAATAAAATATTCTTATGAAGAATTATGGCTTAACCCAATAAATTATTTAATGTTAGCACAAAATGTAAAAAATGGTTTAAAAGAATATATTGATAGTCCAGTAATAAAAGAGGAAATTGATAAAAATTATGATAATTTTAAAGTGACGATTTCTGAATTTGAAACCAATTTAAAATTATTAAGTCAAAATGCAAAAAGTAATGTAATTATAGTTTCTAAAAATTATTTTAAATTTTTAGAAAATTATGGTTTTGAAGTTATAAGCGTAGAAGAAACTGAAGATTTAAGTAATGATACTATAAAAAAAGCAAAAGATGCAATAAAAAATAAGGAAAATAATTATGTATTTGTTCCAGAAGATGAATTAAATAATTATTCAAATACTGTTAAAGAATTAGTAGATGCTGGTGCTGAAGTAAAAAAATTAAATACAATGACTTTACTTACTAGTAAGCAAAGAGAAAATAAAGATGATTATATTACTTTAATGAAAGAAAATATAGAAAATTTAAAAGAAGAAGCATATAAATAAAATTATATGTTTTTTATATAGAAAAAAAGAGTTAAAATGAATCAATATTTATTTTAACTCTTTTTATTCCTTTATTAAATGCACATGCTTGTACTAAAGTTCTAATTACTTTAGCCATTTTTCCACTTTTTCCGATTACTTTTCCCATATCATTATCACTTACCATGATTTCAATAATTGGATTTTCTTCTTCATCTTGGAAATTTTGTACTTTAACTAAATCAGGTTCACTAACCAAACTTTTTACTATTGTTTCAGTAAATGTTTTTAATTCTTCAATCATTATTTACCTTCTTTTTTAGTATTTTTAAATTTAGCCCATATTCCTGCATCACTTAAAATATTTTTTACAGTATCAGTAGGTTGAGCACCATTATTTAACCATTTCATTGCTTTTTCTTCATCAACAGTAATATTATTTTCTTTTAATATTGGATTATAAGTACCAACAGTTTCAATAAATCTACCATCTCTTGGACTTCTTGAATCAGCAGCAACTATTCTATAAAAAGGTTTTTGTTTAGCTCCCATTCTTTTTAATCTTAATTTAACAGCCATGTTTTTTTCCTCCTTTAAAACTAATAGTAGTATACCAATTTAATTATATGATGTCAACCCTTTTTGGTTAACATACAATTAATATATGATTTTTTTATTTATTAGTACAT
The DNA here is from genome assembly GCA_934086185.1 of uncultured Bacilli bacterium. Taxonomy (GTDB): domain Bacteria; phylum Bacillota_I; class Bacilli_A; order RF39; family UBA660; genus UMGS1124. The sequence continues at coordinate 59,677 of CAKOHW010000002.1, forward strand.
CTGCCACACCAACTACATCCATTACAACTATCCTTTCTTTTACAATTTTTACATCTAGGTTGAATTTTAATTTCATTATAGATAAGAGGATTTTGTAATCTTGATTTCAAAGCCATTACTTTTTGATAAGCCTTTGGTATATGATATGTTTTTCCATCTTTAATAAAGAAATTACCAGTTCCAACAAAATTAAATTTTATATTATACTTTATACATTCATCATAAAGTAATTTTACCCAATCATAATATAAAGGTCTATTTCCTTCATAGTTTTCTCCATCTACTAATACTATTTCAAAATCACCAGTTTCTAAATATTTATCTAAAGTTATTTTTCCAATCATTGGTGCACACATTATTCCTTTATGTTTAAATGGCAAATCTAATAATATCGGTAATCGTTCATCTGCTCTAGATTGATTTTCTGCTGTAAAAACCATAAATACATTATCCCAACCAGACCCCCAATCATTAGGCAAATTATCTAAAACTCGTTCTGCTCTTTTAGTTTGAAGCCAAAAAGTAACATCTTTTCTAATTCTTATCATATCCCATACTTCATCTCTCCACTTATCAGCTTCCTCTAAAAAGAAATCACTAGTCATACAAACTCTAATAATTGACCCACTTGGAATTTTATAATTACCTTCTCTATCTTTTTTTAAAGGCAAATTAAAATTAGTTTTTACTTTATATATCTCACTACCATCTTTATCTCTTTTTGAATCAAGATAATACATATAACAATATTTACAACCTTCACTATATTTATGACATCCATGCCAAGGATTCCATATATCATTCAATTTATATCACATCCACTTAATTTCAATTTCATTATAACACCCGTAAATATATATTCACAAAATACATTTACGTAATCTTAAAATTCAAAATATAATAAACAATATTTTATAATTTAATTTAATCATATAAAAACCTCATTTCTTATATGAAAGAAACAAGGTAATTTAACTTTTAACATATTTTTTTACTATCAAAAATAATTCAAAACTTATTATAATTAACCTATATATAATGTTGCAAAAACATAAACTAAACCAATTATTATTGGAATAATTAATGCTAATCCTACTATAAAATAAAATGATTTATCATCTTTCAATATATTTTTCATAAATACCCTTTCTAATTCATAACTCTTTTAAACATACGTTCTAATTCATACTTAGTAAATGTAATAATAGTTGGTCTACCATGAGGACAATTATATGGATTATCACATAATACTAAATCATCTATAATACTTTGCATCTGTTCCATATTAATTCTAGTATTTCCTTTTACACTCATCTTACATGCTAACGTTTTAGATATATTATCATAGAACTTTATTCTATCTATATTATAATCATTAATTACTAATTCTACAAGTCTTTGTATAGATTCATTTTCATATCCAGATAACAACCAAGTAGGATGACTCTTAACAACTATAGTATTAAGTCCAAATTCTTCTATATCGAATCCCATTTCAGTTAATACATTACTTCTTTCCATAAACTTAATATAATCAGATGGAGTAAGTTCTATAGTATATGGTATTAACATATCTGTTTTATGTATTTCTTTTTCTCTTAAATACTTTAAATATCTTTCATAATTAACTCTTTCTTGTGCAGCATGTTGATCTATCAAAAACATATTATTTTCATTCTCACATACTATATAAGTACCCATTACTAATCCACAAGGATATAATTCTAATTTTTTTATCTTTTCATTATGTACTATACTTTCACTATTTTCTAATACTTCATTACTAACTTTTTTAAAATCAAATTTAACTTGTTCATCTTTAACACTTAAATCTTTATTTATTACATATTCTGGTACTTCATTATATTCTATAACTTCATTATCAATATTATCTACTTTAGGTATAACTATCTCATTATTATTTTTTACTTCTTTAACTTCTATTTTAGGTATTAATAGTGCTTTATATAAAGACTCTTTTATTGTTTCATATACTAACTTCTTTAACTCATCCATCTTACTAAATTTAATATCTTGTTTAGTAGGATGTATATTTACATCTATAATAGTAGGATCTGTATTAATAGTTAATATAACTACTGGATATTTTATATCAGGCTTATATGTATAATATGCATCATTAATAATTTTATTTAACTCTATATTTTTAACTATTCTACCATTAACTATTGTAGTCATATGATTTCTATTAGATTTAAGTACACTAGGTTTACTTACATATCCATATATATCATAATCCTCATTAGAAGCATTAATACTTATCATATTACTACTAACTACATATCCATATATTTCATGTATTGTTTTAAGTAAATTACCACTACCACTAGTACTAACTATATCTTTACCATTATTAGTTAAATTAAATTTAATCTCTGGATGTGCTAAACTTAATTTTTCTATATACATTACAATACTAGATAATTCAGTACTATCACTTTTTAAATATTTTAATCTAGCAGGAGTATTATAAAATAAATCACTAACTGTAAACAATGTACCACGTCTAGCATCACTATCATTTACACTTATTAATTTACCTCCATTTATTATAATTTCAGTACCTACACCACCTGTACTAGTTTTTAATCTTACTTTAGATACACTAGCTATACTTGGTAATGCTTCTCCACGAAACCCCAAAGTATTTATAAAAAATAAATCATCATCTTTTAATAACTTACTTGTAGCATGTCTAGAAAAAGCTAATTTAGCATCTTCTCTATCCATTCCTACTCCATCATCAGTAACACTTAAACTCTTTATTCCACTATCTATTAAATCAATTTTTATACTTTTAGCATTAGCATCTATACTATTCTCTACAAGTTCTTTAACAACACTAGATACTCTTTCTATTACTTCTCCAGCAGCAATTTTATTTGCTAATACTTCATTCATTACATGTATCTTACTCAATTTAATCACCAAATATACTTTCTCTAATACTAATTAAATTCTTATCTAAGCCACATATACTTAAATCATTACTATTCTTAACATTAATAATACCAAAACCATTTATACATATATCACTATTACTATTAACACTTACTTCATAATCAAACTTAATATCTTTATAATACTTTTTTATATTAACCTTATCTATAATATATAACGTAACACTAGTAGGTTCACTAAACTTAATATAAAACTTATCTACAAATAATACTTCATCTTTCTTCATATTATAAGTTATTTGCTTTATTATATTTTTATACTTACTAATTTTACCATAATCACTAACTAAAAAACCAGGACTATCTATTATAGTTAAATCATCATTAATTTTAATTCTAATAAAATCCAATGTAGTATTTCTTTTATTAGATACTGTTAAATTATTTACTTTACTATTATTATCACTAATAAGTTTATTAATTAAAGTACTTTTACCACTATTAGTAGGCCCCAATATATAACATTTATTTATATGTTTATAATATAAATAATTAACCAAACTATTTACACCATAATTATTAATAGTACTAACAAATTTAACATCACACTTTATATCATAAATACTCTTTATTCTTTTAATTATCTTATCTTTATTAAAAGATTTACTTAATAAATCTAATTTACTAATTAAAAGTAATTTATTACCCTTTATACTTTTAAATATCTCCATAGTATCATCATTTATATTTAATAAATCAACTATATATATCTTAAATATACTATCTTTATTAACATTATCTATTATATTCTTAGTACTTTTCTCAGTTTCTTTATCACTCAAACTACCATAATGAGTCAATCTAAAACAACGTTTACAATAATTAGCACTATCTATTTTATTACTAGGTATAAAACCAGGACTTAATTCATCATTACATTGTAATTTAACTCCACAACCAAAACATACTCTATTCATAGTATTTACCCTTTCTAAATAATTTTTTATCAGTTAATTTATTAATTATATAATTTTCAAATACTCTACCTATCTTAGTAGAAACATATTCCTTAGTACCAATAGGATTAACTAATATACTAACAAAATTCATTCTATTAGCAGCCCATACATCACTTATCAATTCATCACCTATTACAGCAACTTGATTATCTTTATATTCATTTATATTATATATTTTTTTAAACTTACGTAAACTAGGTTTAAAAGATAAATAAGAAGAATCAACACATAATATTTCTTTAAATGGAGTAACCCTACTCCTAGTACTATTACTAACTATATATATTTTAAATTTTAAATCTTTTAATTCTTCAAATAAATCTATTAACTTCTTATTAGGTTTTTTTAACGTTAAAGGCGCAATAGTATTATTTAAATCAAAAATCAAACATTTTATTTTACGTTTCTTTAATGCTTTATAATCAATTGTATAAATACTCTTCATATACATATCAGGTACAAACTTTTCAAACATAACTACACATCCTTAACTGTAATAATTTTAACATACTACTAAAAAAAAAGAAATTAGCTTTTAACCAATTTCTCAAATTTATTAATTCTCTAAAATTTTATACGGATTTGCCTTTGTTCCATTTCCGCTTGAAATTTGTGTATTTGACTTAAAATTAATTACCGGTCTAAATGAGTAGTCATCATTAACTCTTCCTCCACTAAATAATCCAGAACTATCAAGCAGATAAACATAATCACCACCGCTTTGATACATAGTAGGTAAGGCATCACTACGATTGCTATCAAAATCGCTAGGTGCTAAAGTCCAAAACTCTAAGTGACTTGATTTTTGATAATTATTTATTAAATAATAAGCAAGATTTTCAGTATCACCATTATCTCCACCTGCAAAAGAAATTTCATCTGCTGTTAAAGTCCCAACATACATATTTGTATTGTCTGCAAACTTTTTCATATTTGTACCCTTACATTTTAGTGTTGGTTCTTCTGCTGTTCCTTTTCTCAAACGAGTACTAGAATCATAATAAAACCCTTCATTCGCAATTTGTTCATCTAATATTTCAACACTAGTTAATTCTTTTGAACTACTAGAGATTAAATACGCTTTATTATTTAAACACCAGTCTCCAACCTTTAAATAAGATAAATAACTCGTTAATAATCCAATTTGAAAATTTTTAAATGCAGTTACCATTGATTTATCATTATTTGTTTGTCCGTTTAAATAATTCATTAAATATCTTATACCTCGGTTTTTTTTACCATCAGATGCAGTTAATGTATTTGCTGCATATTGTGTATATCCAAAATATCCAGTCTTTATAGACCCACCAGTTGTAGTTGGTATATCCCAATTTCCATCAGCCGTTTCACAAGTACTATCTTGATCTTCTAATATTAATTTAATACTTCCATCGCCAACAATACGAACCACTTTCCAACACATTCCTGCAAAATTAACATAATTATCAGTTACATTTCCTCTAAAGTAATAAGAATTACCATAGTCATCAATTGCTAAACTTAATGTTCTTTCATTTTCTCCATTTATTTCTTTTGCTGGTTTAGTTAATGGTGTTTCACTATATATCGTTCTTCCTTCTCCACCTTTTTTAGCATTGTTTATTATTACATCTTTCAATAAAATTTTACTATCACTTATTTTTATTACATTTATTGTTACAGTACTACCCGTTATTGTTATATCAGCATCTGCTATATTCTTTTCATCGTTGTATGTTATATTTGATCCTGATGCTGATGGTTCTCCTTTTGATACATTTAGTGTTGTTTGTTTTGTTGTTGTAGTCTTTCTATTTTTTATTGTCACTTTGTGTGTATCTGGTTCTATTCCAATAAACTTATATTTTCCATCTACTATCTCACTTGTTTGTTCTTTACTATGTATTACTACATAATCATTTTCACTAGAATTAGTTACTGTTCCTTTTATTGTTAATGATTTAGTATCAAATATATCTATCTTCGCCTCTAATGTTTTACCCATATCAATACTTTGGTCTACATTCATTTCTCTATATTCTACTTTTATTACATATGTTTGTACTTCATCTTTATTTATTTGATTTTCTATTATATATGAGTTTTCATTTGGAAATGTACTTTCACTTACTCCATTACATGTTTTACCAGTTACACTACTAGAGCATGTTACTGTATACTTAACATCATCTAATCTTGTAAATGTATTTATTACATTTACTAATCCTACACTATAACTATCTATATCACTGCTACCACTATTTGTTACTGTAAATGTTTTTGTAGGTAAAGTTGTACCCGGCACTATATTTGTTCCAGTTATTACATCTTTATTATCGCTATATTCTAATTTTAAATCTGCTGTTGTTACACTTATTGATTTTGTATTAGTATTACCTTGTATTCTTGTTAGGAAATATGCGTATGTTAATCCTAATAATGCTAATAATACTATTGCTATTCCTACTACGCTTACAATAATTTTTTGCTTTTTATTCATATTTACATCTACTTTCTAACATTATATTTAAAGTTTATCACTATAACCTATCATTCACTAATTAATTCACTTTTTGAGATAAATCCTTTATATAATTTTGCACCATATACCGATCCATTTCTATTAGAATTGGCAACATTAGTTTTAGACAACATATAAACTGCAATTTTAGAAACTGTTATTGAATCATTTGTAATAAAATGCATTACATATTTATCATCATCAACCCATGTATATTTTACTTGAGTTAAATAGTTGTTATTTCCAAAATTGTTAGCAAATATAGCAGGATAAATATCAGGATATTCTTCAGTTCCAAATTTTCCATTTAAATATAATGTATATGGTGTATTAGGTTCTAAATTAGAACTTAAATTATATTCTTTAATCTTTGTCGTTGTTGCTCCATTATAATTTAATACTTGTTCTTCACCATTAGTTATAAGATTTGTTTTTGCTACGTTATTATTAGAAATAATTGGAAATCTTGCAGCCATAACCGCTCCATTTGAATATCCATTATTAGAACCAGCGTCAGTAATATCAGAAAATAAATTAATAACTTGAAAGCCAACCAAATTATTAGTTGTATTATTAGCATGGTAAACTAATAATCTATCTCCAGGCAATCTATCAACCACAAATGATGCATGAGTAATACCTTTATAATAATTTGATTCAAATGTAGAAAAGAATATAATATCACCAGGTTTTACATTACTTACATCGTTATTTAATTTATAAGAATAACCATTTTCATCAGCATAGTGTGCTAAATCATTAGCCAAATATCTTCCTTCTCTGTATTTATTTGTTGGTAAAGTAATACCATAATCAAAGGATTTTATATTAGTATTATTTGAATTATATCTTGAATCATTATAAGTTATACCCCCTAATACTAAACTAAGAAAACTAGAACAATCTAACTCATTTGTAGTAGTAGTATCAAAGGCAGTCTTTGCTGAAGCAAACGTTAAATTAGCCATATTATTTCTGTAAGTTTGTGCTACACTGAACATATCAACAATAGTACCTAAAGAATAAGGTGCTAAAAAAGATTCATCATCATAATACGTTATTCCACCAATTTCAATAACGTTATTAGAAACATCTAAATCAATTTTTATATTTTTTATATTAGAAGTAATAGTAATAACATTTGCATCTATACTAGCTGTATTTCCTTTTTTGATTGTTATTTCTTTACTTTCTTTTACAGTTCCCTGTTTATCTTTTACATATATTGTATGAGTCCCTGGTTCTACTGCTGCTATCAAATATTTATTATCTGTTGTTATCATACTTTTTCTCGGGTTGCTATGTAATTCAACATAATCTCCCTCACTTACATTTGTTACTGTTCCTGTTACATCTACAATATCTTGTAAATTATAGATTTGTACTCGTGCTGATACTTTCTTATTCATATCATCACTTTGGTCTACATTCATTTCTTTATATGTTACTGTTAATTTATATGTTTGTGTTTCTCCTACATCTATTGAATTAGTTACAATTATTCCTGCTAATTTTGGAAATGTTGTTTCATTAACTCCCTTACATGTTTTATTTTCTTTACTACTTGTACAAGTTAATGTATAAACCATATCATCAGGCCTTGTTAATTCATTTACTAATTCTTCTAAATATACAGCATAGTTATTTACAGTTGCATTACCATTATTTGTTACTGTAAATTCTTTGTCAGTTAATGTAGTACCTGGCATAATATTATTACTTGTTATAGTACCATTACCATCTGCATAAGTTAACTCTAGATTAGCAGTTGTTACACTTATTGATTTTTCATTAGTATTCCCTTGTATTCTTGTTAAAAAGTATGCATATGTTAATCCTAACAATGTTAAAAGTACTATTGTTATTCCTACTGCACTAACAACTATCATTTTTTTTCTTTTCATATTTGTACCTCTTTTCATATTTTAATATCTTTATAATTTAATTATATATAACATCTAATGATTATTAATGTCAAAAAATGTCATAACACACAAAAAAAATTATATAACTACTTCTATTAATAAATTTAAAATCAGAAAAAATAAATTATATACTATTTACTTATCACAACATAAAATTCAAACTCATACTCATAAGAGTACTTTCTACTCTATTTATATTTTATCAAATCATTTTATTATTTACAATATTAAAATTTTGGTTTATACTTAATTTAGTAGAACATCTAATTGATGGCTACCTGTTTTTTTGAGATATGTGCTAATTATCTAATTAGCACATTTTTTAAACCAAAACTCCCTAAAATCTTCGTAAGAGGATATATAGAAAGATGATTAACATTATGATAATCAAACGGTCTAAAAACCTTATGATGAAAGTATTTACTTTCAAACTAAGTACCTCCTAACTATTTAAAAATAGAAGGTAGCCATCAACTTAAATGTTCGAGACACTATAATACACTAAAATATTAAAAAATTTGTCACATTTTGAAAAAACATAAAAAAATAATCAAATTAATGATTATTTTTCTTTGTTTTCTAATTTTTCAGTAATAGATTTCAATACTTCTACTGCAGTTGTTCTAACCTCATCAGCAGCTTTTTCCATTATTGGAGTTCCTTTTGCTACTGCTAATTTATAAAGTTCTTCACTTTTTTTAACAATTGCTTTTCCTTTTTCTTTAGCAATTTTTAATGCTTTTTCTTTATCTAAATCTTCTAATTCTTTTTTTATTTCTTTAATTTGTTTTTCAATAGATTTTTTAACATCCTTAGCATCAATATTTTTAATGCTTTCTAACATTTCATCTAACTTATTTTTTAATTTCTTTCTAGTTACTTCTCCTTTTTCTGGTGCAAATAGCAATCCTAAACCTACTCCAATTCCAACTCCTGCAATAACTTTTCCTAAATTTTTACTCATAATATTCCTCTTCTTCCTTTCTCTTCTTAAATAATTTTTTTATTAATTTTGCAAATGAATCTATAACACTTGTAATACCAACAGTTAACTTTTCACTTGCAAAATCCATTACTCTAAATATTGAATCAAATGAACTTACTTTATCTTGAACATCTGCAACTAATTTATCAGCCTTATCAATAAATAAAATCATTTTAATTCCTAAAACTATTAATACTACTAAAAGTATTATACCCAAAACATATAAAATTATAGGTAATATTTCCATTCCTGTCATACTTACTCTCCTTTTTCTTCATACATTGAATCAATCAAACTAAATAAATCAGCTTCATCGTCATCAATTTCATCTTCATCATTTTCTTTTACAATTTCTTCTTTTTTTACACTATCTTCTTCACGTTCTAATAAATCATCAATAGAATTTTTAGGTTCTACTATTTCATCAACGTTATTATTATATTCATCATTATCATTTATTATACTTACTTCTTCAGGTATATCTAACTTAATTGAATCTTCTTCTATTAACTCACCTATAGTTTTCTTTTTATCTACAGGTTTTTCTACTACTACATCTTTTTTAGGTTCTATAACAGTTTCTCTTTTTGCTTCTAATTTTTCTTTTATTTTAACAACATTATCAGACTCACTAGTTAAATTTTGCTCTAACTCATCCTCTAATGAACCAAAAGCCCTCTTTCTTACCTCTTCAATAGTAAGTTCATTAGGTTTTCTTAATATATCTTTTTTTACTATAACATCTTCTTTTTTATAATTTTGATCTAAAACACCATATACTGGAGATATTATAGGAGTTGGTTTAAACTTCTTCTTTTCTTCTTTCTTACTTAAGAAATCACTATAATCTCTAGTTTCAGTTTTTCTAGTTTCACGCACAACTTCCGCTCTAGGTTTTGGTTTTTCACGTACAATATTTACTGGTTCTTCATCTTCTTCATCATCAAAATCTATTGGAAATGTAAAAGTTGATTCACTCTTATAATTATCTTTATCACTAAAATCATCTTTAGGTATCTTAATTTCTTTAATAGGATTTTCTTCTACCACATTAACTTTTTTAACTTCTTTATGTGTTTCTTTTTTTATTTCAGGTATTTCTACTTCTTCTTCATCAAAAAGTATTCCCTTAACCTTATCTAATAAACCCACTAAAATCTTCCTCTCTAATTAACAACATCATAATCAGGAATATCATTTTCTTTTCCATCATAATTATCATATTCCTCAACTATATCTAAGAAATCACTCTTATTTGTTACCTTATCAAAAATATTTAAATTTTCTTCATTACTATTAATTTTATTATCTCCAATTAAATTATCTATTATATCTTTATCATACTTAATAGTAGATAAAATAATAATTGAATTATTAATAGCATTATTTAAATCATTTTCTTCTACTTTCACTTCTATTTTAGCATAATTATACATAATTGCAACTAAGTATTTATCATTAATCTTATCAACTACTAAATACCCATTATTCTTATTATAATTAAATTTATAATTAATATAATTACCTTCAGTATTATATGTATTATTTTTATTTTCATAAAAACTAATAACATCTACATATAAATAATAAGTATAATCATCACTATTTATCTTTTCATTATAATCTTTACTATCTTTAATATTCATATATTTAGGTAAATAATATTTATATCCATTATGATAAGTATTATATATTTTATTTTTACTATTATCTTTAATTCTATTATCTATTATATCTTTATAATCTTCTTTATTTATATTAGCACACCCAGTACTAAACAATAATATAACTATTATAAGTAGAAATTTTTTCATAATTCACCTACTTTTCAAATCTAATTATAACAAAAAAAATAAAATATTTAAATACTTTTTAATAAATATCTAAATTAAAAAAAGACAAACTTTTAAATTTATCTTTTATCACCATATTTTAGATCATATTTCTTTTGTAATAATCTTTGTGGTTCTGATTTATCTCTTAATAATTTTTCTATAGATAAATCATTATGAGTATTATAAATAATATTTGCTACCATCTCTGAACAATCACAAACTTTCAACCATTCTTCTTTCTTATATTCCTCAGGTATATAAGATAAATTAGTAGTATATATTCCATCAAACATTCCATTTTTATAATATTCTCTAAATTTATCTATACCTTCAGTAAATAACGCAAAAGTAGCAATTATATATATTTTATTTATTCCACGTTTCTTTAATTCTTTCATTACATCAAACATACTACTACCACTAGCAATCATATCATCAGTAACAATAGCAGTCTTACCCTTTAAATCATTATTTCCACAATAATCATGACTTATAATAGGATTTTTACCATTAACTACTTTATTATAATCTCTTTGTTTATAAAAACTACCAGCTTCCATACTAACACACCAAGCATTTAAAGAATTTAAATAAATATTACGTCTACCATTAGCACCATTATCAGGAGCAACTGTAGTAATAACTAATAAATCATCTATATCTACGTCATTAAGTAAGTCATCAAGTATTACATTAGAAGGTAAAAAATTATCAAATTCAGTATGATGTAATGAATGTTCTACTCCCTGATCATGAGCATCAAAAGTTATAATTCTTTGTAATTTTTTATTATCCTCAAGTTCATGTAAAGCTTCCCCACATGCTAAAGGTTCTCTAGTATTTCTTCTATGTTGTCTACTATTATATAAAAGAGGCATAATAACATTTATTTCTTTAGCATGTCCATTACAGGCACCTATACCATTTTTTAACTGTATAAATAAATCATTAGGACTAGCATGATTAGTCATCTGATGCATAGTATAACTAATAGAATAATTACCAACATCAGTTAAAGTATAAATACACTTTCCTCTAGCAGTATTAAGTACTTCAACCTTTAAATTACCATCGCTAAACCAACTTTCTTTAATAGGTAATATAAATGAATATTCATTAGGATTCATACCATATAATTTAACTAAATGTTCATTAACTTTATTACCAAACTCTTTAGCACTTTCAAAAACCATTAATCTTAATTTTTCCATTCTAAGTTTATCAATGTATTTCTTAGTTTCACTCTCTAAAATTTGAGGATTATTCTTTATTACTTCCTCTACTACTTTTTTCATTTCTTCTAATTCTTTCTTTTCCATAAATACTCCTAACTACAAAATAAAAACTAGGTACTAAAAAAGTATCTAGTTCAAGTGTAATAAAGAACAAACAAAAAATAATTTATATACTTTAAAATTCTTCATTACTACCACCAATTTAATATTAACATGTTAAATAATCATATTCAACAACATTTACAAATATTTTACGCAACCTTCATAGTATTCTTTAACTTCTTAATAACTTTCTTCTCTATTCTAGATATATAAGACTGACTTATACCTAACATACTTGCTACTTCTTTCTGAGTATACTCTTCAGTATTATTTAATCCATACCTCAGTTTCATAATTAATCTTTCTCTATTATTTAAAGAATTTAACTCTAATTCTAAAGCTCTTTTATCTACTTTATTTTCAAATTCTTTATAAACTATATCTTCATCAGTACCTAATATATCTTCTAAATGCAATTCATTACCTTCAGCATCATAATTTAACGCATCTTCAAAACTAATCTCTGTCTTTCTCTTTTTATTCTTTCTTAAAGACATAAGTATCTCATTAGCAATACATCTAGAACAATAAGTAGCAAGTTTAATATTCTTATCCATCTTATATGTATTAATACCCTTAATTAATCCAATTGACCCAATACTAACCAAATCTTCTAAATTCTCACCCGTATTATCATATTTCTTAGCCAAAAAAACTACTAAACGTATATTATGTTCTATTAACTTATTACGTGCACTAATATCTCCTTCTTTAGCCAAAGTTAAATACTTTATTTCATCTTCATTACTTAAAGGAGGAGGTAAAATATCAGTACTCCCCAAAAATAAACATATATTATCTTTCTTAAACAACTTAATAATAAACTCAATAATTTTCTTCATAACTAATCAACCTTTCATTAAGTATACAATCAATATTTAAATTATCACTTACACCAATCAATATATTTCTATATTTTTTATTATTTACTAATATATATTCACACATAATACATTTTAATAATCCATTATTATTTAAAGAATTAAACGGAACATAAATATAATTACTATCTCTAATTCTTAAACACTTTCTATTTACTAACACAATCGGCCGCCTAAAATATGGATCAACTAATTTATTACCAGTATCTAAAAAACCATCCAAACAAACTTCATAATTTCTAAACTTAATAACAACACTATAAATAGTATTTATCATCTTCCTATATTTAATAAACTCCAAAACATAGAAACTTATAACAACAGGACTAACTACTAAAAGAACAACAAGATTAATACTATACCCATTATTAATAAATAAAAAACCATTTACACCATACCCAAACGTATCATTAATTAAATACAAAGACCCACCAACAATAATACTAACTACATACAAATAAAAAAGATTATATAATATTTTTTTCTTCCCAAACGTAACATAAATCATCAAAATACTAATTATAATTTTAAATAAATTTAATACTAACATAGATATATCAAAGAATAAAATTAACAAACTCAAACTACCAATAAGTGATCCAAGTATTATACGTACAAACTTAGTTTTTTTCTTAAGTATAAATTTAACCCCACTCAATATATAAAAATCCATAATAAAATTAATAAAAAAAACTAGGTCTACATATACCGTCATAGTATCACCTAGTTTATTATAATTTACTAATTTTAAATATATTGTCAAATAATGTTTCTAACTTTCTATAATTTTGTATGGATTTGAAATAGTACCATTGCCACTTAATAATTTAGTATTTGATAAAAGCACTATCATAGGACGAATACCTATATTATTATTGTTATAATTAGAATCATAGATATTTAAATTAAAATTACCTTGCGAAAAAATATAATAAACTCCATCAACACCAAACTCCCCACTATAAGTTGCTCTTGATAAAGACCAATATTTTGTTTGTGCATTATCATACAAATAATAATTCATATTGTTGAAATCCATTGCACCACCTGCATAAACCATTTCATCTGCTGTTATTGTTCCTATATAATCATCTACACTATCTTCTTTATCTGAACATTTATATGATGATTTTTTTTCTTCGCCTTTACCATTCAATCTCTTGGCGGCCATGTAATATACTGTTTGGTTTAGATCCGGGTATCCTGTAGATTTTCCATTTTCATCAAATATATAGTCAGTTTTTCCGCCTAAACACCATTTTTCATTTTTTAATAGTGATTTTTTATTTTCTAGTCCGCTTGATATATACCATGTTTTTAATGTTGAGTATAATCCTCCACTATAATTTTTATAATCAGCATATTTCTTGCTATTAACTGTTTTATAACCGTATACAACTGTAGCGGCATTATTTATTAAAGCTGATTTGGTATCTGATGATGTTATTGTACTACACAATCCTTCTTTGGCTAAGATTATTTTTATTGAGCCGTCACCTTCAATTCTTACAACTCTCCAACACATATTATTGAATTCTATATAATTATCTACAACTCCACCTCTATAATAATAACTTGTTCCATAATCATCTTCTGCTATTGATAATGTTGATTCTGCTGAATATGATTTTGCTGATAATTTTTTTGTTTTCATTGTTATTGAACTTGTACTACTTGCTGGTGCTGTTGTCACTTTATATATATTTGATAAATTCGTTGTTGTTTTTATAGTATCTGTGCTTGATGAATTCGAATTTGCATAATCTGATACCAAATATTTTCCTACTAATGTTGTATTACATGTACCATCATTATATTTACATGTTGCTACTCCCGTTAAGGTAAATTTGCCAGTACTTTCATCTATTGTATAACCTGTTCCATATGTCCAGTAATATCTTTGATATGTTGTTGTTATACTAATTGATGTTTCTGTTGTTGCTTCATCTACTCGATCAGTATAATATTTCGAAGATGTTTGTTGTGCAGGTGTTGTTAATGGTATCATTCTAAATGTTGTTCCATTTTTTTCTTGTTTTGCATTGTTTATTATTGCATCTTTCAATAAAATTTTACTATCACTTATTTTTGTTACATCTATTGTTACAGTACTACCTGTTATTGTTATATTAGCATCTGCTATATTTTTTTCATCATTGTATGTTATATTTGAACCGGATGCTGCTGGTTCTCCTTTTGATACATTTAGTGTTGTTTGTTTTGTTGTTGTAGTCTTTCTATTTTTTATTGTTATTTTATGTGTATCTGGTTCTATTCCAATAAACTTATATTTTCCATCTACTATCTCACTTGTTTGTTCTTTACTATTGATTACTACATAATCATTCTCACTAGAATTTGTTACTGTTCCTTGTATAGTAAGTGCCTTTGTATCAAATATATCTATCTTTGCTTCTAATGTTTTACCCATATCATCACTTTGGTCTACATTCATTTCTTTATATTCTACTTCTATTACATATGTCTGTACTTCATTTTTATTTATTTGATTCTCTAATATATATGAATTTTCATTTGGAAATGTTGTTTCACTTACACCGTTACATGTTTTACCAGTTACACTACTAGAGCATGTTACTGTATATTTTATATCATCTAATCTTGTAAATGTATTTATTACATTTACTAATCCTACACTATAACTATCTACATTATTATCTCCACTATTTGTTACAGTAAATGTTTTAGTTCCTAATGTTGTACCTGGTACTATATTTGTTCCAGTTATTACGTCACTATTATCACTATATGTTAGTTCTAGATTAGCAGTTGATATACTTATTGATTTATTATTAGTGTTTCCTTGTATTCTTGTTAAATAGTATCCATATGTTAAACCAATAAGTGCTAAACTTATTATACTTATTCCTACAATACTTATTATTATCTTATTTTTTCTACTCATATGTAACATCACTACTTTCCATCATAACTAGTTTATCAATTTTTTTATTCAATTTGAACAAACAACTTTATTGTTTTTATTATAAATTACAACTTATGAATAATTTGTCAAATTAAATACTTACAAAAATACAAAAAATCATATAATTATTACCCTCTGACAAAACTTTTGTTTAAGAGAGTATTAGGCTATATAATTCTGTACTTTTATAAAATTGTTTTTTTATTTTCAAGTACTTATCTACTTTAACTACATTATACATTAACAATTTATTATTTACAATACTTATATTTTATTTTATAATATCAAACGCAAAAGCGAGGAATAATATATGTCTATAATAAAAATCAGTGAATCTTATATTAAAGAACATTATGACAAATTAGAAACTATAAAAAAAGAAAAACTACACAACATGGAAAGTGATTTATACGTTAATAGAAAATATATTTACAAAGTAATAGAAAGATTTTTAAGAAAATCTAAAGAAAGTAATATAAAAGAAATATATAAAATAATCTTTCCAAGTGCAATAAATATAGTTGATTTATTATACGATAATAATAATTTTATTGGAATTACAAATTATTATTTAGAAGATTTTATAACATTAAAAAAATATATGAATAATTTAGATCTATATGAAATAAAAGAAATAATGAAAGAATTTATATCTTTTTATAGATTTGCATTATCAAAAAAAATGTTATATTGGGATATTCATTTAAACAATGTTGGAATAAGTAATGGTAAAGTATATGTATGTGATATAGATTCTATGGATGCAAAAGACTACAGTTGCATTGATATTAAATATACACTTAATTCTATTCTTTCTTTATTTTATGAACTATATTATAAAGAATCAATTAGATCAAATTATGATAATAGTTTAGAGTTGATAAGTGATATAAGTGAATCACCTAAATATTTATTTCATGATTTAACACTTAAAGATGTAAAAGATATTATAGAAAGTTCTACAATAGATTATTTAGAAGAAAAAAGATTATTATTAAAAAAAGCTGAAAAAATACAAAAAGTTTAGAATCAAATCTAAACTTTTTTAATTTACTAAAAATCGTCTCTATCTCTTAAAAATGATGGAATATCAAAATCACTATCATCTTCTACAGTTTTTGAACTTCTTGAAGGCATTTGTTCACGAGAAGTATTATAACTATCATTACTTGTATTAGAATAACTCATATCGTCATCTTCAAATCCAGTCGCTATAACTGTAACTATTACTTCATCATTTAAATTTTCATTAATTACAGCACCAAAGATAATATTTATATCAGTATTAGCACTTTGTCTAACTATCTCAGCAGCATCTTCTGCTTCAAATAATGTTAGTGAATTACCACCAGTAACATTTATTATTGCATCAGTTGCTCCACTAATACTAGTTTCCAAAAGCGGACTAGATACTGCTTGTTTAGCAGCCTCTATTGCTCTATTTTCTCCTACACCTAATCCAATTCCTATTAACGCATTTCCACGTTTTTCCATAACTGCTTTTACATCAGCAAAGTCTAAGTTTACCAATCCTGAAACAGCAATTAAATCACTTATTGATTGTACACCTCTATGTAATACATTATCAACTTCTTTAAATGCTTCTAACATCGGAGTTGATTTATCAATTATATCTCTTAACTTATCATTTGGAATAACAATTAAAGTATCAACATGTTTTTTTAATTCATCAATACCTAATACTGCTTGTTCCATTCTTCTTTTTCCTTCAAATCTAAATGGTTTAGTAACTATACCAACTGTTAGTGCTCCTAAATTTTGAGCAATCTCTGCTATTACAGGTGCAGCACCAGTTCCAGTTCCACCACCCATTCCACAAGTAACAAATACCATATCAGCACCCTTTAATGCTTCAACAATATCATTTTTACTTTCTACAGCAGCTTCTCTTCCTACTTCAGGATTAGCACCAGCACCTAGTCCATTAGTAACTTCTTGTCCTATTTGTAGTTTATTTTCAGCCTTACTACTATTTAAAACTTGTAAATCAGTGTTAGCAACAATGAATTCTACTCCTTTAACTCCACATTCAATCATTCGGTTTACGGCATTACATCCTCCGCCCCCAACACCTATAACTTTAATTTTTGCAATTTGATCCATTTGTAAATCGAACATTATATTCACTCTCCCTAACTATCAAAAAAATATCCAAAAACTTTTCCTAAAATTGAATCACTAGCAACATTAATTCTTTTTTCACTGGTAGTTAATGTTTCTATCTCTTCATCATCAAATATAGAAAAATCTCTATCTTTTAAATTTAACTTATTATTAAAATTCTTTATCATTCCTACAGAAGTAGAATACTTATTATCTCTTACTCCTATTATATTGACATTACCAAATGTAACATTTTTACCAAATATACTACTTGCAAGTATATTAAAATCTTTGATTTCTGTCAAGCCTCCTGTAATTATTATATAACTTATTTCTTTCTTTGTTAAGTAATTTATTTCTTTTTTAACTTTTTTTAATATTTCACTAAGTCTAGCACTAACTACTTCACTCAATTCATATTGATTAATTTCTACTTTTTCTCCTAATTTATTAATAACCGTTTTAACATCTTTTGGATTAGCAAGTTTGCTTGAAGCTAAAGCACATCTTTCTTTAAGTTTTTTACTATCTTTCATCTTAGTCTTATACATAAATGAAATATCATTATCTATACTAACTCCACCTAAAGGTAAAACAAATTCGTTTATTAATATTCCTTTATAAAATGCAGACATAGTTGTTTTACCTGCTCCCAAATTTATTATTACTCCATTATTATTAGAAATAAATTCATTATCAAATAAAGCATAATCACCTAAACTACCTAACATTATATCAATTACTTCTACACCACATTTTTCTATAGCACGTATAAAATCATATGTATTCTTCTTTGGTGCACTAATAACCAAACTATGTAATTTTAATTTATTTCCTACCATACCAATAGGATTTTTAACTTGTTTATCATCTAACATATAATCTATTGGAATTACATTAATAAGTTCATACTTTTCATCAATTTTATTATATACATTAGTCTGTAATATTCTAGATATATCACTCTTAGTTACTATATGATCTTCACTAGTAATTGTATTTACTCCTTCACTAGGAGTAAATTTTAATTTATATGAAGGAACTGATGCTACTACTTTTCTTATTTTTAAACCTAATAAATCTTCAGATTTCTTTAATACTTTTCTTATTGAATAAACAACATCTTCTTGATTATCAACAAGACCATTCTTAATTCCTCTACTTGCTTCACTTATAGCACATAATATATTAACTTTATTACCTACCATTTCAGCAACAACAAACTTTATAGAATTAGTACCAATATCAATGCTACTAAGTATTCTTCTCAAATTGCATCACTCCTACAATAACCTAATTATACTATATATTTTTTTTATTCTCAACCAAAAATGTAATAAAAAAAGAGTTATCAATAACTCCAATACTCAGTATAATTACCATCTTCTTTATAATAATCATTCATATCAACATGCCAATAAAAATTACTTACTAACGCTTCTTTAGTATATTCCTTAATTAAAGCACCATTATAAGGTTTAGCATACCATAAGCTTTCAGCAATATAATATTTATTATCTTTAATACCAGCAACAATAGCAATATGGCCTCCATCAATACCATGACCACTTATTAAATCTCCAGCCCTAATACTATTATTATTTACTGCATCTGTTAATTTTATTTTTTTACCCAAATCTGTCATATCAGGTATTGTACTAACTCCAGCTCCTAAATCTTCACATTCAAATCCACCATTATAAACTATCCAACTAATAAAACCACTACAATCAAAACCATTTTTTCTAATTCCTTCACTAGGAAAAGAATATATTTCACATCCCCAAGTAGCAGGCCCATACATAGAACTCTCTATACTTTGATATCTAGAATTACTTAAATATAACCCTTTATGATAATATCTACCCTCTCCATCTACTACTGAACCAACTCCATAAGGATGTAATCTACCATTTTCACTAAAATAAGAAATTCTATAAGGAAACTCTAAAGTTAAAAATCTAACTGCAGCTAATACTCCAGCCCTAGTTTTATACCCAGCCTCATTAACACGACTTAATAATATTTCATCTAACAAATCATTATCACTCTTTGAATACATTCCACAAGATAAATAACTTCTATTATAATCATAATATTCTCCATAAGTACTTATCTTATCAGTTACTAATACATCAATATATTCACTAATACTATCTACACTAACCATTATTTTAGTATTACCACTCTTAATACCAGTAACAACCCCATCACTACTAACACTTGCTACACTATCATCTAATGATTTATATAATATATTACTATCTACTTTCCCCAATACTTCATAACTAACATTTATTTTCTTTATACCACCAATTGCTAAATAAATTTTATCTTTATTAACACTAATACTTAATACTTTACTTAAATCTTTATTATCATATCTCTTTACATTATTAAACTTATTTCTTAAATAAATATACTTAGAATCACTATACTCAATAATACATTTATTATCCTTCATACTAACCCATTTTACATTATTTAAATCATTACCTACATAACAATAAGTTTCATAATCACTACTTAATTCTATAATTATATTATTATCATTATCTAAATATATATTTTTAATATTATTATATTTATTAAATAAAAAATATAAACAAACACCACTAAATATAATAAACCACACTATAGTACTTATTACTATAATATATTTCTTTTTATTATTTTTCATATCACACCTACTATATAATATATATCATACTATATATAAAATATAAACTATTATTTTACACTATATATATTTTTACATATTTTTTATAACTAATACTATATAATAAATGTTATAATATTTTAAAAGGAATGATTATTATGAAAACAACAATATTAATATTAATTAACAAATTAACTACTAAAATATGCCATTTATTTAAAAGAGATGGAAGTGTATTTCCAGGTAGTATAGTAAATAAATATGATAAAACTATATTAAAAAAAATAAAATATCCTAAATACGTAATAGGCATAACAGGTAGTAGTGGTAAGGGTTCTACTACTTCACAAGTAGCATATATCTTAGAAAAAAATGGATATAAAGTAGTATGGAATAAAAGTGGTTCTAATTTAATAAACGCAGCAACTACATTAATATTAAATAATACTAATCCAATAACTAAAAAACTAAACGGAGACATATTATTAATGGAATTAGATGAATCATTTATATCTAAAATATTTGAAAAAAACACTTTAACTCACTTGTTAATAACAAATATAACAAGAGATCAACCAGCAAGAAATGGACACCCAGAATTAATATTAAATAAGATAATAAACAGCATCGGAGATAATACACATGTAATCATAAATGCTGATGATCCATTCTTAAATAGATTGAAATATATTCATCATGGTCTATTAACAACATATGGAGTTAACAAAACAAAATATGATACGACTGATCCTATAAATGATTCAATAGATAGTGCATACTGTCCACTATGTCACACTAAATTAGTATATGATTTCTACCATACAGGTCACATAGGAAAATATAAATGTCCTAAATGCGAATTTGGTAGAGAAAAAGTAAATTTTGAAGCAAGTGATGTAGATTTAAAAAAACAATTCTTTACAATAAATGATTCTATATATCATATTAATAAAGATGTATTCTTTGCAGTATATTATACTCTAGCAGCATATACACTATGTAAAACATTAGGATTAAGTGATAATAAAATAAAAAAATACTTAAATGATGAACCAATGCCTTCTAAAAGAATGAAAGAATTACATATTGATAATAGATTAGTAAATATGATAGAAAGTAAAAATGAAAATAATTTAAGTTATTACGAAGCACTACATTATATACGTGAACAACATACTAAAAAAACTGTAATATTAGGATTTGACAATGTATCAAGAAGATATAAATTTAATGATTTAAGTTGGTTATATGACGTTAAATTTGATTTACTTGATGACAAATACATAGATAAAATATTTATTATAGGAAGATTTAGATACGATGTACTAACACGTCTATCCTATACTAACATAGATAAAGATAAAATAATATTAATTGATAATTTAGATAATTTAATAGATAAAATAAAAAATGAAAGTACAGGAACAATATATACTATGGTATGCTTTGATATGACAGCAATTATAAAGAAAAAAATAATGGAGGATAATCATGAATAAAATACGTATTGCACATTTATACTATGATTTAATGAATCTTTATGGAGAAAGTGGAAACATTATGGCACTAGAAAAAGCATTCCACGATCAAGATATGTACACTGAAATTATTAAATTATCAGTAAATGATAAAATAGATTTTAATAAATATGACATTTATTATATGGGATGCGGTAGTGAAACTAATCAACAAATAGTAATAAATGATATATTAAAATACAAAGATAAAATAAAAAATGCAATAGAAAATAACAAATACTTTATATTCACTGGTAATAGTTACGAATTACTAGGAAGTTATATAGAAAAAGTTAATAATGAAAAAATAGAAACATTATCAATATTTGATTTTCATACAAAAGAACTAGACAGTAGAATTATTGGAGAAGAAATAATGGAATGCAAATTATTTAAAGAACCAATAATAGGTTTTCAAAACAGACAATGTGTATTAAACACAAAAAATAATCACTTATTTGAAGTATTAAACGGACATGCAGATAATTATAAATCTCACTATGAAGGAATACATTATAAAAATTTATTTGCAACTTACAATCTAGGCCCATTATTAATAAGAAATCCAATATTAAAAGACTACATAATAAAAGATATCTTAGAAAGTAAAGATATCCTCTATAAACACATACCATCAACAGATGAAAAAGCATATAATGAATACGTTAAGAATTTTATATCTTAACGTATTATTTTTCTCTATACTTTAAAATTAATTTAGAATCTATACTATTTAATAAATCATAATCAAAATAATTATCACTTAAACTATATATATTATAAATACTATCTAATAACTCAGTATTAAATCCTGCATCATTTAATTTATTTAATACATTACAAAATACTTTAGTAGAAAAATCAGGACTATATTCCTCAGTTATTAAATTCAATAACATATAAAAATAACTTAATATAGTAGTATTATTACTAGATATATGTTTATTATTATCATCTAACGGATACTTATTAGGAAAATCCCATAACTTATCATTAAAAGTTAAATATTTAGATCTTGAAGCCTTAGCCCCACTTACATAACTACTATCTATATCTATTACTTTAACCATATTATTTTCATTATCATATATAAAGTTTCCCTCATGTATATCTCCTAAATGAAAATCAATACGCATTAATTCATTATTATTTTCTAAATCTCTTAATATATAACCTATCTTCTTTAAAAAATATATTTTATCTTCTAATGATACATCATTAGAATTAAATATTCTACTTAAATTATTATTACTTTCAATCAATTCCATAGTATATGCTTTATTTCTTTTACCAAAAGAAACTAAATTTATAGGCCATACCACTTCTTTAATATCTACACTATCTTTAACATAAAATAACTTGTTCAATATAAACATCTTATTATTTATTATTTCTTCACTATTAGAATTAAATAACTTTAATAATTTATCTTTATATAAATATAACGTAGCCTCACTATTATCAATATCACTATGTATTTTATATTCTTTTAGTTTCTTAATATCTCTACTATTTAATCTAATAATATTCATAACATACCCCTTTTTTATAAAACGTATTATATATTACTAACTTTATAATGTCAATTTAAAAAAATATCAAGTTAAATCGATATTTTGATATTTTTTACTATATTTGTATATTTTTACGAAATTTCGTAAGGGTTACTAATGGTCCCATCTCCACCAGTAATTTGTGTACTAGATTTTAAAGAAACTGCTGGACGGAACGAAAATGCACAATCAGTATTATTCTCAACATTAACAAAATCAACTACACCACTATGATCTACATTAATTGCAGAATCATGATTATTATTAAAGTGGTAAGGCGACAAAGACCAAAACCATAACGAATTTGTTTTTTGATAATCATTTATTAAATAATAATCTGGATTACTATATTTAGCTTTACCACCTGCATATACTATTTCATCTGCTGTTATTGTACCTACATACATATCAGTATTATCTGCAAATTTATTCATGTTTGTTCCATTACATTTTAATATTGGTTCTTTTGTTTTTTTACCGTTTAAACGAACATATGAATCGTAATAAAATAATGTATTTTTAACTTGTTTATCTAGTATTTCTTGACTAGTTAATGCTGTAGTATTATCACTACTAGTAGCATACGCTTTATCATTTAAACACCAATCACCTGCTTTTAATTTATCTAAATAATTTGCTAAAGGGCCTGTTTGGAAATTCTTAAATGCATATGCCATTGATCTGTCATCATATGATGGAATAAATGCACCACCATTTAAATAGTTCATTAAATATCTTGTACTTGAATTTTTTGTCCCATCAGAAGCAATTAATGTTTTTGCATCATGTTGAATATATCCAAAATAGCCTTTTTTTAAAGATCCTCCAGTTAAAATAGGAATATTCCAATTTCCATCACTTGTTACACAAGTACTGTCTTGATCTTCCAATATTAATTTTACGCTTCCATCACCTTCTATACGTACTATTCTCCAACACATTCCTGCGAAGTTTACATAATTATCTATTACATTTCCTCTATAATAATAACTAGTTCCGTAATCATCATTAGAAATCGATAATGAAGACTCATATTCTTTTTTTTCAACATCTACAATTGCTACTTTTGTACTTTTGCATGATTTAACATACCAAGTTTGAGGAACAACAGGATAAGATATATATTTTCCTACTATTGTATTACTACACTCAGATACAAAACTACCATCAGATGAAGTCATCCAAGGTCTTGCATCATTTTCTGTTGAACCATAATACCATTCTGATTGTGTACTCATATCGAGTTCTTGTTCTTCAAATTTACCACTATCTCTTGTATAACTTATTTCTTCTGCAACTTTTGTTTTTGGAGTATTTAAAAATTCTGTACCATTTGCATTTGTTTTTGCACTTGTGTATATTGCACTTGCAAGTGTTCCTTCATCAAATGGATTATAATCTTTTGTTTCACCAATATCTATTGTTAATGTTGAAGCAATTGATTTTATATCAACATTAACTGTTTGTGAATCGTTTGTTACTGTTATATTTGTTCCATTTACACTTGCTGTATTTCCTTTTTTGATTGTTATCTCTTTACTTCCTTTTACAGTTCCTTCCTTATCTTTTACATATAGTGTATGTGTTCCTGGTTCTACTGCTGCTATTAAATATTTATTATCTGTTGTTATCATACTTTTTCTTGGATTACTATGCATCTCTACATAATCTCCAGCACTTGCATTTGTTACTGTTCCAGTTACATCTACAATATCTTGTAAATTATAAATCTGTACTCGTGCTGATACTTTCTTATTCATATCATCACTTTGGTCTACTCCCATTTCTTTATATGTTACTGTTAATTTATATGTTTGTGTTTCTCCTACTTCTATTGAATTAGTTACAATTATTCCTGCTAATTTTGGAAATGTTGTCTCACTTTTACCTGTACATGATCCATTTTCTTTACTACTTGTACAAGTTAGTGTATAAACCATATCATCAGGCCTTGTTAGTTCATTTACTAATTCTTCTAAATATACAGCATAGTTATTTACAGTTGCATTACCATTATTTGTTACTGTAAATTCTTTGTCAGTTAATGTAGTACCTGGCATAATATTATTACTTGTTATAGTACCATTACCATCTGCATAAGTTAATTCTAAATTTGCAGTTGTTACACTGATACTCTTATCATTAGTGTTTCCTTGTATCCTTGTTAAAAAGTATGCATACGTTAATCCTAATAATGCTAATAATACTATTGTTATTCCTACTACACTAACAATTATTTTTTGTTTTTTGTTCATATTTTTACCTCTTTCCTTCTAATTTTATATTACACTTATAATTTATTTGTATAAAATTAAGGTGAGGATGAAATACAAAAAAATTATATAATTATTAACCCCCCCCCCGACCAAACTTTTGTTCGGGAGAGAATTAGGCTATATAATTCTGTGCTTTTATAAAATATTTTTTAATTCCGAGTACTTTTCTACTCTAGTTATATTTTACCAAATCATTTTATCATTTACAATATTAAAATTTTGGTTTATACTTAATTTAGTAGAACATTCATTTATTTAAATGCCTACCGTTTGTGGTGGCACACGTACTCGTGTGCTTTTGTTATGTAATAAACAAAACAATTAACACATTATGTACTAGTGCCAGTTAAATAAACCTTTACCCCCTGAATAGAAGAAGTATTAGTGTACCCAACATGATTAATATTAATAATCAAATGGAGGTTTGATTACGCATACTATCACACCCCTTTACTACTTAAATAGTTTGAGGTAAGCACTAAAAAATGAATGTTCGAGTAGTTATAATACTCATATATTTTATTTATTCAATCATTTCGACAAAACATTAAAAAAAAGATATCTTACATTAGATATCTAATTTTATTTAACCTTTTTTAAAGTATAATCATTCTTTAATTTCTTATCTTTAGCATAATCAAATAAACTAATCAAACTATAATCATTATCCATTTCAACTAAATCAGTATATTTATTAATTAATTCTATATCTTCTTTAGTTTTCTTTCTAAATCCTAGTTCACTATTACTATCACTAATAATACCATATTCAGGATCTCTTCCAGTACCAGCTGGTTTAATTTTAAAATTATTAATTATAATATTATTTTCCTTTATAGCACTCATATAATTATTAATTAAATCTTCATTACTAACATCTATTTCATTTAATACATATTGATTAAATGGATATTTAATATAGTTTAACTCTTTAGTATAAGATTCATATGCACTAGTAAAACTATTTTTTATAATACCTTTAGTATCAACATTATCATAAAAATCTTTTAATGCTTCTCTATTTTTTAATATTAAACTTATTTGTCTACTATAAGTACTTCTTAATGCATTTAATAATGTACTAGAAATATCTTCATTACTATTTAACTTACTTACTAAATTTAAAACATCATTACTTAGATAAGCTTTATAATCTATTAAACTAACAAATTCATTAATTAATGCTTTATCTTCATCAGTTTTCTTTCTAAATCCTAATTCACTATTATCACGTATAATACCATATTCAGGATCTCTTCCATTACCAGCTGGTTTAATAGATAACATAGATATCATACAATTATTTTCTCTTATTAAATTAACTAATTCCTCACTAGTTAAATTATATTTAATTTCTAAATTGTTCTTTGATATTTCATAAACATTAGGAAAACCAATCTTTATAATATCATTTTTATCTTTACTATTAAAAAATTCATTAATTCTTTTCATAGTAGGTATTAAATAACTCATTTGTTTTTGATAAATATTATTTAAAATATTATCTACCCTACTATCATTAGTAGAATAACTAACACTAGTTGATAAATCATTACCAGCATATACTCCTACACCATTTAAAATAGTAGTACCTATAACAAATGATGCTAAAATCATTTTACCTTTTTTTGTAATTCTTTCTTTATTAATAACTTTCTTTTTCATAAAACCTCACCCTTTATATTTTAATTAAATTATTTACTATAATACATAGTTTTAAAAATAGTTAAGCAATCTTAACTATTTTTATGTCATAACTGCCATTTGGACTTTCAACACTAATAATATCTCCAACTTTTTTATGCATTATTGCCTTTCCTATAGGAGATTCATTAGATATTTTATTTTCAAACGGATCTGCTTCCATTGAACCAACTATTGAATATATTTCTTCTTCATCATCATCTACATAATTAACAGTTACAGTTGTTCCAACTTCTACTTTATCTCCAGATGCTTTTTCTATTATTTTAGCATGTTCTAACATATATTCTAACTCTTGAATTCTAGCTTCTATTTTTGCTTGTTCATCTCTTGCTGCATCATAGTCTGCATTTTCAGACAAATCACCTTGAGCACGAGCCTCTTTTATAGCTTCTATAATTCTAGGTCTATCATTACTTTTTAAATTATTTAATTCAGTTTCTAACTCTAAAAAACCCTCACTTGTTAGCAAAAATTCTTTCTTTTGTTTCATTAAAATCACCTTTCAATCAATAAATTTAATCTCAATATAGTCATAAGAATACTACATTTTATTTTAAATGTCAAATACTTTTAATCTCATCATATCATTTTTATTTAATACGAAATCTACTGGTATTTTTACTATCATTTGTGGATGTCTAGCAACTTCTATTATATTATCATTTTCATCATAAATTTTATCAATTATATAATTAGTTGTTTCTATATTTGGTCCAAAAAATTGTACCCTTGTACCAACACTAAAATTATTTCTTTGTTCTATAGTAGCAATACCATCTTTATAATCTAATACCAAACCTAAAAAATCTTGATTAGAATACTCTTCTCTACCTAAAAAATATTGCTCATTTTTCCCAGTTAACTTATCAAAAAATTGTGGAGTAGATTCTCTATTAGCACATCTATTTAATATGTTTAGACAATAAATAGTATATGCATCAGTTAAAGAATTATTTAATATTTTATCTATCAATCTTCTATATATTAATATAACTGTAGCAATATAATATATACTACGCATTCTTCCTTCTATCTTAAATGAATTAACTCCTACTTCTATCATACTTTTTATAAAAGGCACCATATTTAAATCTTTAGGTGTCATACTAAAAGGTTCATTTGTTTTTAAAGTCTTATCTAATCCTAAATAATCAAACTGCCATCTACATACTTGAGCACATCCACCTCTATTAGAATCTCTATTAGTAGCATAATTAGATAAAACACATCTACCACTTATACTAGTACACATAGCTCCATGTACAAATGCTTCTAAATCTAAATTAGTAGCACTTTTTATTCTTTTTATATCTTCCTTATTACATTCACGAGCAAGTACTAATCTTTTAGCACCCAAATCTTTATAAAATAATGCAGCTTCATAATTAGATATACTAGCTTGTGTACTAATATGTAATTCTAACTTTAAATTTAATTCTTTATGTAACTTCATAATACTAATATCACTTACTATTATTCCATCTACATTAACACTATCTAAATATAATAAATATTCTTTTAATCCATCTAATTCTTCATTATGTAAAACTATATTAACAGTAACGTATACTTTCTTATTTATATTATGAGCATACTCTACTGCATTCTTTATATCTTCATTACTAAAATTCTTAGCATTAGCACGTAAACTATAATTTACTCCACCAATATATACAGCATCTGCTCCATACATAAACGCATACTTTAACTTTTCTATATCTCCAGCAGGACTAAGTAATTCTATCATTTTTTATCACCTAACTTATATATAGTTTTCTTATTCATAAAACCATCATCACTCATATCAAAATCACCAGTATTTATATAATTAACCATATCATCAAAAGAAGATCCAAAAGGATATATCAAATAATACATAATATTATTATCATTAAACTTATTTAAATACTTATATATATTAAAATACGTATTATTAAAAAATACACTACCTAAATCATATTCTCTAACTAAAAACTCACACTTACTAATATTATCTCTAATAATAACTTCATTATCTTTTTTAATATTAAAATAATCATCAAAATTACTTAATAGATGTCTTCTAGAATACATAATATTATTCTTACCAAATACATTTAAAATAATAGGTCTATTTACATTATCTATTATATTTTTAACTTCTTCAAATGTAAGTTCATTACTAATAACAACACTATTAACTAACGATAACCAATTATTTATAGATAATATATTAGTAGCAAAATGATTTTGATTCCATATCAACTTTATATTACAATCTTTAAGTATATTATATACCCCAATATCTTCAAATATAATACCATCAAAATTATTTAATAACGGAACAATATTCTTAAATTTATCTATATCACTAGAATTAAATATTCTATTTATTAACAAATACTTATTACAATCTAAATCTTTTATATCATTAATATCAAAACTATTATAACCAATACTAAAATAATTAACTGCAAAAAGAAAATTGTTTATACCAATTTTCTTATATTTATCTATATCACTTAAATTTTCTATATTAATTAATATCTTGTTTTTTTTCATTTCTTTTAAAGCTTACTGATAAGCCATCTCCTATATCATAAAATTTAGTTATATATTCTTTATTATTTTTTAAGTACTCTATATAATTTTCTATTTTATTTACTATACCTCTAACATTTTTAGATTTTATTAATTCTTTATTTTTAACTAAACCATGAAACTTTAAGTTATCAGTTATAATTACTCCACCTGGATTTAAATAATTACAAAATTTATCAAAATATTTTATATATTGTCCTTTAGCAGCATCTATAAATATTAAATCATATTTACATCCAGATAAATTAACTTCCATAGCATCATTATATACTAATTCTATTCTCTTATCCAAACCACTCTTATTAACATTCTTAACTGCTTCTTTATATCTTTTTTCATCTCTTTCAATAGTAGTTATTTCACAAAAATTATTTGCATTAGCCATAAGTATAGCTGAATACCCTATTGCAGTACCAATTTCCAATATACTTTTAACTTTATTCATTTTTATATATTTCATTATAAATTTAATTGAATCTAATTCTATTATAGGAACATTGTTCATACTTGCATAATGTTCCATCTCTAAAATTAATTCTTTCATAACATTCACTCCCCACTACTAATATGTATACCATTTACCTTCGCTTTTTAATTTGCTAACTGTTTCAGCATGTTCACTTTCAGTTTTACTAAAATATGTATTCTTATCTTTATCGGCAACAAAATAATAATAATCATTTTCTTCAGGTTCTATAACTGCGGCTATACTAGATAAACTAGGATTACATATTGGACCTACAGGTAATGCATTAACACAATTACCTCTAGTATTATAACCATTACAACTATTTAAATCATTCCAAGTTAATTCATTAGAAAAATCTTTATTTACAGCATAATAAGTTGTAACATCACTACCTAATCTAATATTAGAATTTAATCTATTATAAAATACACCAGCAACACCACGTCTATCATTACTATTTACACCCTCTAACTCAACAATACTAGCTAAAGTTAAATATTGATGCACACTGTATTTACCAATCTCTATTTCATCTTTATATGTACTTAACTTACTATCTAAATTACCTAAAAATTTATCTATAATATCTTCTATAGTACTATTTTTCTTAAATTCATAAGTATCTGGATACAAATACCCTTCTAAAGGAACATAAACTTCTTCATTTAATATATCTTCACTTAAAAACCAATACTTATCTATTAATGTTTCTAAATAATTTTTATTACTTATCTTACTTTTAATATCTTCTTCACTAATATTAAATACTTCAGATATTTGTTTTATATATGTACTAACTCTTTTACCTTCTATAAATGTTATAGTAATAGTCTCATTCTCTATATTATCTTGATTAGCAATCATATTAATAATTTCATTAGTACTCATATCTTTACTTAATTTATAAGTACCAGCATATAAATCTTTATCTAATACTTTAAGAATTACTTTAGCAAAAAACTCACTTCTTATTAAATTCTTCTTTTTTAAATTCTTAACTATATCTACTTTACTAGTACCAGCCTCTATAGTAAATGATATAGTTTTATCACTATGACTATCTACAGGAGAAACTTTATACAAGAA
This sequence comes from uncultured Bacilli bacterium, assembly GCA_934086185.1. Lineage (GTDB taxonomy): Bacteria > Bacillota_I > Bacilli_A > RF39 > UBA660 > UMGS1124. The sequence goes on from CAKOHW010000002.1 coordinate 91,998, forward strand.
TAATAACATAAAACTTACAAATATTATTACTAATATTATTAATGAACATAAAACAATTTTCTTAATTTTTTTATCCATTAACATCTTCCCCTTTATTATTTATACTAGAAAATATTTGTTCTATTATAGCCCATTCCTCATCAGTTTCTATAGTACCTAAACAACCATTATCTTTATTACTATCATATGTATTAGCATAAACTTTTATATTTCCCATATCATCCTTAGTATTATCAGTATATACTATATAACTCTTATTAGTATCTTTACTATCAAAAGTAAATAAAACATCACATTCTATTTCTTCATTATTTTCATTCTTAACAATTATTTTACCTGTATCCATATCATTACCCTTTCTTACTCTTTAAAAATGTATCTAATATAATACTTGCTGCATATGCATCTATTATTTTTTTACGTTTATATCTAGAAGTATCACTACTAAGTAATATATTTTCTGCTTCTCTAGTAGATAATCTCTCATCTACTAAATATATAGGAATACTTATTTTTTCTTCTAACAAGTTTTTAAAATTAATACTTCTTTCACTAGCAAAACCTAAACTATTATTCATATTCTTAGGTAAACCAAGTACTAATGCATCTATACCTTCTTCATCAATAATATTAATTACATCACTAACTAAAGAATTTATATCTTCATATCTTAATACTTTAAACGGACTAGCAATTATACCAAGTTTATCACTTATAGCTAATCCTAAAGTCTTAGTACCTAAATCTAATCCTAAATATTTCATAAATTCATTCTCATATAATCTTTTAATACTATTTCTAATATTTTTTCTCTGTCAATACTAGTTATTTTATTTCTAGCATCTTCAAAACTAGTTATATACCCTGGATCACCAGTAATTAAATACCCAATAATTTGACTTACAGGATTATATCCTCTACTTTCTAAACTTCTATAAACTTCAATTAATGTTTTACTAACTAATGCATTTTCTATTTCACTTATTTTAAACATACTTGTTTTATCCATAATTAACACTCCTAGTCAATATAATTTTAACATTATTAAGCAATAATCTCAATCTAAAATAAGAAAAAAATTATATAACGTGAAATTTTATTTAAAAGTCCTCTTTAATAAAAAAACGAAATTAAGTTTGATTATTGTATAATATATCCTATAATTCTTTATACTTATATAAGAAAAAATAAAAAATTTCTTTTTATTAAATTGTTACACAAAGAAATATGCTAATCTTATCAATTCAGAAAAAAAGAAAACATAATAAAAAGTATGAATACACTAACAACAAAATTGATAGAAGCAATCATACTTATCTTGAGTATTTTTCATACATAAATACAAACCTTTAAAACTAATTAATCTTTTAAAATTACTATTTTTTTTACATCAGATAATTTAGCTGGTTCACTTGGCAATATCACATCAGATGAAGTAATAATTACTTTTTGATTTACCTTTAATTTATCTGGTTTAAAATCTTCATTATTATAAACTATTTTTGTGTTTTTATTTATTTCAAATTCATACTCTATAGTATATTCTTTCTTATTTTTATCATATTCTTCAACCAAGACTGTATATATATTATCATTTACAGTTACTTCTTTGATTTTTGCTTCAAAAACTAAATTTCTTTCCTTTAAAATATAATTTGTATATACAATATATCCTAATCCTACAAAAACAACTACTGCTATTATTATTTTTATTAGTAAATTTCTTTTCATTTTTTTCCTCCTTTCTAAGTTAATTTATATAAACTTATGCTATAAGAATCTATCCCAATAATATCTTCCAGTATTAGATAATGTATTAAAATGTTCTTTAATTTGCGAACTAATTAATTTTGCTTTTTTGTTTATTGGAGTTCCATCATTATAATATGGTTTTTTTGTTGATCTAGTCATCATGTCGGAAAACAAAACAGCTCTATCTTCTAAATAATTTTGCCTTGAATAATATGATAAGAAATAAGCATCATTTGGATTTGAAAAATTAAAATCATAGGTACTATCATTAGAACCATAACTAAATCCTTCAGGATTATAGGATTTCATTATTTCCTCTAAATTTAATGTCGGATTTTTTTGTTTCATATAAATATCAATATAGTGCATTAACTCATGATGTAAAGTATACTCAAATAAATTAGTGCCATTTGTTCCGATAGTTATCGTTATATTACTTTGATTTCTACCATCAGTCATTCCCGAATAATTTCCATATATTTTATTTACTATATATATTCTAAGAGAAACATTATTGTCACTCATTTCTTTAAAGAAATTATTTGGATATTTTCTTAATGTTACTTCTAATTCTTTTAAATATTTATTTATCTCATTATCATCATTTTGCTTTTCAGTATTTATAGAACCTCCGATCAAATAATCACCGTATTCATCTTTATATATGATTTTAACTAAATACTTATTTTCTAATATTTTTCTATATTCATTATTTTTTTCTGCTTGAGTTTTTTCTATTACTGGAGTCTTTTCTTCAGATAAAATAGTATTTTCTTTATTTGTAATATTTGAATTCTGATTAGATTTATTAGTATTAGTACCACTATTATTATTGTTTATATTAGTATTTGTTTTAGGCATTTCAGTATTAGAACTATTTTCTTTATTTTCTACTTTCTCCCATACTGCATAAAGAGTTATATCTTCTTCAAGTAATACTTTATCATAAATAGGAATTTCATTTTTATCAACCCATCCATTAAAAATATAACCGTCTCGTGTAGGATCTTTTGGAAGTGTAAGTTCAGTATTTTTATTTATAGTAATACTATCTATTTTATTTCCTTCTTTAGTATCAAAAGTTATTGTTATTGTATCTTTTTTATCTTCTTCCTTATTGTTTTTTATAGAGCAAACATATTTGCTAGTTTTTAAAACTGTTTTAGTTTTACCATCAGAACATTTATAAGTATTTGTAAATATCCCTTTATCCTTATAAACAACAAAACTATCATTATTATAATCTCTAATTTTAATTATAGGACTATTATTAAATGATAGAGCAACTATAAAGTCTAAAAATATTAAACCTATCATAGAACACAATATTATTATTATTTTTTTCTTCTTCATTATACCTCTCTCATAAATAATAAACGGAATATGATTTACTTCTTGTATAATAATTATATCATGAATTTTACAGTTTCAAAAAAATTTTTAATATAATTGTTTTTTATGTTTCAATAATTTAGAAAAAAAGAACAATATAAAATTGATCTTATTTATGAAATAAATTATTAAATTAACATTTTCCACCGTTACCTTCAAAATATGATTCAATATATTTTACTAAAACTTTAGCCTTGTTAAACTGTTTATCTTTAATAACATTAATAATATAATTACTACCACTTGAATCAATAATATTATCATCTTTATCATATTCTATTAGATAAGTGTACTTTTCATCATTAAGTTGACAACTAAGAAGAACAGTTTGATTTTCTTTTATAGTCATAGAATCTTTTTTTACACCAAACATAATATTTATGAAAATAGTAATAGCAAAACCAACAACAAAAATTATTCCCAATACTTTTAGTATCTTGATTATTATCTCTGCAAGTTTTTCGGTATTATTTACTTTTTCTACTAATACTTGTTTAATGTCATTATTTAATAATTCATCAATACTAACATTTAATGCTTTAGATAATAATTTTAGCTGATCTGGATTTGGTGAAGTTTCACCAAGCTCCCAATTTGATATTGTTTGTCTAGTAACATCAACTTTTTCTGCTAATTGTTCTTGTGAAAGTTTACAATCTTTTCTTAATTTTAAAATGTTATCTCCTAATTTCATTCTATCTCTCCTTTCACTTACAATTATATATATATTAATATTTGCAATCTACCAAATGTCTTTTGAACTTTGTCAAAGACTTTTAACAATTATAACACAAATAACTATTATTCTACGTCACAAGACCAAAGCCCATGCTTATTACAGTATGCATATAATTTTGATCCTTTAAAATATTTAAATTTACATTCTGCATTTTGTTCCGGAAATAATTTAACTTTATAAATATCTCTATCGTCAGCTAGTGCAATCCATTCAATAAAATGTTCCTTTTCCATAACATGGTTTACTTTTACAAGTATTTCTAATATTAAATCATAAAAAAACGATTTAACCTTATAAAATAAGAAAAAATCGATAATCATCAATGGCAGAGCATCACTATCGACAAGCGAACACTCGATATTATTAATAAGAGATAAATCAATCTCTTGCTCCACATTACTAACATTATACACTATAACAGCCTTGTTTGTATAGATATAGACTTTATTTATTAAAATATTTATCAACATTTTCTTATATTTAAAATCATTTATATTATTATTTCTTATTTGAGTTAAAAAGTATTTAACTTCTTTATAGTTTAATTGTAAATGTTTATTTTTTTCTTCTATTAGTGCATTGTTATATATTGCATCTAATTGTGTTAGTTTTGCAATTTCGTCAAATAAAGTTTTTCTAACAATAGCATCTTCACATTCTGCAATCGCTTGTAATAGATTATTTTTCTTCTTTTCATTGTCTGCTATGTTTTTATTTATTGTTTTTAATACTTGATTGTTTTGTTCGTTATTCGCTATATCTACAATCTTTTTTGCAATTTGATTGATATTTTCGTTTGTTAAAGTACTTTTAGCGAATAAAACTATAAGGTCTTCTAAATAATCTTTTTTAATACGTTTCTTATTGCAGTTTTTATGTGCTTTAGAATTCTTACAAATATAATAAGTGTGTAAGTCTTTTGTTTTTGACGTTCCCGAAGTACCAGTCATTTTTTCTTTACAATCTCCACAATATAATTTACCCGTTAATAAATATTCATTTTTTGCTCTGCTACGAGATGGTGCTAAACCATTTCTAACCAGTTCTAATTGAACTTTATTAAATAACTCGTCGCTTATTATTCTAGGTATCGCATCTTTTGTTTCTATACCATTATATGTATAAGTTCCTATATACTTTTTATTTTCTAGTATTCGCCTTATACTACTTTTATTGAAAGACTTATCATAAGTAGTTTTTTCTCCTAAAGCATTTAAAATGGAAATAATTTCAACCATTTTTGAGCCATTGGCATACATTTCAAAAATCTTTTGAATTGTTGGTACTTTTTCAGTATCTAAAACATACTTTTTCTTAATAACAGGTTTAATGCTATTTTCCATATTAATTGTTATTTCTTCTAGTTTAAAACCTAAAGGAACTGTGCCCCCATTATAATAAAAATTTTCCCCGTTAAAGTTCATACCTCTTTTTACTTTTTGTCCTAACTCAAGCGAATAATATTCTGCCATTCCCTCAAGCATACTTTCCATTAAAACTCCCGATGCATCTTCAGTAATATTTTCTCTTGCAGATAAAACTCTTATATCTCTTGATTTTAATTGTTTTTTATAAATGGCACTATCATATCTATTACGAGCAAATCTGTCTAATTGATAAACTATAATATATTTAAATTCTTTCTTTTTACTATCTTCTATCATTTTTAGAAATTCTTCTCTATTATCTTTAGTACCACTTTTTGCTCTATCTATATATGTTTTAATTACATTATAATTGTGTAATTCTGCATATCTCTTACATTCGTCTAATTGTCCCTCAATAGAACATTCAGTTTGATTGTGAGAACTATATCTCGCATATATAACAACATTAGTCATTAATAACACCACCATTCATATTGATTGAGGTATTATTTTTTATTAAATTCATTAAATATCTCAAATATTCAATTCTATTATTATTTATATATTGTTTTATATCTTTTGCACTTATTTGTGAACTTATGCTATCAATCATATTTTCAGTTATTATTATTTTTTCCATATTTTTTCTCTCCTTTTTTACATTTGCGTTTTTTACCAATCTAATGTATAATGGAGATACACGAGATTGGGCTTTCAAAATTTCAACTATTTTTAATCGGTCTAATTTTTGTGTACTTTGATTGATTACTATTGCAGTAGTAGTCAATCTTTTTTTATGTATTTTTTTCATATTCTTCTAATAATTTATCAAAATGTCTTCTTTTCATTCCTTCTATATGTGTTGGACGTTCTTTTAATTCCTCAATAATAGCACTAGGAATGTCATTTTGATTACTTATTTCTTCAATAACTTCATTCATTAAACTAGAAAGTTTATACTTTTCAAATTCAAATAATTCGCTGTTTTCGTCAAAATGAACGTCTATAGGTTCATATTTTTCATTTGCAACTTTTCTTGATAATTTTCCTAAAATTACACGAGAAAATTTTGATATAAATTTTTCATTCGTTATAAGACAATTAATTATATATAATTCAAATTCTTTCCTTGCTTTGTCTTTTTCGTTATTTAAATGTTTTAATCGTTCTATAGATAAGTCATTTAACCCTAAATTAATGCCTACACCTAAATTATCAATATCTTTTGTTTTAGTTTCTCCTAATAAATAAGAATAAGGAACGTTAAAATAATTATGTATCTTATATAAACTTACTAAGTCTGGCATTTTAGGTTTTGCATCTTTTCCTTTTCCGTCATTCCCGTTTTTATAATGTGTAAAAGCACTTTTGCTAATCCCCATTTTATTAATAATATCTTTCTCATAAAACGGCAAACCTTTTTTTCTATGACTTTCTATTTCTTCGTCTATCAAATCACTAATAACATTAGAAACATTATTTGAAATTATTTCTTTTAATTCTTGATTATTCGCCATATTTTTCCTCCTATAGATATTTTACCAAAAATAAGTATCTATGTCAATATTGACTACTTTTTAATATAAAGGTATTCGGTTAACTACTTTTGCATAGTAAAATAAAAATAATAAGTCAGTCAAAATCAATTAAAGAAAAAGTATTTTAATGTGAATTTTATTATGGTATCTTGGTATCGTTCGAACACAACTGAAACGTTTCATAAGCAAAATGAAAGGAGATATAAAATGCTTAATGAAGCACTCCAATTAGCAAATAAAGGCTTTAGGCTTATACCTTGTAAAGAGAAAATACCAATAATTAAAAAATGGCAACTTAATGCCACTAATAACAGCGATACGATAAAAGAACTATGGAATAATAATGATTACAATATAGGTATTTTAACAGGAGCCGATGCAAACAACCTTATTGTTATAGATTGTGACGTAAAAGAAGACATAAACGGCATCAATAACTTTTTAGAGTTCTTAAAAAGGAATAATATTGATTTGCCTAAAACTCTAATAGCAAAAAGTGGACGAGGTGGCAAGCATTATTATTTTAGGAGTAAATCCTCTAATATAAAAAGTGGTACTAATGTATTTGATAAAGGCATTGATATTCGATCGAATGGTGGCTTTATTATAGCACCTCCTAGTATGCACCCTAACGGAAATGCTTATAGTTGGGACAATGATTGTGATATAGCATATTTGCCCCAACCATTAGAAGATACATTATTACAAAATAAGCCTAAAGAAAAGTTTAAAGCCACTAAAGAAAAAAAGATAAATTATATAGATATTAAGCGATATAGTGAATTAGCAAACATTAAAACGGGAGAAAGAAATGACACACTATTTCGCCTTGCATCTAAACTTATCGATAGTGGTTTATGTTATAATGCTATATTTGATGCAATTAACACTGAAAATGAGTGTAAATGTATTGAGCCACTAACAAAGGAAGAGGTAAGAAAAATCGTTAATAGCAGTTATAAATATAAATGTGAAGACGATAAAAGTTCTGGCTCCATTTCTAAAATATTTAGTGGGAAGTATAATACGACTTCTATCGCTATTTATTGGGCTATATGGCATTTATCACTTAAAACTATTAAGGGTAAAATATATATTACTCAAGATAATTTATGTAAAATGCTAGGACTAAAGTCACGGCAGACATTATCTTATAATTTAAAGCCGTTAAAAGAAGACAATTTAATCGAAGTAAAACGAGAGAGTAAAATAAATAATGGCTTTGGAGTTAATAGTTATAAGATATTATAAGTCTTATTATATCTATATCTTAAGACTACTAATACTTTAAAAAAAAAATATATATGGTATTTAATGTAATAAAAAACAATACCCATAAAAAGAAAGGATTAATAAAATGAAATATAAAATTGAAAAAACAAGTATAGACGAAAAAGAAACGTTTATACATATTGATAATAAAGAGAAATCTGTTGAACTTGCAACAAATGATGCAAAAGTATATAACAGATTAGTTCCCAAAATAGGAGAACCGCATTTAACGTTTCCTCCAGTTATTGAAAAGAATAATACGAAAAATAAAATTACTTATATTAGTGGTTGTTCTTGGAAGTACAATTATTTTAAAGAGAGAGATAATGTAAAACCATTTTTTTCGATAACAAATCTGTTACCGAGAGGTGATAGTGACAATGAATAAAAAAAGACAATACAATTGATAATATTTAGTCAATTGTATTGTCACAATAAAAATATCAAAAATTATAATAAAACATATAAAAGTGCAATTCACATTGCATTTTTTTACAAATATTTATATTTATAATTCTTTAAAGAATTCACACATAGATATATTAAGTTTTTTTGAAATAATATATAAAAACTCTAAACTAAATGTTTGATAACTACTATTTTCAATATTTGCGATTGTTCCCTCATTATACCCAATTAAGTCGGCAAGTTGAACTTGTGTTAAATTTTTTTCTTTGCGTATTCTTTTAATGTTTTTTCCTACTATAACATAAATGAATTTATTATCTTCTTTTTTTATTTCCATATGCACCACCTAATATAATTATCTAGGAACATTTAATATATGTACTGCATTTAATATATGTAGTTATTGCAATATTATGATAAAATAGAGTGTAGGAGGTGGAAAATGACAAAAACTATATTTAAAGTACTATCTATTATGGGAATGTTTATTATTAGTATTTTAGCATTTACAATTCCTAAAGACCCTTATGTCATAATACCCGCAATGTCAGTGGCGAGTTTTGATAAGCCATTATGGTTTGCAATAATTGTTAGTTGTGGCTTTCTTTACTTGTCTGTATTATGGTATATTTATGAAGAAGTATCAAAAAAAATAGCATAACGGCAATTATACTATTTTGTAGTGTCGACATCATCAAATAGTTGTCTAATATCAATATTTAATGCGTCGGCAATTCTTCCAATAACTACTAAAGTAAAGTATTTGTTAGGGTTTGCACTTTCAATTTGCGATATATAGTGCATAGATACTTCTATTTTATCGGCTAATTCTTGTTGCGTAAGATTAGCCGTTTTTCTATATTTTTTAATATTTTTTCTAACAATATCATAATAATAGTAGTCGTTGTGGAAGTGGCTTTTATTTTCCATTTACACCACCTAATACTATTTTATACAACTATCAGTTAGAATTATATGCACCAGTAGTTAGAATTTGTGTTATAATATAAATTAGAAAGGAGTGCATCAACAATGAAAAAATTGCTTAATAACCCAAAATTATTGGTTATAATCTCCATAATACTACTTGTTGTATCTTTTATTAGTACTTTTAATGCTTATATTATAGTTGGAAGTTTGCTTGATTTTACCACCAGTGGTTGTTTAATATTACTTTTATATTATATTTTGATTGTTTCGAAAAGGCATATAAATTTAACTACAATGAATACAATAGTATTTATAAACTTTGTAGTTGTATTATTAATAAGATGTGTATATGTCGCAAAATTATTTGCTAGTATTAATGGGATTATTCCAATATTAATATTATCTAACTATATACCTTTATTTGTTACATTGATTATTAGTTTAGGAATTACATTCTATTCTAAAAATAAAAGTATTATTAAGCCTAATATAATGTGTATAGTAAATATACTAGTATACGTTATATGTTTAGTTGGTTCTATTATTAATACGTCAACTTATGGAATAACTAAATTAGATGTAGTAATTAAATATATTGTAGAAACAATATATTATATACCAGTAATATTATATTTTAGGTTATATGGACTTAACAAACTAAAGAAATTGGAGGTAAAGGATGAAAGATGATTTTTTTGATAATTTAGAAGATTATAAAAATAGTAAAAAGATTAAATGTATTAATTGTGGTAGAGAAGTAAAAGATTTAGAGAAAGGTTGCCCATATTGTAATAATTTAAAAGAATATAATGCAGAAAATTATAATGTAAGGCTAGAAAATATTATGAAAGAAAAAAATACTATCTCTAGTATATTAAAAGTAATTGCTTGGATAATAATAGTGTTAGGTTTTATATTAGGCTTTATATTAGGACAAAATGAATATGATGAAATAGAATTTAGTTCTTTGATGACAATTTGGCTAACTTATGGTGGCGTGTCACTAGGAATATTTGCTTTAGCAGAGATAATACAAATATTACACGATATTAGATTTAGCATTTGGGATAGTAAGAAAAAAAGTTAATATGACATTGAAGAGTACTTTTAATGAAGTACTTTTTATTATTTATTACTCTTTTTGTTCGAAAATTGTTTTTTTAGTAACAATATATTTACTTAATAGCAAATTATAAATTGATAACAACTACATAATCATAGATTTATTTAATCTAAAAAAAGTGTAACTACAATGTATATTTTACAATACTATACTAATAATATTATATGTTTTATAGTATCATAAATAGTGTTAGAAAAAATACATCTACAATTGCACTTTTTTGAGATAAAATAGCATCTTCTTAAGACGGCTATATAAATTGAAGTGCTATATTAAAAATTAATATTATATTAAAAAGGAGGTTGTAAATAACCCCCTAATCAAAGAAAAAGTACTATTTCTAGTACTTAATCAAGATTATATATAACAGCAAACCCACCAACAAAGTAGAAAAAGTTCGCCTGAATATCACTTGGCAGGGGTGGAGAGAATCGAACTCCCATCAAAAGTTTTGGAGACTCCTATGCTACCATTATACCACACCCCTGTGACTACTAAATTATAACATAAGAGTAACTTACTTTCAATAATAATTTGTTATTTTTACTCATATAATAAATCAGGTGATATTATGTTAGTTAGTTATACAGCGAGGGAATTAGATTTAGTAGCACGATTAATGAGAGCTGAAGCTATAGGTGAGGGAAACTTAGGTATGCTTATGGTTGGTAATGTTATCGTAAATCGTGCTATAGCAAATTGTGATGTATTTAAAAATATACGTACACTTTATGATGTTGTATATCAAAATCCTGGTGGTTTCAGTGGAGTTAATTCATCACTATTCTACTCATCAAGTACAACTCTAGAAAAAAACCTAGCAAAAAGAGTGATTACTGGAGAATACTACTATCCAGCGACACACTCTTTATGGTTTTACGCACCTGGAACTGGGAACAATTGTAAAAGTAACTTTTATGGTCAACCATTAGCAGGTAGATATAAAAATCATTGTTTTTATAAACCAGAAGAAGGTGCATGTAAAGAACTATATTAAAAATTCTTCATCATTAAAATTTTCTGTAATAGTCTTATAATTTTTATCATATTCAATAAACTTTTTCTTAACAACTTCTGGATTATCAAAATCTAAACATTTATCATATAAATCTTGTAACTCTAGAAGTTCTTTTTTATTTTCTGCAATAGTATCTAACTTTTCATATTCTACATAATCATACTCTAAATACTTTTTAATAGAAGACATATCAGGAGTATAACCACTAACAAAATACTTTTTATATATACCTAATCCATAAATTTTTTCATAAGTAGTAGGATATTCTTCATAACCATTAGATTCCATTCTTTCAATATAATACTTAGTAACTAAATCATATTCATCTAAATTAACTTCATTATTACTTAATATTTCTTTATCAGGATATTTAATCTTAATAACAACATCATCATCTTTCTTATAATAACTTATAATTAATCTACCATTTAATTCATTAGTTCTATACAACATTTTTTTATTATGATATTCATCATCACTAACAAATACATAAAAAGCTTTGTCATCATATAACATATATAATCACTTCCCTATAATAATTTTAACATCAAAATATAAAAAAGGAAATAGATTAATTACTCCATTTCCAATTTTCTACTTCTTCTAAATCAGTACCAAACATTTTTATATGTGCATTATGTTTAATTAACTCTTTAATACAATAATCAGTTACATCAAACTTATTATATTTATCATCTATAAGTTTTATAACATCTAAACATATATTAAATCTATCTATTTCATTCTTTACTCTCATATCAAACGGAGTTGTTATTGCCCCTTCTTCTTGATAACCTATTACCTTAATATTTTTATTATTTCTATCAATAACTAATTCTCTAATTAAATTAGGATATCCATGAAACACAAATAATATAGGTTTATCCTTAGTAAATAAATAATCATACTCTATATCACTTAGACAATCACTATATTCTTTATCTAACTTTAATAAATTATTTACATTTACTACCCTAACCCTTAAATCAGGTATATATTTTTTTAATATTGTTTTACTCGCTAATACTTCAAGAGTTGGAGTATCACCCGCACATGCCAATACTATATCAGGGTCTTTATCACTTGCCCAAGACCATATACTAACACCATTCTTAACATGTTTGATAGCATCTTCCATACTTAACCATTGTGGTCTTTCATGTTTACTAGCTACTATAGCATTAACTTTACCAGTTTCATTTAACAAACTATTATAGGTACAAATTAATGTATTAGCATCACTTGGTAAATAAATACCAATCATATCTTTCTTTTTAGTAGCTAAATGATTTAAAAAACCAGGTTCTTGATGAGTATAACCATTATGATCTTGTTGCCATATATGACTTGTTAATATTATATTTAATGATGAAATATTTTCTCTCCAATATATCTCATTGGAAGCTTTCATCCATTTAATATGTTGACTTACCATAGAATCTATTATTCTAGAAAATGCTTCATAAGTATGAAACAATCCATGTCTACCAGTTAATATATAGCCTTCAAGTAATCCTTCACATACATTTTCAGATAAAAATGAATCAATTATTCTACCACTTTTATTTAAATATTCATCTGTATCTATTATATTTGAATTCCACTCTCTATTAGTTACATCAAATACATAATTTAATCTATTTGATAATGCTTCATCAGGTCCAAATATTCTATAATTATCAAAATTATTTTTAATTAAATCTCTAATATATTTACCCAATTCTTTCATATCCATAGATTTAGTATCACCATGATTAATTACATCAACGCCATAATTTAATATATTAGGTAAATTTAAATCTTTCTTTATTAATCCACCATTAGCATGAATATTATTACCCATTCTAAATTCACTATCAGGTATAAACAATCTATATTTTTCCCTTAATTTACCTGTTTCATCAAATAATTCATCAGGTCTATAACTCTTAAGCCAATTTTTAAGTAAATCTAAATATTCTGGATGTTTACTATCAACTACTACCGGAACTTGATGACTTCTAAATGAATTTTCTATCATCTTTCCTTCTACTTCTTTTGGCCCAGTCCATCCCTTAGGACTTCTTAATATTATTAAAGGTAATTTATGACGATAATCATTATTTAATGCTGCAACATGTCTCTCATTTATTTTAGATATTGCATAATCTAAAACTTCAGCCATTCTTTGATGCATATAAGTAGTATCACTACCAGACACAAATAATACTTCATATCCCATACCACTAAACATACTCTCAAGTTCATCATCACTCATACGTCCAAGTATTGTAGGATTTGCAATTTTATAACCATTTAAATGTAATATAGGTAAAACTACCCCATCTGTTAAAGGATTAATAAATTTATTCAAATGCCAACTAGTTGCAAGACTTCCAGTCTCTGCCTCTCCATCTCCAACTACACAAGCTGCTATCAAATCAGGATTATCTAATACAGCACCATAAGCATGTGCTAAACTATAACCTAATTCTCCACCTTCATTTATAGAACCAGGTGTTTCTGGTGCAACATGGCTTGATACTCCACCAGGAAATGAAAATCTTTTACACAACGCTTTTATCCCATTTTCATCTTCTGTTATTTCAGGATAATATTTAGAATATGTCCCTTCCAAATAATTATTGCTTATCATAGCCTGTCCACCATGCCCAGGGCCAGATATATATATCATATCTAAATAATATTTTTTTATAATTCTATTTAAATGTATATATATAAAATTTTGTCCAGGTGCAGTACCCCAATGTCCTACTAATCTAGGTTTTACATCACTTATTTCTAATTTACGTCTTAATAAAGGATTATTTAATAAATATAATTGAGCACAAGATAAATAATTACTTGCCCTAAAAAAACCATCAATACTTTCTAATTCTTCAATGCTTAACACATTACTTATACTCTTTCTATCCATAAATATCCCTCTCTATTCTAAAAATATTATAACATTATTTATATCAAAAAAAAAGAAAGAATTTTAATTACTATTTCTTCTCTTAAGTTCTTTTTTTATAATTTTTACTTCTCTTAAACTAAATCCATCTAAAGTATTAATATTTATAGGTTCTCTATAAAAACTATCAAACTCTATAACCTTAGTAATATCTTGATTTTTATCCTTTTTTAAATCATTCATCATACTTAAATACAATCTATATTTTTTCAATTCTTTAAGTTTTTTATTATTATCTAAATATTTACAAAAACTATAACAATTAATAAGTAATGAAACTAAAATTATACTCAAAATACCCCTTTTAATACTCATCAAACTCAAAGGTAAAGATACTAAAAATAATACTAAATTTCTATTTCTTTCCATTTCTAAATCTTTATATAAATCTTTATCTCTTTTCTTAGCAAATATTTCTAATTCATTATCTATTTCTTTAATGATTCCATCAGTTTTATCAACCAATTCACTACTGCCATCTAAATATATAATTTCTACATAATTACCATTAATTTTATATCCACTAATTATTTTTTTGTTTTCTTCTCCATCATAAAATGTCATTTAAATTACCCCCCCATTTAATTATTTAATTTTGAAAAAAATATTCTTGACTTTTTCCATTCAAATTATATGTTGTAAATTCACCTCTTAAATATAAAGGATATGCAGCACATGCAATCATAGTAGCATTATCAGTGCAATATTTCATAGGTGGAATAGATAAATCTACATCTAATTTAGTACATAATTTATCTAACTCACTTCTTAAATATTTATTAGCACTAACACCACCTGCTACAATAAGTCTTCTAATTCCAGTATTTTTTATAGCTAATTCAGTTTTTCTTATTAATTCATTTATAGCAATATTTTGAAAACTACATGCTAGATCTTCTTTTCTTATTTCATTACCTCTTTGATTTTCATTATGTACTAAATTAATAACAGCACTTTTAAGTCCACTAAAAGACATATTAAGTTCATTATTATTCATAGGTATAGGTAACTTATAAGTATCATGCCCATTTAATGCATATCTTTCTACATTTGGTCCACCAGGATATTTTAATCCTAATACTCTAGCAACTTTATCATAACATTCTCCAATTGCATCATCTAATGTAGTACCTAACACAGTAAAAGTATAAGGATCATCCATACGTACAATTTCAGTATGCCCCCCACTAACTACTAAAG
This sequence comes from uncultured Bacilli bacterium, assembly GCA_934086185.1. Lineage (GTDB taxonomy): Bacteria > Bacillota_I > Bacilli_A > RF39 > UBA660 > UMGS1124. The sequence continues at coordinate 107,693 of CAKOHW010000002.1, forward strand.
CAAGTGTAGGATATTCTATTTTTTTAACTAAATTATTAGCAAATATATGTCCTGCTATATGATGTACTTTAATTAAAGGTTTATTATAAACAAAAGATAATACTTTAGCAAACTCTATACCAACAAGTAAACTACCTAATAAACCAGGAGCATAAGTTACTGCAATAGCATCAACATCCTCTATACTAATATCACTCTTATTAATTAAATCTTCTAATGCCAAAGTAATACCCTCAGTATGCATACGACTAGCAATTTCAGGTACTACACCTCCATACATAGCATGAGTATCCATTTGTGTTAAAACAGTAGTAGCAATATCTACACATCCATTCTTAACTATAGATATACTAGTTTCATCACAACTACTCTCTATTCCTAATATATAAACATCTTTCATTTAACCATCTCCATAACATAAGCATCATTATTCAAATAATAATTCTTTCTTATATTAATAATTTTAAAATTATATTTCTTATATAATTTAATAGCATAAATATTATCACATCTAACTTCTAACATTATTCTTTCATAATTAAATATATTAATCATATATTCCATTAACTTACTACCTATACTTTTATTTCTATATAATTTATCAACAACTATATACAAAAGATCTATAACTTCATAACACTTATTAATTACAATAAATCCAACCAATTTATCATCTAAATAATACCCAAATATATTATCATTACTAATTAATTCACTAATATTATTTAATTTATCAAAATCATTATTTATTAATTTACCTAATTCTATAATTCTATCTATATCTAATATACTACATTTATTTACCATTTAAAGCATCTATTCCCTTTATATATATTGGATTAACATTATGAGACAAAGTACTCTTTACATTTAATAAATATTTATAAATTTTTTCTAAATCAAATTTATTATCAACTACTAAGTATTTTTCTTTATCCTTTATATAATCACTAAATTCACTATTCTTTAAATATATATAATCTATAACTTTATTATTATAGTCAAAATACCCAACGTATTTACCTTTCATATCAGATATAGTTATAACTTTTTTATCATTACTATCTAAACTTACAGCATATGCTAACAAACTTGTAATAGTTTTAATAGGTATATTTAATGTATAAGCAAAAGTTTTTGCAATAGTAACTCCTATTCTAACTCCAGTAAACGAACCAGGTCCATTTACAACTATTATTTCACTTAATTTTTTAACATCTACTTCATTTTTATTTAATATACTTTCTATCATAGGCATAGTATATACACTATGATTCTGAGTAGATTCTTTTATATTTGTATCTAACACTTTACCATTTTTTAGTAAACCAATAGTAATAATTTTATCAAAAGTACTAATAAATAATGTATACATAATATCACTTCCGCCACCGTATTATAACACAAAAAGATAGCAATTACAAAATATGCTATTTTATGATATTTTATATGCATTATTTTTCGTTCCATCTCCATTTGTTATTGCTATATTAGAAATTAGACAACTTCCACTTGCCACAATTCCATATTCTATGTCTTGTACAAACTTTTTTCTGATTTTGTTAATCCGTTTGACACTTTTTTTGAAAAATTAATAATTTCTCTTTTTATTTCATATGTACTTGATGTAAAATTATTCATGTAAACACCTCCAAATATTTTGTTTATTATGAATTTTTATCTTCAATTCAATTATACTAAACAAATTGAGATGTTTGCCTTATTTTTCAAGCAAAAAGATGAAGAAAGTCATAAATTCTTCATCTTTTTGCAGTTATTGATAAATTTTACTGGAACTCAAAATGCTATATTCATTATATGTTACAATCTAATTCCCAACTTTTTATTTTACAATTTATAACTTACAAAAAAGAAAATTAAAATCGTCTATATAATTTATATTTTAATCCTAACTTAATTTTACAGTATAAGGATCTTCACTAGTTCCAGATCCTGAATTTATTAGCACATTAGACTTTAGATTGATAACTGGGCGAAAAGCGCTACCGCCGTTGGCGACGCTGAAGTTGCTGATGCCACCAGCGGACCAATGAACAAACCACTCGAACGCATTCGAGTCATTATAGCGGTACGAAGACGAAAGCCACCAATGAGAAGTTATAGATGGATTGTATAAATAATATGATGTATTTGTTTTAAGATATTTATAAGCTCCTGCAAATGATACTTCATCTGCAGTTAGTAATCCTATTGGATATTTTAAATTACCATTTGTTTTATTTCCATTTGGTAGTGTTGCAACATCTACTGTAAATCTTGAATAATCATTTGTTGCACTTTCTGCACATTTGAATGTTGGCTTTGCAGTTGTAATACTTGTTGTTCCTGTACTATATTGTAATCTTTCCGCTGATGCATAATATGTTTCATTTGTTCCATAACCTAGTTGTGTTGTCACTCCAGCTATACCATTTGAAGCTAAAGTTTTATCATTACAGAATAATGTGTCTGATAAATAATTTGCATAATTTGTTTTTAAATTATCTTCATACCATTTATCTACTTTTGTTTTTATCGTACTATCATTAATATTTTTGTGTGTTGCGTCATATGTAGTACTTCCAGGAGTTCCATACATATATCCTACATATGCATTATCATCATCATTAACATTAAATACTGTATATATTTCACTTCCACTTGAATCTTTTGCTACATCATCTAATACTAGTCTTATTGAGCCATCTCCATTTATACGTACTATTCTCCATAGTTTGTTAGCAAATGAAACATAATTATCTGTTACTGTTCCACGATAGTAATATGTAGTTCCATAATCATCTTGTGCTATACTTAAAGTAGATTCAGGTTTAAATTCATCTATTCCAAAAATCAAAGTATCAGTTGTAGAATCATAACTTAATAATTTTTTTGTCCATTGATCACATTGGTCATATACATATTTTCCTACTGCTTCGTCATATGAACTAACACTACTACCAGATTGTGCAGCAGATTCACTATCTCCTACTAACCATGGGTCATATCCAGAGCACAAACTACTAGTTGTTACAGACTCTTTTGTTACTTTTCCAGTTTTATATTCAGATATTCCTTCTCCAGGTTTAACTTTAGGAACTGCAAGTAATTCAGTTCCGTTAGTTTTATTTTTTGCATTTTCTATTATGTTATATGCTAAACTATTTGTATTATTTGAATAAGTATTTAAACTTTCTATATTTGTTATATTTACTTTTGCATTATATGTCTTTCCCATATCATTTGATTGGTCTATTCCAGTATCTATATACCATAATGTCAATGTATAAGTTTGAGTATCACTCACATCTATATTATTTGTTACTAGTACTCCACCATTTATAGGGAAAACTGTTTGTGATGAAACTCCATCACAGTTTGTACCATCTTTTTTAGTACAAGTTAATGTATATCTAAAGTCATTAGATTCGAATGTAGTAGTACTACCATTTTTAGTTATACTTACATCTTCTATTACTACTACATAACTAGTTTTACTATTTCCTTCATTTGTAACAGTAAAATCCTTAGTACCTATTGCATCACTACTAGGAAGTAGTTTTGTATCTGGTGCTAATACTTGATTAGTTCCATCTCCGTATGTTAATTTTAAATCTGCTGTTGTTACACTTATAGATTTAGTATTAGTATTTCCTTGTATTCTTGTTAAAAAGTATGCATATGTTAAACCTAACAATGTTAAAAGTACAATTGTTATTCCTACTACACTAACAATTATTTTTTGTTTTTTGTTCATATTTTACCTCTTTTCTTCCAATTTTATATTACCATATAATTATTAACCCCAACCAAACTTTTATTTAAGAGAGAATTAGGCTATATAATTCTGTATTTTTATAAAATTAATTTTTAATTCCGAGTACTTTTCTACTCTATCTACATTATACATTAACAATTTATCATTTACAATATGCAAATTTTGTTTTATACTTAATTTAGTAGAACATCTAATTGATGGCTACCTAATAGTTGGTTTAGTGCTAATATTTAATTAGCACTATTTTTATGACCAAAACTCCCTATTATCTATATAGAAGGATGTATAGAAAGATAATTAATATTATGATAATCAAGCAGTCTAAAAACCTTATAATGAAAGTTTTTACTTTCAAACTAAGTACCTCTTAACTATTAAAAAATAGAAGGTAACCATCAAATTAAATGTTCGAGACACTATAATACACTAAAATATTAAGAAATTTGTCACATTTTATCAAAGCATCAAAAAAAATATCACTTTGGATATTTTTTATATTGCCATTAATTCTTTTTCTTTTTCATTCATTTTTTCATCAACAATTTTATTATACTTATTTATCATTTCTTGGATATCTTCCATATATCCATCTTTTTCATCTTCTGTAAACTCACCATTTTTTATATGAGTATTAGCATCTTGTCTAACATTTCTTAGAGCAATTTTAGCATCTTCTGCTATACCTTTAGCTTGTTTAACATAATCTCTTCTAGTTTCCTCTGTTAAATCTGGAACAGTTAAAATAATTGTTTCACCATTATTAGTAGGATTAATACCTAAATTAGCTTCGTTTATAGCTTTCTCTATTGCTTTTAAATTGCCTCTATCAAATGGTTTAATAAATAATTGTTTACCATCATGAACAGTAATATTAGCCATTGTATTAATTGGACTCATAACTCCATATGCTTCTGCATTAATTCCATTTAACATTGCTGGATTAGCACGTCCTGCTCTAATATTTAAAAGTCTACTTTCTAAAGTTTCAATTGTTGAAATCATTTTTAATTCTGCATTATCAATAATGTCCATAATAATCTCCTTTTCTTTATATTATTATATAAATATTTTTATTTTTTTACAAGTGCCATTAAAGCAAATATTAAACCTAATACTAAAGTACCTTCTAATATAATAGCAACTGATATAAAACCTGCTTTTTCTATATTACTTAATTCTGGATTAGTTAAAGTTAATTTCTTAACATTATGTATATTTAATCTATTATCCATAATAACATCTATATCACTATTGCTATATTTATTAAGAGTCCCATATAAAGAAACATATAAATTATAATATTTTTCTAATTCTATAGATGGAAAAGGTTTCTCACCTACTTCATAATTAACTCCAAAGCTTAAAAAACTAGTAAATAAACTTAATTGATTATCAGTTAATCCAAAATTATTTTTCATGCCTTCAATAATATAATATATTTCATTTTGACAATTAACATAATCTTCAAATTCATTAAAATCACTAACAGGTGTTTCTTTAACATTCTTATTATTACTATATTCTTTATTAAAACTTTCTACATTAACATTTTCTTTATCCTTACCATCACTCTTAATTTCTTTTAAACTTCTATTTTTATCACCAGTAAATTTAAAAGTTTTATCACCTACTAAATATATTCTTTCACCATTTGAATTAAGCATAATTGAAAATTTTTCACCATTCATATATTCATCAATATAATTTTGTAAATCTACTTTTTCTTTTAATACTAAATTCTCTTGACTTTCATACTTACTTCTAACATAATCATCTTTTATTTGTTTATATTCTTCATACATTTCATCACTGTTTAATTCATTACTATTTCTAGTATCAACATCAATAATACTACACTTAATTAAATTAGAATAATCTTTTAAATATTTAATTATATCTTTTTCACTCATATTACGTATAATACTTAAATCTCCATTAACTAAGTTATTTAAAGCATTTATATTACCAACTTCATATACTTCTACTTTACCATCTACAATTAATTTTATATACATAGCATTACGTCTTAAACCATCTATTTTATCATTATCAAATTTATCAGGTTCTATTATACTTATATTAGATAAATTATTAGTTTGTTGTTTTAATTCGTCTAATTTTTGAAATATATTATTATCTTCTTCTTTATTACTAATATTATTTATTCTATATTTATTTTTATTAATTTCTTCTATCAAATATACTAAATCTTTAGAAGGAAAATTCTTATTTAATAAAACATAATATTTTTCTAATTGTTCTAATATATCTATATTATTTATTTTTAAAAGTGCATCTTCTATTTCTTTTATATTTTTTACACTATTATTACTTCCAAATTTTATTTCAAATACAGAATCAAACTTTCTTACTCCTAATGCCATAATAATACACCTCTATCATAAATAAATTATAATTTATTTTTATAAAATTAACAACACTAACTTAATATATATAAAAAAGAATAACATCATATTAAATTAGACATTATTCTTTTTCTATCCATACATAAACTCCATCCTGATTTTCTGGTTTATATTTTAAACCACATTTTACATAAAAATCCCTATTACTACAAGTTGGAGAAGCTTCTAACATAAATAAATCTCCCGTATTTAAATTATCTTTTATTTGTTCTAATAAATTATTAATAATAATTTTACCATAACCCATACCTTGATATTTTGGATTTACTAAAATATCAGATAATAAACCTTTAGTATAGTAGTCACCTACAACTCTACCTACTGCAATAACATCATCATCAATTTTTATAGATACACTACACATAGTATTTTTTAAACTTCTCACAAATTGTTCTTCACTTACTTTTTTCCAACCTAATAAATCTCTTAAATAAACAATATCTTTTGCTTCTATATAATTATATATTTTATATTCCATATTACCTCCAAATTAAGCATTAAATATAATTTTAACAATCACTACAACTTAACTTGTAAGGACAATTCTTACTACCCATTACATGGCCTTCACTACATGTAGGTTCGATTAGTTCAACTTTACTACTTAAAGTTATTAATGGATAATAATTATCACCATATAAATGAAAATGATTTTTACTATCTTTATCTCTAGTACACTGACTATTAGTACATCTATTAGCATTTATAATTCTTTTGGATCTTGATATATTTCCATTATAATTATAAATATAATAGTAATAATCATTATCTGCATATAAATCAGAATAACCTACAATCATATTATAATTATTTAACCAAGATTCACTTATATTTATTGAACTATTAATTTGATTATAATTTATTTGCCCCATTTTTAATTCTACTGTTCTAGATGAATCAAATGAAACTAACCCACTACCACTATTAGTTTTATAATATGGATAATACTTCTTAGTAACTATCCAATCTTTATTAACTATAGAATTATATAAACTTTCTTTTTTAGAGCCACTTACTGTAACATCTTCAAGCAATTCTTCACTTAACCAAATATTTTCACCATTTTGATATCTATAATATTTACTATCAGATAAACCACTAGGAACATGATTTAATTTATAAAAAGTACAATCAGCTTTTTTACTATCACTAGTACCAGAATCACACCAAGTAGAACTTGAAGTAGTATAATTTTTACTATTATTAGATAATACAGGTTCACTATATACCATTTCTATTTCATTATTAGAATTAATAGTTACAATTCTCCATAACCCTTTATTAGAAGTATTACCAAAATATGAAAAATTATCTGGATTAGAATTAACTTCAAAATAAACATAATTATTAGGATTTATACCTTTAGCAGTATAAGTCAAATCATCATACAAAGTAGTTATTTTTAATTTATCTTTTGTATTATCTGCACTACCACCAGAACCATTATTTTTGCTCTTTAAATCATCTAGCTGACTAGATAAATCATCTACTTTACTTTTTAAATCTTCTATTTCTTTAGTATAATCTTTTCTAGGACAAATATAAATTACATTATCATCACTAGAATACTTACTTAAATCCCAAGAATTAATAACATTAATACCTATCTGATTATAATCACAACTAACATCACCTTCTAAAGGATTATTACTCATTACTTGTGCTTCCATCAAAGTAAAATAATTCTTAGTATAATCTAATTTAGTATTAGTTACTGGATTACTAATATTATCATCAATCAATCCCTCATTCTTTAGTTTTTCTAAAGTAACAACTGCAGCCTTAGTATTTAACATAAGATTTTCTTCTACTTCAGGATGTAATGATAAATATACTTCCAAAGCATCAATTAACTTTGTATTAACTTTCTTTAATTCATCATATTTTTTATTATTTATATTATTATTAATAACTACAAAACTAATAGCACCAATAACACTAACTAGTACTATACAAATAATAATTTCTATTAAAGTAAAACCATGCTTCTTTTTCATACAATATCACCCATCTATTTATTCTACCTATACATACCTACTTAAAATATCAAACTATGTCATAAATTCAAAAAAATTATATAATTATTATTTAAATTCTTACAAAAAATAATTTATATAACTTTTACTAATCCAAATTAACCTTAACACACTATAGAATCACTTTCTATTCTAATCACATTCTATCAAAAAAAGATATTGAATACAATACCTCAATTTACTTTATCATACTATTTAATATTTCTACTTCTTTTATTATATTTTCATCATTAACACTACTTAATATCTTATTATATTTATCTATTAAATAATTATAATAGACTTCTTTATTAACCATACTACTTAATCCATATCTATATATAGTATCACTATATTCTTTATTTCCTCTAATAAATATAATATTAATATATAATTTACCATTATCAACTACTACTTCTTCTTTATCTATAATAAAACCTAAATTAACTATATTACGTCTTAATAATTCATAATCTTTATTAGATTGTATAACTAACTTATTTATATTATTTATATATTTATTATTTAATATTTTTAAAATAGTATTACTACCCATACCAGATATAATAACAGTATTAACTATATCACTATCATTTAGTACTTCTAATCCATTACCACACCTAGCATCTATTTTATCATTCAAATTATATTTATTTATATTATTTATACCTTGTTTTAATGCATTACTACTTACATCACTAACAATAATATTATCAACTATATTATTTTTTACTAAATAAATATCAAGTAAAGCATGATCACAACCTATATCAATAACTTTATCAGTTTTATTTATATATTTAGTTAAAGATTTTAATCTATCACTTAAATTATTCATTCATAAAATCCTTAAGTTTTTTAGCACGAGATGGATGTCTTAATTTTCTTAAAGCTTTAGCCTCTATTTGTCTAATTCTTTCTCTTGTTACATTAAATCTTTTACCAACTTCTTCTAATGTATAACATGTTCCATCTATAAGACCAAAACGTAATTCTAATACTTGTTGTTCTCTTGTTTGTAAAGTAGATAAAACAGATTTAATTTCTTCTTTTAATATTTGATTAGTAGCATATTCTTCAGGACTTAAACTACTTTCATCTTTTAAGAAATCTCCTAAATGTGAATCATCTTCTTCTCCAATTGGAGTTTCTAAAGATACTGGATCTTGACTAATTTTAATAACTTCTCTTACTTTTTCTACAGGAATATCCATTCTTTCTGCTATTTCTTCATCACTTGGTTCACGATTTAATTCTAGTGTCATTTGTCTTTGTATTCTACTCATTTTATTAATAGTTTCAACCATATGAACTGGAACACGTATAGTTCTTGCTTGATCAGCTAATGCACGAGTAATAGCCTGTCTAATCCACCAAGTAGCATATGTAGAAAATTTATAACCCTTGTCATAATCAAACTTTTCAACAGCCTTCATTAAACCAATATTACCTTCTTGAATTAAATCTAAGAATAACAACCCACGTCCAACATATCTTTTTGCAATAGAAACTACTAAACGTAAATTAGATTCAGCAAGTAAATTTGCAGCTTCTTCATCACCATTAGCAACCCTAATAGATAAATCCATTTCTTCTTCACTACTTAAAAGACTTATTTTACCTATTTCTTTCAAATACATTCTTACTGGATCATTAATATTAATATCTTTAGTAATATCTTCATCACTTAATATTTCAACTTCAGATGCTTTCTTTTCACCGCCATTATTTTCATCTTCACTAGCAATTACTTCAATACCATTAGAAACTAATTTATTATATAAATCATCTAAAGTATCACTATCAACTTCTAACCCTTTTAAACTATCAGCTAAAGTTTCATAAGTAATATAACCTTTTTCTTTACCCTTAACTATTAATTCATTTTCTCTTTCTTCTAAAGTTTTAATCTTTCCTACATTTACCATTATAGTTCACTCCCTCTTTTAATACTGGCAATCATATCCATTAATTCTTTCTTCTTATTTATATCTAACTCACTCTTTATTCTTAACTTTAACTCATTAATCTTATCTTCTTTTATCCATTTTTCAATAATCTTAATATAACTTCTAAATTCGTTCTCATTCATTTCTACATCATCATTATGATTATTAATTATTTCACTAATAATATCTTTATTACCTTTCTCAGTTTCATAACTTATAAAATCAGCAAGATTAATAGTATTATTAATAATTATATAAGCTTGTATATCCTTTTCTATATTAAAATATTTCTTATCAGGAACATAATTAAGTTCTTGCTCAAATATTTTAGCATACTTTATACTATTCATCATATAAAACAATATTTCTTCTATTGCTTTTATATTTTGCTTTAATTTTTTTACTTTCTTCTTAACTATTACTACATCTTTTTTATCTTCTATCTTATTAAGTTTATTTAATAAAATATTTTTATCTATATTATACTCACTACTTAACTTATTTATAGTAATATTTCTTAATACTTCATCATTACTCTTATTTAATTCTTCAATTACTTCATTAACATATAAACTTAATTCATCAGCCTTTTCTAAATTCTTACTATTCTTAATATTATTTAACTTAAAATCAAATAAACTAACTGCATGCTTTATAGAATCCTTATAACTATCTATACCAAACTTACTTATATATTCATCTGGATCTTTTGCACCACTAAGTTTAATAACACTAACATCAATATTATCATTACTAAGTAGCTCACCATTCTGTAAAGTAGCCTTAATCCCAGCACTATCACTATCCATATTAAGTACTACTCTAACATTAAGTTTATGTATTAATTTAATATGTTCTTTAGTTAATGCTGTCCCCATAGTAGCAACTACATTCTTAATACCACTACTATATATCCTAATAGCATCCATTTGTCCTTCACAAATAATTAAATACTTATTTTTCTTTGCTTCATTTATAGCCCTATGATAATTAAATAATATTTCACCCTTTTTAAATATATAAGTTTCTCTAGTATTTATATACTTACTATCTACTTCATTATTATAAATTCTTCCACTAAATCCAACTACATCTCCATTACTATTATGTATAGGAAACATAATTCTATTTCTAAAAACATCATATATTCTATCTTCATTCTTATTAGATAATCCAATATCCACTAACATCTTTTCATCATATTTTTTACTTATTAATAATTTACTCAATGCATTATCATTTAAAGAAACTCCAATATCAAACTCATTTATAATATCTTCACTTATATTTCTATCATTAAGATACTTTCTAGCATTAATACCATACTCACTCTTAATATTATTTTTATAATATTTTAATGCTAAATCATATATTTTATATTCTTTATCAAATTTTTTTACTACATTAATATTACGTGATAATGAAATACCAGACATACTAGCAATTCTATTAACTGCTTCCAAAAATGAAATATTTTCATAATTTTGAATAAAAGAAAATACATTTCCACTAGTACCACAAACAAAACATGTAAATATTTGTTTATCTTCACTTACAGACATACTAGGATTATGATCATCATGAAATGGACATATTCCAAAATAATTCTTACCACGTTTTTCTAAGTTGACATAGTTTCTAACGACATCAACAATATTAACGCTATTTCTAATTTTATTAATTTCTTCATTAGATAAACTAGTCATAATCACCCTCCAATATTAAATTATTGTAAGAACTATCAAATTTCCTTTTTTTTTCTGCAAATTTCTTAAATTTACCGTATATTTTATCAAAAAATTAAAAAAAATCAATAAAAAAAGGTAGTTATCGTCTACCTTCTATATTTACTTTATCATTTTTAATATCTATTTTTAAATTATTATTTATTTCTTCTTTACTTATTGGATCATATAAAACTTCTAAATATCCAAAATCATATAATTCTTTAAGAGTAAAACTTTTTTCACACTTTTTATCTAAATAACATTTATTAGATGCATACTCTATTTTAGAATATAATACGTCATATAGTTTATTTTCATGTCTATTATTTATTTTATATATTGTTAATCCAATAATAACTAAAACTAAAATTATTGCTATTATACTACTTACTTTCTTTACCATAATAATTTCTCACAAATTCCTCTTTATATTCTTCTATATTATCATTCTTTATTGCTTCTCTTAAATCTTCAGTTAATTTAATTAAATATCTAATATTATGTATAGATAATAATCTAGCTCCAAAAGTTTCATTAGCATTTATCAAATGTTTTATATATGCTTTTGTATAATTTTTACAAGCATAACAATCACAATTATCATCAATTGGACTAAAATCTGTCTTATATTTAGAATTTTTTAAATTAATTTTACCATATTTAGTATAAGCATGCCCATGTCTAGCCAAACGAGTTGGACTTACACAATCAAATATATCTATACCACGTATAACATTTTCTATAATGTCAATTGGATCACCAACACCCATCAAATATCTAACTTTATTTTCTGGCAAATATTTTGTAGACATACTAACCATCTTATACATAGTAGGTTTATCTTCTCCTACACTAGTTCCACCAATACTATATCCATCAAAATTCATTTTAACTAATTCTTCTGCACAATAACGTCTTAAATCAGCATATTCTCCACCTTGAACTATTCCAAATAAACTTTGCATATCATTATTAAATGCATCTTTACCACGCTTTGCCCAACGTAAAGTTCTCTCTACGCTATTTTTACAATAATCATATGTAGCAGGCCATCCAATACATTCATCAAAACTCATTGCAATATCACTATCCAATTTATTTTGTATTTGAATACTTTTCTCTGGTGTTAAAAAGAGTTCATCACCATTTAAATGATTTTTAAATCTTACACCTTCTTCAGTAATATCTTTAGGTTTTGCTAAACTAAATACTTGAAACCCACCACTATCTGTAAGAATAGGACCATCATAATTCATAAATTTATGTAATCCGCCAGCTAAGGAAACTACATCCTCTCCAGGTCTTAACCATAAATGATATGTATTAGATAAAATTATACCAGCATGCATATCTTTTATTTCTTCAGGACTTAATGTCTTAACAGTTGCTTGAGTACCAACAGGCATAAAGATAGGAGTATTATACTCTCCATAATTAGTTTTAATCTTGCCTAATCTAGCACCAGTATTTTTTTCTTTTTTTAATAATGTATATTCTATTTTCATCTTGCACTTCCTTAACTATATTAAGTATAACATCTTTAAAATTTAAACAAAAGAAAAAACTGCATTAAGCAGTTATTTTACTATTTTAAATATCCATTTGTTCTTAAATAATCTATAACAAATCCCATTTTTGCTTCTGTACTAGCACCAGGATTTACTGTAGTATAATAGTTTTCATATGCAGTTTTTAAAGCAGCAAGATCACTATCAGTAAATGTTTTTAAATTAGTATTTAAATTAATAGTATCTACAATACCATCAATAGTATCAATCTTTCCTTCAACAGTATCAAGTTTAGTATATGTGTTATATACCATACCACTTAAATTACCTATTTTACCAAATAAAGTACTTGATCCAGGAACATCACTAACAGTACCAATAGTTAAAGATAAGTCATTTACTAATGTTTTAGTATCTGTAGTTGTAGTATTAATTGTATCTACTTTATTATTAATTGCAAATAATTTACCAAAAATAGTTTCTTTACTTGCATCATCAGTAGTATTACCAATTAAATTCTTGATTTCAGTAGATGTAGTATTAACAACATTTGCTAAATTAGTTTGAATATTAACAATTGAATTATATAAATTAGTTTGTACACTAACTAAATCCGTTTTAATACCATTAATTGAAGTATTTAATGAAGTCAAACCATTATCAACATTATTAAATCTTGAATTTAATCCAGAAATATTTACATTAATTTCAGTTTTAGCATCAGTAATATCAGTTTCTAAATCAGTTTTAACAGTATCAATAGTAGTTTCTAAAGATGATTTAGTATTATTAATATTTGTATTAATGTTATCTCTTGCATTTTCAACTTTATTTCTTAATTCTACTCTTGTATTATCTACATTTGTATTTATACTGTCTTTTGAATTTGTTACATTTGTATTAACATCATTTAATTTGTTTCTTAATTCTACTCTAGTACCATCTACATTTGAATTTATGCTATTGTTTGAATTTGTTACATTTGTATTAACATCATTTAATTTATTTCTTAATTCTACTCTTGTATTATCTACATTAGTATTAACTGAACTTCTTGTATTATCAATATTTGTATTTATTGCATTTAACTTAATTGCTAGTTCATTACTTAAATTAATAATTCTATTTCTTAACTCAACTCTAGTACCATCCACATTTGTATTTATACTATTTTTTGAATTTGTTACATTTGTATTAACATCATTTAATTTATTTCTCAATTCTACTCTTGTATTATCTACATTAGTATTAACTGAACTTCTTGTATTATCAATATTTGTATTCAAATTTGACCTAGTATAATCCACATTTGTATTAATACTTTTTCTAGTAGCATCAATATTATCATTTATTTTTTTTGTATTCTTTTTTGCATCTTCAATTATTTCTTCTTTATTTTTATTATCATTCTCAATAATTTCTTTTTTAGAACTATCTATATTTTCATTAACGTTCTTAGTATTTTTGTCATCATTTTCTTTAATACTATTAGCATTATTTACGATATTTTCATTAATATTATCCCTATTAGCATTATCATTTTCTTTAACTTCATTTAATTTACTATTAGTTTTAGAATAATTACTATTAGTTGCATCTTTAACATCATCAACTTTTTGTTGAGTTAAAGTATCATTTTCATTCATTTTTTTATTAGTGTCATCATTTAATTTCTTTGCTGTATTTTTAGTATCATCAATATTACTTATTACTTCTGGAATACTTTCATTATCTACTTTGTATACTTTGACAATATCAAATATACCTAATACTAAAAGTATACCAACTACTGTTGTAATAATAATACTTAATACTTTTGTAGTATCATTTTTTTTCATACTTCTTTTAAACTCCATTCTCTATTTATTTTTAATTTTTTCGTAAGCATCATGATAAGTTATTTTTAAATCTTTAAGAGTTATTTTTATATCATTTATACATTTTTCTTCTCTTAAATCATCATAATAATTATTAAGTTTACTATCATCTAACTCTAATCTTAAAATTATATGATAAGCATACTTAGTTTTTATCGGATTACTTACTTCACCAGGAGATAATTTTAATACTTCGCTTTCTAATTCACTTAAAAGTTCACCTTTTTTATAGTATAACTCATAATTAGTATCATTATCATCAACAGCTTCACTATATTTTTTTATTAAACTATCAAACGAAACACCACTTTTTGCTTCATTGACTATACTATTAGCAAGTGCTTCTTTTTGATTAATTGTTGTACTTGATAAATTATTACCAGTTTGCAAATCTATTGTAGTTAAAACAATTTGTTTTAGTTTAATATAATTATCTTTATATGTACTATTTGCATTATTCTTTTCATCTTGAGTTAAATCATTCATTTTGCCTTCAGAATAAAGTTTCTTAATTATTTTTCTATATAATTTATCAGTAGCACTCATTTTATCATAAGCTTCATCAGTAGTATTATTTTGATGTAGGAACTTTTTATATTCCTTCTTACCACCAAGCTTTTTAATAAAAGCATCTTTGTCATGATTTAATTCATTCTCATCATCACTACTTAGTTCTATATTATTTTTTCTTGCAATAGTCTTAATAGCAGATGCTGTCTTAATATCACCTACAGCAACTTCATTTAAATAATCTCTAACTGTAATTTTTGACTCATCATCATACATGACATCTAAATCACTACTTTTAATATCATTTACTTTGTTGCCATAATAATTATATTTTGCAGAATATAAATAAATCATATAGTCACTCTTAGTATAATTATCGTCATCAATACTAATAACTTTAATATTATTTTTATAACTATTTATACCAAACATAGTAGCTACTAAAGCAAGTATTAATATAATAGATAATATAAAGTATACTTTATATTTATTTAACAAAGTTAAATAAATACTGAACTTTTTATCATTTTGAGCAAGTACTTTCCTTTCTCCTATAGTTTTTTTACTTATTACTTTATCTTCTTTTATTCTTTTTGCCATACCAACACTCCTATACGCCATATTACCCTCTAAAAGTAATAATTACTCTTTATTCTATACAAATTTAAAGTATCTGTCAATCAATAACTCATATTTTTTTAAAAATGTCTCCGATGATATTAAATATTTATTAAAATTTAATATATTTTATTACAAAAAAAAATAACAAAATATAATTTATGAGTTATTCTTTTCTATAAACATTGCATCTCCAAAAGAGAAAAATCTATATTTATTTTCTACTGCCATTTTATATGCATTTAATATATATTCTTTTTTTGAAAAAGCACTTACTAACATTACTAATGTACTTTTTGGTAAATGAAAATTAGTTATTAAACAATCTATTGCTTTAAATTTATAACCTGGGTAAATAAATATAGATGTATCACCACTGCAAGAAACAAACTTATCATGTTCACTTAATATTGTTTCAAGTGTTCTAGTACTAGTAGTACCTACAGCAATTATTCTTCCACCTTCACTCTTTACTTTGTTTAGTGTATCAGCAGCAATTGAATCCATTATATAATGTTCTGTATGCATTTTATGTTTTGTAACATCTGTTACATTAACAGGTCTAAATGTTCCTAAACCAACATGTAAAGTTATATGTACTATATATACACCCATATCACTAATTTGTTTTAAAAGTTCATCAGTAAAATGTAACCCAGCAGTAGGTGCTGCTGCAGAACCATAATTTTTAGCATAAACAGTTTGATATCTATCTTTGTCATTCAACTTTTCATGAATATAAGGAGGTAAAGGCATACTTCCCAGTTGATCTAATATTTCCATTAATATGCCACTATATAATAATTCTACTCTAGTAACACCTTCACTTAATATTTCTATAACTTTTGCTTTTAATAAACCTTTCCCAAAACTAATAATAGTATCAACATGCAATCTTTTTTGTGGTTTAGAAAGACATTCCCAAACATTGTTTCCTAGATCTTTTAAAAGTAAAAGCTCTATCACTGCCCTAGTATCTTCCTTTTCTCCAATTAGTCTTGCAGGAATTACTTTTGTATCATTTATAACTAAAGCATCACCTTTTTTTAAATAATTAATAATATCATAAAACTTATCATGCTTAATATTACCATCTTTATCTAAAACCATTAATCTACTCTCACTTCTAACTTTTAATGGAGTTTGAGCAATTAATTCTTCTGGCAAATAATAATCGAAATCATCCGTTTTCATAATTTCACATCCAATCAAATAGTATTATAACAAAAAAGAAATAACTTTACATTATTTCTTTTGCACTAATTCCCATTTTTTTAAAATAATTATTCATTTTTCGATAAAAATCTTTACGTTCTTTTTCTACTTGTTTTTCTTTCATCAATGCTTCATTAAATTTATTATTAGCATCTTTCAATTTGTTATCCGCATCTTGCATTCTGCTATCTGCATCTTTCAACTTGTTATCCGCATCTTTCAACTTGTTATCTGCATCTTTCAACTTGTTATCTGCATCTTGCAATTTAATTTCTGATTCTTGCAATCTAATTTCAGATTCTTGCAATTTAACTTTAGACGCTTCCAATTTAATTTCTGATTGTTTCAATTGTTTTTTGAGTTTTTTCTTCATTTTATTAAACTCTTGTCTTTCGTTTCTTTCAAATATTTCCTTATCATATGTAGTTATATAATTTTCATCATACATCATATCATACATAAAATTTATTAACTCCTTTACATTATCATTTTTTATTATTTTTAACAACTTATCTTTTCTTTGCTCAACAAATATTAATAACATCTTTTCTAATTCATTTAATCTATATTTATTATAATATTTTTTCTTTAAATAAACAAGATTTATATTAATAATTTCTATATTATTATATAAAACAGTATTATATGGATAATAAAACAATTTACAATAATAAATGAACTTATTCTTCTTTAAAACATCAAAATTATCAAAATTTATCAATATAGTTTTAACTCTTTTACCATAACAATTCTTTCCACATAATTTTTTAGCATGTTCTTTTAACAAATAAGAGTTATTCTTATATACCAAATTATTAGTTTTAAATTTATTCATCTCAACTATTATTTCTTCATCATCGTATTTAAATACTAAATCAGATTGAATACTTTTAGTTTTTAATTTATTAGTAGGTATCTCACTATTACATAATTTTAAATTACATATATTCCTTCCCAACAATATACTAAATACTTCTTCTAAATAACTAAAATTATTAATATTCAAAAACAAATTTTTAAATGCTATATCAGTCTTTAAATCAAATATTAAATTATCATCTCTTAATATTTCTCTACTACTGTAATTAACTTCTTCCATAAAAGCCCTCCTATTATAAATTATTATCAATTTTTTTGCATTTCCTTTTTTTATTTAAAAAAGAATATATTTTTTTTAAATATTCATAATAATATTGGTGAATTCTATGAAAAATAACATAAATTATATAAATAATGAATTTTTAAATTGTAATGATTTAATACATAAAACAATAAAAATAAATTTAAAAACATATCATATATTCTATTTAGAAACAGTGGCTAGTGGAGACAGAGTAAATAATTACATACTAAAATCAATTTCTAACAAAACTGACATTCTAAATATTAATAAAAATCTTCCATCTCCAAATTTTATCAAACTAGATGATACTAAAAAAATTAACTATTATTTATATAATGGTTTCACAATAATACTAAATAACAAAAATATATACGCTGTAGAAACTAGAGCCGAATTAGATAGGAGCATATCAGAACCAACTAGCGAACCAAGTCTATATGGTCCAAAAGATGCATTTAACGAAAATATACAAAAAAATTTAGGATTAATAAAAAGGAGAATTAAATCTAATAATTTAAAAAATGAAATTAAAATACTAGGTAGAAACACAAAAACAATAATAAATATTTTATATTTAGATAATATCGTAGATAAAAATCTATTAAAAGATATTTTAAATAAACTAGATAATTTTGATATAGATAGTCTATTGGATGCCGGAGTATTAAAAAAAATATTAGAAAATAATCTAAATCCATTTCCAACCATAAAATTAACCGAAAAACCTGATTTGGCTTGTATTAATTTATTAGATGGAAAAATAGTAATTTTAGTAGACGGTAGTCCTTACGCTCTTATAATGCCAGCATTTTTAATTGATTTTCTAAATCCAATAAATGATGACTACTTTAAACCAACAAATGCTATATTTTTAAAAATGTTAAGATTAATATGTTTTTTATTAACGATAATAGTTCCAGCATTCTATATTGCAATTACAACATACAATCAAGAAACTATTCCACTGCCTCTTTTAATAAATTTTTCTGCCCAAAGAAGTGGAGTTCCATTTCCAGCAATTGTTGAAGCAATAATAATGATTTTAACATGTGAAATATTAAAAGAAAGTGACCTACGTTTTCCAAATCATTACGGTTCTGCAATCTCCATATTAGGTGCTTTAATTTTAGGAGAAGCTGCTGTAAGTGCCGGTATTGTTAGTCCAATAATGATTATTATCGTTGCCGTAACATTTATATCTGCTTTATTATTTACCGATAATGATATTTCTGGAGCGATAAGATTTTGGAGATTTATATTTTTAATATTTTCAGTATTCTTTGGACTTTACGGAATAAGTTTAGCACTTCTAGCATTTCTAATAAACATTACAAGTTATAAATCAATGTATTTAAACTACACATTCCCAATTGAACCAAATGATAAAAACTATGCCAAACACATAATACTAGGATTAAATACAAATAAAAGAAGTAAATACTTAACAAAAAATATAATCAAAAGTAACATACCAAAATAAGTATATGAATAAAAATTTATCACATAATATAATTGGTGAAATATATGAAAATACTATCCAAGATAACTAAAATAATAACACTTTCATTTATTATAATATTACTTACAGGTTGTAATTCTAACTATCAAAGTTTAAACAATCTAGGTATAGTATCAAGCCTATTAATAGATAAAATAGATGATAAATACAAAGCATACATAGAAGTATATAAAGAAGAAAAAAGTAATAATTCTACAAAAAGTAGTTCATACTTTATAGAAGGAACAGGTAGTAACATAAAAGATGCTATAAATAACGCAAGTCTAAAAACATCGAAAACACTCTATTTTGTACATATAAACACAGTAATATTCTCAAAAGATTCAATAAATAATTCTCTAAATGATATATTTAACTACTTAGAAAAAAGAATACAACTCAATTCAAATTATTACATACTTATAAGTGATAACGTAGAAGAATTAACTAAATTAAAAATGAAAGATAACCCTATTTTAGGAGAAAAAGTAAAAAATATTATTGAATACACATCTAATAATGGAGTCACAATTAAATATGATTACTTAGATAAACTATATAACTTTGTTTCTCCAAACAAAGATGTATTCATAAATAAAGTATCAAAAAACAAAGACGGAATAATAATATCAAACGCCTACTATTTTGATGACAACAAACTAAAAGGAGAATTAAATAATAATGAATTAAAATTAGTTAACCTATACAAAAACAATAAAAACATATATATCAATCTAAAATACAATAATGAATATTACGTTATTAAAATAGATAGTAGAAACATAAAATATGATCTGACTAATAATATTAATATTAAAATAAATATTAAAGCATCAATAGATTCATCTAGTTCAAACTTAAATTTATTAAAAACTGAAACTATAAAAAAATTAAACAAAGATGCTAGCATCGAATTAACAAAAAAAATGAATGAATTAATAAAAAAATTAAAAAAAGATCACAGTGACATATTAGGAATAACTGACTATATAAAAAAAACAAAAAGAAAATCAAAACTAAATTTTTATGACGATGAAACAAACTTTAATATTAAAGTAAGTATTAGTAAAAAAGGACTTATTCAAAATACTATAGGAGGAAAAATAGATGAAAAGTGATACTAACAATTATTTATCTTTACTACATTTTTTCTCAAAATCTCTATTTTTAGGTATAGGAATATCTAAAATAATAATGATTGCTCGTGAAAGTACTATTATAAGTATAATATTAGGTTCTATTATAGGATATTTTATACTATCTATAATAAATAATTTAAATTATACTAACGCAAATAAATTTCAAAAAATATGTATGTTCATAATACTATATATATTATTTTCAATAGGTATAATAGAAATAATTAATTTAATATCAAGTATATATCTAATGGATACTAATAAATATATACTTATGATACCCCTATTAATAGTTATACTTTATATGAACACTAAAAGTATAACTATTAATATGAAAATATCTAATATACTATTGTACATAGTAGATATATCAATCATAATAGCATTCTTAGCCCTCATACCTAAAATAAAACTAACTAACTATTTACCTATATTTAATACTAAATTAAAATATATATTATTGGCATCAATAGAATATGCACTATACTCAGTAACTCCAAATATACTTTATGGTGGAATAAAATATAATTACAAAAATAAAAACAAAGACTTAAAAAAAAGATATATATATTCAAATATATTTCTAATTATAATTATATTAACTACACAAGGTATACTAAGTACATACTTAGTAGATTTATTTAAATATCCTGAATACATAGTATTAAAAAAAATTAATTTATTAGACTTTATAAATAATGTAGAAAATATATTTTCATTTATATGGATATACATAACTTACATTTATTTAAGCATATGTTCTAAACAAATGTATGACATGGTATTAGATACATTCAATAATAAATACATATACCCTATATTTCTATTTATATCAATGTACTTTATAACAAAATATCTACTAAATAGTCAAATATTCTTACTAAATTTATTTAATTATTTATGGATATTATGTTTAATAATTTTAATACTATATATATTAATAAACATTACATCATATAAAAAAGAATAACTAAATATTCTTTTTTATATTATCTAATACAAACTTTATACAATCTTTATACAGTATATCTAACTCACTTCTTTCAAATAATTTATAATGTATTCCAAATACTTTCTCTTTAAAACTATATTTATTAATATCAATAAATTCACTATTCAAATATTTAAATCTATTAAATACATCGTCTACACTATAAAATTTACCCTTTAAATATTTTAAATCATTAACAATATTTAAATTATATTTAGGTAAAAAAACCATATTATTGTTATATAAATATTTCCCATATAAACAAAAATCATGATGTTTAAAATATTTAAGTACTTCTTTGTCTTTTGTTTTAATTATTTTATTATTATTTAATTTTACTCCTACTACATTTTCTTTATTATCTTTTACCCACTTAATTGTATAAACATACTTATTATAATAATAATCTGTTAACAAATGTGCATAATACCCAATAATTAAAGTATTATTAAGTTTGTCTTTATAAACTTCCATAAATTTATCTATATCAGGTAAATACTCACTATTACAACCCAAACACTTTTTAGTACCATAATAATGTGTATCACGTCTAGTAATAGTACTTCCATAATCCATATCAGGTAAAAGATTACCAAAAAGAAATTCATCTTCATCTAATTTTAATTTTCTATTAACTTCTTTAGCAATACTCAAATGCATACTCCAACAAGGCATATATTCACTTCCCATTATAGTATATCAAAAAAACGCATAAAGCGTTTAAAAATATTATTTTACAAATTGAAATCAACTAATAATAAATAACACTATATTTTTTAAAAGTCTTAATTATAATATTACCATTTTAATTAACAATTAAAGTATTATAGCCAAAAAATAATTATAAACATAGAAAAATTCTTAATTTATTTTTTTACATAAACATCATACTTATCAAAACTTTTATATAATTTATAGTTATCTTTAATATGATTATATATTTTTAAAGATGCTTGTCCACCCTCATATTCTTTAAACATAACAAACTTAGTTCCATTCTTACTACTATCAAAATATTTAATAACATTATCTTCTCCATTATATCCCATATTACCCATTAATAATAAATCATACTTATTTATATCTAATCCTAATAATAATTTATTATAATATGCTTCATACATAATAAAATAAACATCATTAAAACTATTTAAATTATTCTTTAATATCATAGCATCATTATAATACTTTGCTTCTATTTTTTTATATTTTAAAGCATTAGTTCCCTCTTTCATATCAAGCATAGTATATTGTAATAATGATGATAATAAAGGACATATCAAAATAATACTCAAATACTTATTATATTTTAAATAATACTTATTATTACAATTTAAAAATACATAAAATATAACTGGAACTAAACTAATAAGTATATGAATTAAATTAAATATAGGATAACTCATTATTTGAAATAACATTATATATAATACTTTAATATCTTTATTTTTTCTAAATACATTAATTAAATATAATATAGTTATTATAAAAATTATTAAACCTATACTAGATCTATAATTCTTAGTAGCAAAAGATATTAAACTACCAAATGCATAATTAATATAATCATATAAACTATTATTAAAATAAAAATATATTAAAAATATAATATTAGGTACTAAAAAACCTATAAATCTTTTAAAGACTTTTTTAAAATCTTTAAAATAATATAATGAAGCCAACGATAATAACCCCATAGAACTTTTAGTCAAAAATACTAAACCTAATACTATACCAATTACATAATCATTATTATTTTTATCTTCTAAATAAAATAATATAAATAAAAACATCATACATAATAAATTATAATTTGGATTAGATACAAAACTCAATATAATCAATGTAGGTATAAAAGCTTTATTATAATTTTTATATACTATATAACTAATTATAGTAGGCATAATAGCATTACTTAAATAAAATATAATCATATTATTACCAAATATCTTCAATATTAAACCAAATATAGTAGGATAAAGAGGTGTTATAACCATATTAAAATCACTATATAATTTCATGCCTTTAGCAAAGTTATAACAAAAACCATAATTCCATATTAAATCATTATTACTAATACTAAAATAATTAATAACAAAATTATATATAAGTAATACAAAAAAGATTATCATTAATTTATACTTATTCTTCATGATAACCTACTTTACATTCTCAAATTCTAATCTTATATTACTTGATGAATATAATAAAATATTTTTACAATTATTATCATTATCTAACCAAATATATACTTTTAATAAATTATAATTTTCAAGTAAATATTCAAATTGTTTTTTATCAATAGGATCGTAACTAATCTTTATATCATTAACATCTTTTTCAGTATTAGATAAGTTTTTTATATAATAATGTGAATTATCAGTAACATTATATTTTTCATATTTAACTGTATGATTTTGTAAATAATATTTGTTATAAAAATATTGTGATACACTTATACTAGTTCCATCGTAATCATATATATACATATCTTTATCATAAGTATCAGCATTAACACTAGTAATTAATTCTATTTCTTTCATATTTTTATCTGCTTCACCCTTATTTATAACAAAAAAAGTAATTAATATTAATAATATTACAAAGGCACAAACAAATAATAATTTACTTAGAAATGAATTATTCCCCATATTAACTACTCCTATCATAATAAATTATAACAAATAAATAAATCGAAGTAAATCTAATTTCTTCGATTTTGATTATTAACTAATTTCTTCGATTTTTACTAATTAGTTCACTGTCAATCGTAATTTGTTTAATTCTTTCTATTATTCTTCTTGCTTTAACTTTATCCATATTATTTTTAGCTAAACTTAAATGTGTTTCTAATTCATCTATATTTAAATTAGATGTTATAAAAGTAGATAAATTATTTTCCATTCTATATTGTAATATCGTTCCAAGTACTTCATCTCTACTCCAATTAGTAACTGTCTCAGCACCTAAATCATCTATAAGTAATAAATCAGTTTCTTTTATTTCATTTAATAATTCACTATAATTTTCACTTTTATTATCAAATGAAGATTTTAATTTATTTAATAATTCTGGATAATAAACAATAATAGTTTTATAATTTTTTTTAGCAAGTTCATTTAATAAAGCAGATACTAAGTATGTTTTACCACAACCAAAAGAACCATGTAAAAATAATCCTTTTTTCTCTGTTGGATAATTATCATAAAAAGATTTTAAAAATTTTATAACATTAACTCTTTTTTTATCAGTAATATCTATATCAGACATTTTAGCATTTTTAATTTCATCAGCTATGCCGAAGAAAATACTCTTATTTACTTTTTCTTCGTTAATTGCCATATTCTTATATTTACATAAAATATAATCAAATATCAATCTATCATTATCTTTTCTAGGATAATAAACACACCCGTTAACTTCATTTTTACATTCTATTAAACTTTTACAATTTTTACAATTTTTTAATGAACATACAGTTTTTTCTAATTTTGATGTATATTTCATTCCAACTTCATCACTTATTTTAAGTCTATTAACTAATAATTTAAAATCTTCATCTTTTAAACTTTTAACATAGTCTCTTTTTAATTCATCACTTAAATTATTATTAAAATTTTTCTGTATATTTTTAAAACTATCCATACTATCACCTAAAATCTTTTAATAAATTTTCTAATTCTTTTCTTTCTTCTTCACTAACATTTTCTTCTTCGTTCTTTTCATCAAACCATACTGGCACTATTTCTTCCTTTACATTTGTAAATACTTTCTTTCTATTTTTCTTATGTTCTTTTTCGGCTCTCTCCATTGCTTTACTAGCAGTATCTATATTACTTCTTATCCATCCTCCTGCTATTGCTTCCACATAATTTCTATTTAATTTATTATCATTTATTCTTAACACATAATCAATTAATACATTGATTACAGCAGGTTTCATTTTTAGTTCAACTGCTAAATATTCTAATAATTTTAAATCTCTACTAGTAGGTTTTATTCCCTTATTTTTCCCCATAAGAAAATCATATGGACTAGTATTTTCAAAAACATATAACATCTTACCCCTATTAGAAGTATCACTATATTTTTGTTTTAAATAATCAGGTTGAGTTCTATATATAAGTGTAGGTAAATTACCATTATTATTAAAATCATAATATTTTCTAACATTACTTATTAACTTTTCTTTATTAATCATACCATTAGTTTCAATACTCATTCTAACCATATCTATCATTCTTAAATTATCTATATCATATACAAACGCTAAATTATTTATTAATTCACGAGTTCTCTTATTAAATGCTTTATCACTTATAATATTATTAGGAATACTAGATATTAAAGTATCAAAATCTATTACCTCACCTACATTTATTCCAATTTCTTCTCTCGATTTAATAGAATCATTCCTTATATTATTACTAATACTAATATAAGTACTACTTAAAGTACTAGAAATATCTTCATATTCTTTCATATCTATTTGTATTTTTTTATAATGATTACATAACTTTTTATATTCAGTATCCCCTATATTATTATATAAAACAATATTTAATACCGGATGATTTAAAAATTCATTAGGACTTATAGGACTATAAATCTCATATATATAATTATTTTGATTATCATTAAGTTTAACAAATGTCTTAATTAAACCAACACCTTCTAAAGATGAACACGCTTTCTTTATTACATCTAATCCACTTTTTAACATAATCATTAAATGATGATGACTTAATACATCACTTCTATTATCATACTTATCTAAATCACTTATAAATGTAAAATATAATGACACCGCTAATGGTCCTATTATAGGTTGATATAAATCTATAATAACTTTTTTATCATATTCTGTAATAATAGTTTTATTTATAACTACATAACTATCAGCAGGTAGTAAAGTTATTGTTTTCATCATATCACCTCATCAACTATATTTTATATTAGATTATTATTTTATTCAAGACTACTTTATATATTTAAAGTATAAAATTAAAATACCCGGTATAAATAACAAACACTCTATTCTTTTAAAACAAAATAATAAATATTCTAATAAATTATACCCAATAACAAACAAATTTAAATATAATATAAAAAATACAATTGATATACTAACTAATAAAACCCCAACAAAAAAATATATTATTTTATTCATAATATATTTTATTTATATAATATTTTAAATATACTTATCTATTTTATCTATTAAATCTTTATCTTTAATAATACTCAATATTTTATTACGTTTATAAAAACATTTTAATGTATCTTCATAAGAATATAATTTTTCTTTTATTATTTTAATCTGTTTACTAACAGCATTCTTAGATATTTTATCATTCTCTGCTATTTCTTCCATTGTTAAGTTTTCAAAGTAATAATCTTCAAAATACTCTTGTTGTTTTAAAGTAAGTAGTAAACCATAATAATCATATAAACTAATTAAATAATTTCTTTCTTCCATTAAACCATATCCTTAAATAAACCATAAATATATTCTTCAATATCAAAACTTTTTAAATCATCTTCACCTTCACCAAGTCCAATAAATTTAACAGGTATACCAACAGTTTCTTTTATTGCAAGTACTATACCACCTTTAGCAGTACCATCTAACTTAGTTAAAACTATACCTGTAATATTTGTAATACTTTTAAAACTTTCTGCTTGCAATATTCCATTTTGTCCTGTAGTAGCATCAATAATTAACAATGTTTCATGAGGAGCATCTGGTATAAATTTTCCAATAACATTATTAATCTTTTCTAACTCATTCATTAAATTTACTTTATTTTGTAAACGTCCTGCAGTATCAATTAATACTATATCAGCATTTTCTTCTGTTGCTACCTTTAATCCATCAAAAACTACACCAGCAGGATCTGTATTCTCTTTTCCAAAAAATAATGAATCTGTTCTATTAGCCCATTCTTTTAATTGTTCTACTGCACCTGCTCTAAAAGTATCACCAGCAATCATCATTACTTTTTTGCCTTCACTCTTATATTTTTTTGCAAGTTTGCCAATTGTAGTAGTCTTACCTACACCATTTACACCAACAAATAATAAAACAGTAGGTCCATTTTCATTCATTTTTATTTTATCACTTAAATTTTCACCTTCTACATAAATTAAAAATAACTCATCTACAATAACTTCTTTTAATTTATTAGTATCAGTAATATTTTCATGTTTAACACGTTTTTTCAATTTATCTAAAAAATCAAATACTGTTTTAACACCAATATCAGCTTTAATTAATAAATTTTCTAATTCATCAAAGTATTCATCACTTACTTTAGTATATTTTATACCAAGTAAACTTAATTCACTAACAAATTCTTTACGAGTCTTTTCTAATCCTTTATCATAAGTTTCTAAATCTTCACGTTTTTCTGTATTAGTAAATACTTTCTTTAATTTATCAAATAATCCCATATTATCTCTCCTTTATCATATCTTTAATAGGTTGATAAGTTTTTCTATACCCATCTATAAGACCATATTCTTTTAATGCTTCTATATGTTTTTTAGTAGGATAACCTTTATGATTTTTAAATCCATACATAGGATATTTCTTATCTAAATCATACATCATTTTATCTCTAGTAACTTTTGCAATAACACTTGCTGCTGCAATGCTTTCACTTTTAGCATCTCCCTTAATTATACTAGTAGTAGGTATAGAAAGTTCTAATGGCATTGCATCAATTAAAATATGTTCAGGTTTAATATCCAAATTATTTATTGCTTCTTTCATTGCTAACTTAGTTGCCTCATAAATATTTACATCATCTATAACTTTTTCATCCATCAATCCAATTCCAATACTTATTGCATCTCTTTTTATTATGTCATAAAATTTATCACGCTTTTTTTCACTTAACTTTTTAGAATCAGTTAAACCTTCTAATTTATAATCTTTAGGTAAAATTACTGCAGCAGCAACTACCGGACCAATTAATGGTCCACGACCAACTTCATCAACTCCAGCAATTAAATTAATACCATTATCATATAATTCTTTTTCGTATTTTAGTAAATCTATATCATTCATCTATTACTTCAACTCTATTCCATTATCAAGTAATTTTTTCATTACTTCTTCATTTTCTTTCCAACTACAAATTATTTTCATAGAACCACTATTAAATGGAAATAATTTTAATAATTTTTGTTTATCAATTCCATATGTATTAGAAAATTCATTACTAGTAATTTTTAGTGCTTTTCGTCTAGTTATTTCATTCTTTCTTTGATTAATATCATCAACAGTTAGAAAAAACATAATTCTAGCATATAATAACTCTTTACCACATATTAAATCCTTAGTATGATTTAACATTATATCATCTCTATCACAAACTGAAGTATTACTAACTACTATTTTTCCTAACAATAAATATTTTATCAAAACATCTCTTTTATCCATATGTAATAAAGAAGGAAAATTATATATCATTCTAGATATATCTTCTAAAGAATATCCTAACGATCTAAAAAATATAGTTTTCTCAATCAAATTTTTCAAAAACACATTTTCATCTATTCTAGTTCTTAAGTAACTATCTATTTTAGCATAATACATTACTAATTCTTCACTAGTATAATAATTAGTAATATTTAAATATTTTTCTAAATTATATTTTGTAATTGATAATCTTCTTTTATATTCTTCCTCACTAATTTTTAAAGACATATTAATCCATCCTATCAAAAGTAATTTTAGTTACATACTCATTTTTTATATCATTTAATATATATTCACTTACTCTAGTATAATCTACTTCACCACCACTAATAATGGCCCCTATTTTTTTACCAATACTATCATAAGTAATACATAAATCTTCATCAATATAATCAATATTATATCTCATTTTTAATATATTTGGATAAAAATCATTTAATTTATTTAATATATGTACAGCAATTTCATCAGTATCTAATATCTCACTTCTAATAGCAGACATACTTGCTAAATTTAATGCAACTTCTTGATTATCAAATTTTGGCCATAAAATTCCCGGAGTATCAAGTAGCAATATATTACTATTAGTTTTTAACCAAACTAAATTCTTAGTTACACCTGGTTTATTACCAACATTAGCGACTTTTCTACCAACCATTTTATTAATTAATGTACTCTTACCAACATTAGGTATACCTACAACTAATGCCTTTATTTGTTTTTCTTTCATACCTTTATCAAATCTTTTATCATTAGTATCTTTCATTAATGTATTGGTGATATTGATTATTTCATCTACTGAATTATTAGTATTCAAATTTGCTTTAATTACTTTATATCCTTCATTTTCATAATATTTAACCCATTTTTCTGTTTCATCTTTATCACACAAATCATACTTAGTCATAATTAATATTCTAGGTTTATTTTTTATAGTCTTATCTATATCAACTATCTTACTAGAATAAGGTATTCTAGCATCAATTAGTTCATAAACCACATCAATTAATGGTAATAACTCTCCTATTTGTCTTTTTGTTTTTTGCATATGGCCTGGAAACCAGTTTATATTTGTTTTATTATCATTCAATTTCATCACTTCTTTCAATTTTTTCAAGTTCAATTAAATATTTATCAAAATCTGATTCATATAATTTATCTTGAATAATTCTATATTTTTCAAATTCAGTTATTGCTTTATCACACGCTATTTTATGCGATATTTTACCAGCATCTTGTAATATTTCTCTATCAGTAAGTTTTAAAAATTCATCTAATTTATCAGTCCAATCTTCCATTGTCATTGGTATATGTCTTATTGCCCTACTTTCTGCTAAGTCAAGATAAGCAGATACAATTCTCCTTAATGAATATAACTCTTCTTCAGTTAAATAATTTTTAGCAATAACAACATCACTTTTGATAATTTTACCATTTGGTGATGCCTCCCAATTAGTAAGCCCCATATGTTCTTTCTTAGAATCAGCCCTATCATATATAATTTCTGCTGCAGTATTTCCAGTTACAGAATAGTGAATTTTATTTTGAACTTTTTTAAAAAATTCCAAAGTTATTTTTGAGTTTTTATCATAATCAATACTTGTAGCATATATATCAGTTATTTTTTGGTAAAATTTTCTTTCAGAGAGCCTTATTTCCCTAATTCTTTCAAGTAATTCATCGAAATATTTTTCTGTTAAAATAGAACCACCATTTTTTAGTCTTTCATCATCCATTGCAAAACCTTTAATAGTATATTCTTTCACTATTTCATTAACCCATTTTCTAAATTGAACTGCACGATCATTATCCACTTTAAATCCGATTGCTATAATCATTTGCAAATTATAATGAACTACATCCCTTGATACTTCCCTATTTCCTTCCTTTTGAACTATTCGAAATTTTCGAATAGTTGATTCTTCTTTCAATTCATTATCATTATATATTTTTTTAATATGATAATTTATTGTATTTATTTCTACATTATAGAGAGTTGATAACATTTTTTGAGTAAGCCAAATATTTTCATGTTCATATCTTACTTCAATTGTTTCTTTATCTGTTCCGGTTGCTGCAATAAAAGTTAGATATTCAGCAGCACTTGATCTAATCGTAATATTATTTTTTTTCATAAAATGACCTCCTTTATTTATCATAAATGTTTCTTTATGTCGTTCTCACCTGATTTCTCTTATAATTTTTATTGATTTTTAATTAAAAATTATAAAAAAGGAATTTAATTAAAAGCCTTATAAAATAAGGACTTTAAAGAGAGTTTATATTAGTCGTTCTTTACCAATTGGTGTTCGTAGATGGCAAACTTTTTGTATCTTCATTCACTTTTTTATTTTTTCTCATTTCTCTTTTTTGATGCATATCCATTATTTATCACTTCCATTCTCTAACATTCTTGTTTCATTTAGAAAATTATCAAAGTTTGATTTATATAATTTATCTTGTTTAACTTTAAATTTATCATATTCTTTATAAGCTAATTCTTTTGCAACACTAGCCGATATTTTATCCACATTGTGTAATATTTCTTTACCATTAAATTGCAAAAATGCATTCAATTTTTCTACCCCAATCTTTCATAGTCATTGCATTATGATTTTTTGCTTGTAATTCTGCATAATCTAAATACATAGTTACAATTATTAATTTTGCTAATTATTTCTGTTGCATCTATTTTCAATTCTTGATTTCTTGTTGAAATCACTTCAATATCATTTTCATAATATTTACAAACAAAATATTCTTTTGATTTTAAATGAAAGAAAAATTTCATTCCAGATACACAATATAATTTAACATTATTTTTTCTTAAAATATTAATTAATTTAAATATCTCTTCTGATATATCGCATGATTCAATTATCTCATAAAAATTCTATTGTTTCAAATATGCATTTAGATAATAATTAAGTAATTTATCTTAATTTTCATTACAATGTTTTATATAATCAACATCTTTATGAATAGCTAATGTATTATCAAAATCAAAAATTGCTACCTTAATATTAGTTAAATTGTTTTTCATATATTCCATCTCCTAGATACTATTTAGTTACTTCAAATAACAAATCAAAATTTAATTTTTTTATTTTATTTTGTTTTACTCTATATTTTTCAATCCACTTTTCATCGATAAATGAACCTTTTTTCCTATTTCTTTACCAACACAAAAAATTTTTGATAGTAATTTTTATTCTTTTAATATTTTATCAATATAGAAATAAATAAGTATCATAATCAAAGAAAATAACAATCCAATATAAAATTCTGGAAAAGCAAATTCAATACTATTATGAATACTTATTTTTCCTGTTATGGTCATTATATGCCAAGTAAAAAACTCATATATTTCTGAAACCACAATTCCTATCGTTCCCAATGCTCCAAATACTTTATTTATTTTTTTATTTTTAAATGATATCCATATCCCTATAATAAATAATAGTACAGATATCACTCCTATTGGATTAAACAGGTTAATTAAACCACTAATTTCTTGTACACCTTTCATTCCTCCATATTGATTTAATAACATCGGTAATAAACTAATTAAATATGCTATAGTTAACACAATTTTCTTTTTCATAATATCTCCACAATATCTAATTCCTTCAAACTCTTTTTAGGTGTTGGCATTTCTTCTGGCATCATACCTCCAATATCAGCAATTGCTTTTCTAACTTTTTTGCCCACTTCATAATGTACATCTTTTGCTTCTTTTTCTCCTTGTACATTATCTTTTAAAAGTTTTTGTTTAGTTTGATTTATTCTAAATAAGTTAGCAACTAATTCATCTTCATTCATATTATCTAAAATATCTTCTCTATATTTCAATTTTTTTCTTTTAAAAATATCATCAGCAGTTTCACCATTATACAATCCTTTATACCCCGCATTATGAAACTCAGCCATATTTTTAACACCAGCAGAAGATGCAACTTTTTGTAATGTATAGTTTCCTTGTTTTGTTAATTTTCTTTGATAAAATCTTTTTTCATCATCTGATAACGAATCATATTCTTGTTCAGTTATTTCTTGTTTTCTTGTTTGAATAGCAAAATAAGTTTGTCCTAAAGCTATAACTTTTTTGCTCGGATCAGCATTTTGTACTATCAAATAACATATGTATCTTGATAATTTAAAATCCTGTATATTTATTTGAGCATTATTATTTCTTTTTGACAACTTGTCAACCTCAACAAGTTGTTCATTAACATTAAATCCAGAATTAACAACTGCATCTTTCGCTTTATTTAAAACTTTCAAAAAATTTCTCCAGTCTTTATATTCTAACGCTTTTGATAGTTCCCTAGCATACCAAAATTCATTACCATACTCATCAGTATGTTTTATATTTTCAAAAATACTACTATTATATTTATCTTCAATTTTCTCCATTCTTTCCTCCAAATCTGTATTTACAATTGTATTTTAATTTTCCCAAACAACATATAATATCCACTTATTTTTTTAATGAATAATTAGTTATTTATTAATTTTCATCACAATCATATTTTTTGCCTACTTATATTTTCATAAATATATATGCTTAAATTTGTTCTAAAAAATTCCTCTTCATTTACCTCTATATTATACCATATAAAAAACAGGATTTTTCCTGTTTCATAGTTAATTGTAGTTTTTTAATTTTATATTTATCTTTCTTATTACATACAATATAATCCCATAACAACTTATATTTACTCATAAAATCACTACACAATCTTTTATAAATTTCTTCTTACAAAATCACCATATAACCATTCAGGGCCATAATCAAAAACACTAATTAATTCCTGAATTAATTCTTCTTTAGTCATTTTATTTAGACACTTAATAACATTTTTATATTCTTGATTTTGATATTCTTCATATTCTTCTTGTAACCTATCTTGTTCTTCTATAAAATCTTTAGCACTATTAGGAACTACAGAAAAATATGTTGCTACAATATGTTTACATATAATTCTTTTTCCATTTGCAAGTGGGCAATTACAAGTTGATCTTCTAGGATGACTTATATCTAAAAAAACATTATAATTATCACTTCCTGATACAGTACTTTGATACTCAGTTGCACTTATTTTTTTTATTTTACTAACTCTTTTTTGTTCATAATAATCTAAACCTCTATAACAAGAATTACTACTAGCACAATTAATTATACCCATTACTACACACCTAACATAGAAATATAATCTTATTTATAAACTTCACTAAGTTCAATATAAGCTTTTTTAACAAAATAATTATCATCTTTTATAGGAATATTATATTTTTTAATAACATCTATCATTTCTTCTATAGAATTATACTTTTTATCTATATAATTACATTTATCTTCTATCTCTATATAAATGTGTTTATTATTTACACATTGTAAAACAATTTCATCAACACCATTTGAATAAACTGTTAAATTATCATTTATACTTATTAATTTTTCAAAATTCAATGCTTCTAGTAACTTTCTAGAATTATCTATACTATCTACTTTAACATTTATTTTACCTTGTTTAATGATTTCTTCTTTATCATTATATTCTTTATACTTATAAGTTAAAAACTTTCTACTACCACTTTCATCTATAATATTTCTAATCAAAACACATTTTTTTAATAATTCTAAAGAATGCTCATTATCTACATAACATTTGTTTATCATATAAATATCATTAACACAATATTCTTCCATCACTTTAAAACCTAAATCACTTAAATGTTCCTTAATATCATTTAATTCACTGTTTACTAAAACAGTTATTTCATTTTCAAAATTCATATAACTCTCCTATTCAACAACATATATACTCATCATCTATATTATCTATTCCTAAATTTATATAATCATTTACTAGATTATTTTACATAAATAAATTCATGGTTTTTGGTAAAAATATTATCAAACCAACAATTACTGAACCAACAGCAAAAACTAATACCCCACCAGCAGATATATCTTTTGCTCGTTTAGCAGACTCGTTAATATCTGGCATTGCAAGATCGACAACAATTTCAATAGCGGTATTAAATAACTCTCCACCAATAACCATAGAAAACCAACTTACTAAAACTAACCATTCCCAAGTTTTTAATTTCAAGAATATTCCAAATATAACCACTAATATTAAAACACTAACATGAATCTTCATGTTTCTTTCACTCTTAAAAGCACTTATAACACCTTCAAATGCATATTTAAAACTATTAAGTATTTTTTTATTTTTCATTTTTACCACCCTTAAACTCATATTTATTAAAACCATCTATAAATATTATCAAGTAAGATATAAATATTAAAAAACCTGCTAAAACATCACTTGTATAATCTACTCCTAAATATATTCTACTAACACCTATTAATATAATCAATATTAATAATAAACTCAACATAATATATTTCATTCTTAATAACATACAATGTCTCCATCAAATTACTTATATACATTATACTTTATAACTTTACCAAATCTAGAACATATAGATGTATATTTTATTCTTTTCTTATTTAAGATCTTATCAACTTCATCTGAAACTCTTAAAAAACTTGTTTTCATAAAATGTACAAAAATATATTCTACATTATTTATATCATTCTTATATTTATAACAAAAATCTCTTATAGGTGCTGAAATACTAAATACCCAAATAGGAGAAATTATAATAACTTTTTTATATTTCTTTAAATCTACATTAATATCATTTATTTTCATACACCATTTATGCATACCAAATCTTCCACACCACCAAAAACCTTTAGTTGAAGATGTAAGTTCACTTGTTTTTAATTCTAAAATATTTGCCTTATTCCTTATTGCTTCATCATATGCAATCTTTCTTGTATAACCCATTCTAGAAAAATAAACTACCAAAGTATCACTTTTATCTTTTATAACTTTATAATTATCTATACCAAATTTAAAATTCTCTTGTTTATAAAAAACATATGTCATATATCCAAATAAAAATTCTATTGTACCAATTATAAAAAAACTTATTGATAATATATTTGTAGGAAATATAATAAATTGTATAATAATCCATAACATTAAAGTAATACCAAATACCATACCTAATATACTACCCAACATTTTATTCTTAATAAGAAAATATACTGCAATTAAATTAGATATACCATTAACTATTAATAATGAAATACCAGAAAATATATAATCCTGAAATAATATATTGCTTAATGGTAAAACTTTAAAATATGGTAATAAATCACTCATACCAAGTAATTTCCCACTAGGATCAATAAACATACATATACTCCCTATTAAAGCACTTATTGAAACAAATAAACACAAAAATATCAAAATTCTTTTAGATACTTTATATCTCATACAATCACCTTGCATCTTTTATACTTATAATAACATTAATATATAACTTAAAAAAGAAAAAACACAATAAATATAAAATATTGTGTTTACTATTCTTTAACTAAACAATTTATCAAATATATTTTCTATTATTTCATCATCATTTATTATATTTTCAACATACTTACTAAAAGTATCATATTTAATTTTTTTATAATCAGGATAATATTTTTCTATATTATTTCTAGTAATTTTATAACTATTACCACTAAAATTAAATGTAATATATTCTATATTATCTATTAAAAAGAATATAGAAACTGAATTATATATTAAACTTTTCTTAATATAATTATCACTATTTATATACCAATCTGTTATATTATAATTTATTATTAATCCAAGATTATCATTATCTATACTAAATACATAACCATACTCACTTAATGGTAAATTACTTATTAAATTACCATCATTACTATTATCACCAACGTATAAACTCTTATATTTAATAATATTATCTATACCACATTTACTTCTATTAAAAGGTATATTAGGTACTGTATCCATAGTATATTTCTTATCTTTATCTATTATATAATATTCACTACTTTTATTAACATTTATTCTATATACATCATAATTAAATGCTTTATACAAAATCATATTATCATCATATATTTTTAAATAAGAAAATCTAGGTGCTTGATTATTACTAATAACACTTATATAATCTATTATAATTAACATACTAACATATATTACAAAATATACAATTGAATATAATATACGTTTTACCCAACTACATTTATTAATCAATCTAAAAAAACCTATAATAGATATTAAACAACCAATAACTGAATATATACTACCCCAACTAGATTCACTAGGTATTATAGTTAATGCCATATTAGTAAGTAATACTCCAAATACTATAAAAGACAAACTAATAACTTTTTTACTATTACGAATATTTTTATTAGAATAATCTATAGTTTTAATTATATTATCTTCTGCAACTTCTTTATATTTTTTATCATCAACTATCTCTCCACTAATTAAATCATTAACTGTAATACCTAATTCATTACATAATGGTTTAAATAATGATAAATCAGGCATATTCCTACCATTTTCCCAATTGCTAACCGATTTTACTGATACTCCTAACTTTTCTGCTAACTCACTTTGAGTTAATTTTTTCTTCTTTCTTAAACTTGAAATAAATTTTCCTATATCACTTTGATTCATATTATCTTCCTTTCATATAAATTTTAGTATAATATAACAAAATATAACAGGAAACATTACTAGAATTTAATAATTTTTATTATTTCAAAAAAACATACTATATTTTTTGAATAATAACTTCATTACCATGTTCTTTAATTATATTAATTAGATCATTAACATACAAAAATATAGTTGCTGTATTATCACAAGGATGTACACCAATTATTCCATCATTTAATAATAATTCACTATCAATATATAAAATAACTTTTAATTCATTATCATTTAATAAACCTAATGGACTAACAGAACCAGGCATTAAATTTAAAATATCATATAAATCTGAAGTACTAGCAAAACTTAAATTTCTTAAATTATTATTTTTTCTAAATTTTTTTAAATCAACTTTCTTATCACCTTTTAAAGTAACCAAATAATAATTTTTCTTTTTATCATCTCTTAAAAATAAATTCTTAGCATCACTATCTTTATAAGGCAAATCTAAACTATCTAATTCTTCCATATTATATACTGCCTTATGTTCATATACTTGATACCAAATATTCTTACTCTTTATAAATTCATATATTTCATTTTTATTCATAACTTACTTACCTCTATATAAAAAACAATCTTTATCATGTGAATAAATTATACCTATAGCTTGTAAAAAAGAATAAATAATTTTAGTACCAACAAACTTCATACCTCTACGTTTTAAATTACATGATATATCGTC
This sequence comes from uncultured Bacilli bacterium, assembly GCA_934086185.1. Taxonomy (GTDB): domain Bacteria; phylum Bacillota_I; class Bacilli_A; order RF39; family UBA660; genus UMGS1124. Next base: position 146,868 of record CAKOHW010000002.1, read on the forward strand.
TGATAACCAAGAACTAGTTTTATCTATTTCATAATATATTTTACCATTACTAAATATTTTTAAATAATTAGAAAAAGTACCATACTCTTTTACTATCTCTTTAAATATCTTAGTATTATTTATACTTGCAATAATTTTAAGTTTATTTCTAATAATATCTTTATTATTAATTAACTCATTTATTTTTTCATCACCATATAAACATATTTTATCTATATCAAAATTATCATAAGCACTTCTAAATGCATCTCTTTTATTTAAAACACATTCCCAAGATAAACCAGCCTGAAAAGATTCTAATATTAACATTTCTAATAAATACTTATCATCTAAATTTAATACACCCCATTCCTTATCATGATACTCTATATATTTTAAATTATTTAAATTACACCATTTACATCTATTCATAATTAATTACCTTTCTTAGAAATAACAAATTTATTAATATTATATTTTTCAATTTATAATAGTTTAATTTTATTATTTATTCCTACACCATAACCCAGTTAAATATTCTCCATCACTACTTAAACAAATAGTACCAATTTTTGAATTATATTTCTTTATATATTCCATATTATTTAACATTCTTATAACCACATTCTAATATTTTAACAAATGAATTTGGAAGTTTTTTATTAGCACTTTCCTTTAATTCATCACTAACTCCATATATTGCTTCCATAACACTACCAACAATCGTACAATTAGTATCAGTATCCCCGCCCATTAATAATGTATTTCTTATAGCATCATCAAAACTATTAGAATTATATATAACGTATAGTATATTTCCTAAAGTATCCTTACAAGTATAATTAAATTTACTAAATGGTTTATATTCTACTTTTAAATTTAACTTATTAAAAACATCATTCTTACTATAACCTTTTCTAAAATAAAAAATCATTAATGCTATTATTTTCGCTGAATATAATGCATCAAATGTATTATGACTTGGTTTAGTAGCAAGTATAGCATTTTTAATAACTTCTTCTTCACTATCAAATAAATAACCTATAGGACTTATTCTCATCATTGCTCCATTACCGTAACTATTAAAAATTTCATTACTAGTAGCCCACTTTAAAGTACTAGGAGAAAAAGAAAAAGAAAAATAAGGACTATATGATGGTTTATAATCTGAATACATTTTTATATAATTACGCAAATATTTTAAATAATTTTTATCATTTAAAATTGCATCTAAAATAGCAACTGTTAATATAGTATCATCACTAAAAAAAGAATTATTCTCTATAATATTTTTACACTTTATAGGTTTAACTTTCTTTAATTGATCATATTCATATATACTACCAGCTAAATCACCAATTATTGCTCCATACATATAACCACCTACTTAAATTATAACATGTATAATATTGATTTTTATATTATTTCATATATAATAAATTAATAAGAGGTAATTTATGGATACTATAGGAAACAGAATAAAAAAATTAAGAAAAAAAAATAATTTAACCCAAGAAGAACTAGGAAAAAAATTATTCTTTACAGATAAAACTATATCAAGTTGGGAAAATAATAGAACTATACCAGATATTAATTCAATAACAAAATTAAGTAATATACTAAAATGTTCTATATCATACTTATTATATGGAAATAAACCACAAAATAACATTGAAACAGAAATAAAAATAAAAATAACTTATGATGAATATTTAAGTATTTTAAATGATATAAAACAAACATCAAAATTCATTGAAAAAACAAAAGAATATGATACATATTACAAACTAAAAAATAATAACACTAACTGGCTTAGAATACGTGAAACTGGTAATAAAATTATACTATCTTATAAAAAATTAGATAAAGATAATAAAGAAAATAAATATGAAGTACTAATAGATAATAAAGATAATTTAAATAATATATTAATTAATCTAAATTACAAGATACTTACCCAAATAAATAAAGAACGTATTATATACATATACAAAGATAAATATGAAATTGTATTTGATAATGTAGAAAATCTAGGTCTATTCATAGAATTAAAAATACATAATCATAATACTTTAGAATTAAATGAATACGATAACTTATTAAAAATTGCAACGCATTTCAATATAAATTTAAATAACTTAGTAACTAAAAGATACCCAGAATTAAGTATAAATTAATTTTTTATTATTAGATAAACTATCTCTATTAGCCTTATTATAATTATTATAATTTTGATCTAATGTTACATCTTCTAATATAGATATAAATAAAGGCATACTAACTTCTTTATCATCATCAATTTCTAAATAACCAATATCTTCCCTTTTGCCATCATCATAAAATATATCTAAATACATATAAGTACCTAAATAATCAAAATAAATTCTATTTTTAACTATCGTTTTTTTATCTTTTATTTTAAATTCTAATAATTCATTATATATTTTTTCATCAATATTTTTACTACTTTCTAAGACTTTACTACCATCATCTAATATTTTATAAACCGTCAAATTATATGATAAACTATCATTCATAAAAGTTTTTCTAAGTCTTTTTTCATAATTATCATTACTAATTAAATATGTTTGATTAATTAATGCACTATTACCTATACTTAGTATATGATTTATATCTGTCTTACTTAAATCTACTAAGTATTTTTTTTGATTTTTTATTTGTTTTTTAGACATTAACTCATTTAAATATTTTAATACTTCTAAAACTTTATCTTCAATTTTTTCTTTAGGTAAAATTATTTTTAATTTAGGATGTCCTAACCAGCTTTTTAACGTAGCCTTTCCTAATTTTAATGCACTATCAACATCTTCACTTCTAGCTTCATTATTCTGTGTTGTATAAAATTCTTTCGCACTTACCAAATCAATTATTAAATCATAATTATTTAATAACAAAGAATAATTCTTACTTTTATCAACTCTATTCATTACATCAACGAATTCTTGATCATTTATAAATGCTTTATTATCAATAACACCCCTATCATAAATAACTAATATATCTTTTGTTGGATATCTCTCACTATAAAATTCAATTGCTCTATCAAAAATACGTTCTTTACTTAATTGTAAAGATAATATTAATTCTTGAAAATCAACAATATCAATCTTATCTTCTCCAAAACTTTTTATACCAGAATTAATAACTTCAGTAGCAGTTTCACCAACTACAACTACTTTTACATTTCTAGAATTAAAACTATCTTTTATTTTATTCAAAACAGTAGTTTTTCCACTTCCAGGTCCTCCAGTTAATACAACTTTTTTTATCATTTAATTCTCCTTATCTTTTTTAAATTTTTATCTAATTCATGTATTGATGCAGTATCAACATTAAATTGTTTTTTATTCATATCTAACTCTTTATTCAAAGTTATAAAATATATCATATTAATTACCCCACGATGAGTTATTAACAAAGTATCATCATCCATCTTTAAAATATATTCTAAATAAACTTTAATTCTATTATATAAATCTAATAAAGATTCACCATTAGGATACTTACTATAAATATGTATATTATATAAAAACTCTTTATAATTTTTATATGCTTCACACTTTTTAACTCCATTTAATAAACCTTTATTTTGTTCTTTTAAATTATCAGTATATTCTACATCAACATTAAGTTTACTATTCACAATTTTAGTAGTTTCCATACACCTTAAAACATTACTACAAATTATTTTTTTAATATTTAAATTATCTTTAATCCAAACTGCATTATTCTTAACATCCTCTATACCTTCATCTATTAATCTTACATCACTCCATCCTCCAATATAATCTTCATCATCTTGACCATGTCTCATTAAATAAACAATACTTATCACCTCACCTAAAATATAACATAAGACTCCATCAAAAAAACTCTACAATTTGTAGAGTTAACAATTAAAATAATCATTTATATAAGAATTCATAAATTCCTTTATATCTTCCAACGTAACATTAATAGAATTAACATATTCAATAACATCATTTTCTTTATCTAAATTACTTTTATCTATCTTAAATTCTCTAAGTATCGGTAAAATATTATCTTCCATATATGGATAATATTTATATAATGTATCATAAGCATTTAATGGTTTATCACTCTTAGTATATCTAGCACTTTCCCAATCTAATACCATCTCTACATAATCTTCATATGTTTTATCTATTTTATTATCATGATGACTAGATAATAACCTATGCATCTTAGAAACAGTCTTCTTATCATAAAACATATAATTAAATAATTTATCTACATCATGTTTCATTATTCTTTCTAACAATTCTACTTTATCAGGTGAAATATATTTATTTGCTAAATATATAACAACTAATCTATGTTTAAAAGTATACATAAAATCATTCTTATTTTTCATACTTACCTCTTATTTCACTATAATTAATTTTATTATCAAATAAATGTATAAATTTATTACTTTTCTTAGAGATTAAATCATACAATTTATCTTTCTTAATTTCAAATTCATTAGTCCACTTATACATATTTTTTAACATATTAATATTAGGTTTATAATTACACTTTTCTATTCCTAACTTTTGTTTTATAAACCTATTAAATATTCTAATCTTTCTTTTATAAACAGGTGTATCAACATATATTATTATATCTGCTAAATCTAATAAATTATATAAATTACTTCTCAATGTACCTTCTAATATCCAAGATTTATTTTTATTTATTTCATTTATTATTTTTTGTTGTTCAAGATTACTTCTTTTAACATTCAAAACATCATCATGTACAATAGAATCAATTTCATACACTCTAATATTACTATCTTTACTAAGTTTTCTTGCTAAAGTACTTTTCCCACTAGCTACTGAACCTACAATCAATATCTTCATATTTCTACACCTAATACGATTATATCATCAAAAAAGAGTATTAACTACTCTATTCTAATTTTTATAATCTTTTTCTATATAATTACCTATTTCATCAAAACTAACACTTATATTAATTACACCAGTAGCACCACTAGCAATAGAATATTTATCAAAATAGAAATTTAATTCATTACTATCTATACCCCAATTACCATCTTTAACTATTTCACTTTTTATAACATCTTCACTTACATCAATATTTTCTTCTGATATTTTATTCTTTACTAATTTTACTACTTCATTCATAAATTTGTCATAATCACTAACTATATCACTTAATTTAAGTACTTCACCATTTTTAAAACTATAATTATATACTTTTATACTATCCCAAGATACGCCACCAAATGTACCCTCTTCTGTAAATTTAAAACTTATATATTTATCTGTTCTCTTACTTTCATCAACTAAATATTTTATTCCCAAATTATCTTCTAAAACATTCTTATATTCATCTTCACTATCTTTAATATTTTTCCACTCTTGGTTAGATATATCGGTTAAAGATTCTTGTATCTTAGTTGCAATATCTTGATAATTTTTACTAACTATTATAGGTAAATTTCTAGTACTTACTATTTTCTCTACTTCATACTTTTCTTCTTTATATGAAATAATAAAGTCATCTTCTATACTACTACTTTCATCTTTCTTTTCTTCTATTTCATTTTCTTCATTCTTATTAAAAATATTATTTATATCACCATCATATACTTTATCAATAATAATATATCCTCCCAAAATAACAATTATAATTACTAAAACAAACATTAAACCCTTCTTCATACATATCACCTTACTTAAATAGTACCACAAAAAAAATTAATGTTAATACATTAACTTTATTATTTACATTATTTATTTTTATTGTTTACACTATTTATTTTTATCTTTATTAACTAGATCTTTTATCTTTCTAAAATAATGATTTATACATGATTTAGTTAAACTTGTTTCAGTTTCCATAGATATTATATACGCAAGTTCATTCATAGTTGTTTCAGGATATTTTTCTCTATAACTAATAACCAATTTTATTTTATCATCTAATAATTCTATTAAGTCATTATCTCTTAAATATTTAATATTATTTAATTGTTCTAAAGCAGTCTTCATACTTTTTTCCATATTAGCTTGTTCACAATTATTTAATCTATTAACCATATTTTTATGATCTCTATATATTCTTATATCTTCATAATAAAATAATGAATTAGTAGCACCTAATACTTTAATAAAATCACTTATCTCTTCACTAATTTTAATATAAACCATATACCCCTTATCTCTTCTAATTACTTTACTCTTAAACTTTAATATTATAAGTAAATCATTTATTAAATTAGCACTATCTATATCATCTATTAAAAATTCTAAATGATATTTACTTTTAGATGGATCATTAATAGATCCACTAGCCAAAAACGCTCCCTTTAAGAACGCTGCAATCTCTTCATTACTAGAATTTTTTATATTAAGTAATAAATCATTTATTTCATCTTTTATAATATCTATCTTTTCACTTATAGATAAAATATATATTTTCTTAATTTTAAATCTTTTCAATGTACGTATAGTTAAATTAATATTTATATTATAATTAATTTTTAATAATTTAAATATATATCTAGCTACACTAGCATTTTCTATATATAAGTATAATTTATTATCTTTATATTCACCAATAAAATTCAAATAAGATAATAACTCTGTTCTAGATTCTAAACTATTACTTATATCTTTAGTTATTTCATCTTTTATTCTAGTAGTAAAAGTCATTTTTATACCTCATCCATTAAGTAAGAAAATATTAAATATGCTGTTTTCAAAGGGTCATGTTTAATGGTACCATCAACTTTTGATATATGATATATTTTATCACCAATTAATTTAACGCCTAATTTATCTATATTATTTTTATCTATTTTTACACAATCTTTTTCTTCTTCTCTAGAATATTTACGAGCTATATTACTAGGTATTTTTTTATCATTAGCAACAACAACATCAATATTATTTATATATCTTAATAATAATTCTAAATGATCACTAACTTTATAATCATCAGTTTCTCCTGGTTGTGTAAATAAATTACATACATACATTTTTTTAGCTTTTGATTCATTTATTGCTTCATTAATTTCATCTATAACAAGATGTGGAGTTAAACTAGTATATAACGAACCAGGTGAAAAAATAATTAAATCAGCATTTTTTATACTTTTAATAACTTCTTTATTTATATTAAATTTTCTATCATATTTAATTTCCTTAATTCTTTTATCACTCATAGTTATATTTTCTTCACCATAAACTATTGAATCATCATTCATAATACCAATTAATTCAACTTTATCTTCAGTTATAGGCAAAATACGTCCATTAATCTTAAGTAATTTACACATAAAATCTATAGAATCCGTTAAATTACCCTTTTGATCTATTAAAGCAGCTAATAATATATTACGTATAGGATGATTTTCTAAAGATGGATTACTAAATCTATAAGATAATAAATCAATTAGTTCTTGATTTGCATTAGACATAGTAAGCATAACTTTTCCTATATCACCAACTGCAGGTATATTTAATTCTCTTTTTAAAGTACCAGTACTTCTTCCATCATCTGCAACACTTATTACAGCAGTAACATTAACTGGAAATAGTTTTAATCCAGATAATAGGTTTGATAACCCAGTACCTCCTCCAAATACTACAACATTCTTCATATTTATCACGTCCTTAAATGAGTATAACACAACAAAAAAGATTTAACAAACTTAATTGTCAAACCTTTACCAATATTATTAACTCTCTAAGATTTTGTACGGATTTCCTATTGTTCCATCTCCACTTGCTATTTGTGTCCCAGTGGCTAAAGTAACTGCAGGACGTACACCAATATCGTAGCCATCTTCAATATAATAAACAACATAACTAGTTAAACCGCCATCATAATTCACATAAAATATGTTATCAGAACCGCTAGAATAATCACGAGACAAAGTCCAATAATATAATTGTACATTATCATATAAATAATTGCCATTATATATTTCTCCATTTGTATAAGTTTTGCTCCCTGAATATGCTACTTCATCTGCCGTTATTGTTCCTATATAAGCATTTACACTATCTTCTTCATTTGAACATTTTAATGTTGCATTTTTTTCTACACCTTTGCCATATAATCTTTTTCCTGCTGCATAATAGTATTGATCATGATTATTTAGAATCTCTATTATTTCAGTATCTGTTAACAATACTCCAGTTGTTTCATTATATCTGTAACTATCACCTCCACCTAAGCACCATTTATCATTTTTTAATAATGTTTTTTTGTTTTCTAATCCGCTGGATGTATACCATGCTTTTAATGTTGTATATAATCCGCCATTATAATTTTCATAATCGGCTAAATAACCATATGCTCCAGATTTATAACCATATACAACTGTACCGGCATTATTTATTAAAGCTGATTTGGTATCTGATGATGTTATTGTACTACATAGTCCT
>CAKOHW010000003.1 GCA_934086185.1 uncultured Bacilli bacterium
GTAACATATAAAGAAATGAATGTAGATCAAAGTGTAGATATGAATAAAACATTTAGTGCAAAAGCAAATCTAGTAGACCCTAATGTATTTAAACCTTATGGAGAAGGCACATTAGCAACTGCAATAATAGATAGTGCAAAGAATAAAACAAACGGAACAGAGTTGGTTAGTACTCCAAAAACTTTACCAGCAGAAGCAACAACTTCAATTATATATTTAAAAGGAACAGACCCAACAACATTTACTTTAACAACAGAAATTAGTGCAACAAAGTACTATATTTCATATGCGGATGATTATACTGTAAATGAAACAACTGGTAAATTTACTTTGGTAAATCCAACAGTTGCAACCGCTAAATATACAACATCTATGGCAAGTAGTTTAGTAGGAAAATATGCAGTATGGGGAACCAGTACACCAACAGTGACAAACACACAAAATCAATATAGTATATATAAAATATCAACTAATGTATCCGATATAACATCAACCATAAAATATGCAACAATAAATTCAGATTCACTAATTACAAAATCTACAGAAAAGGAACTTAGTTCAACACCAGATGATTATGGAACAAGTTATTACTATAGAGGTGGAGTAGAAGACAACTATGTTAATTTTGCAGGAATGTGTTGGAGAGCAGTTCGTATAGCAGGAGATGGAAGTATTAAATTAATATTGGAAGACCAAGATAGTACTTGTGCAACAAGTGACGGTAATTGGGATATACCGACTACCACTGGTGGTACAACAAAAACTGGCAATTTTGGTTATACTGAATATGCAGCAAACACACTAACTGCTTCTGACGGTACACAAAATTCAAGTGCAAAGTATTTAATGAACTATTTAAATGGTGGAACAAATAATGATAAATCAATGGCAACAGCATTTAAAAATTTCCAAACTGGACCACTTGCTGGTTATTTGGATAAATTAAAAGCAGGGGACTGGTGTTTAAATGATAAGGCATATACTACTAGAAGTGATAATACAACTGCATTAACTAGTCAAGAAATGTTAGATATAATAGTTAAGGATTCTACTTTTTATTATGATTCATATGTTCGTTTAAATGGAAAAACAACAAAAGAACCAACATTAAAATGTAATGGAACAGTAATGACAAAGTTTGCAGATAATACAGATATGTATGTAGGAACATTAACAGCAGACGAAATAGTATATGCTGGTGGAAAGGGGTATGCAGTTAATATAGATTATTATTTAATAAATAATTATCAAAAATCAAATAATTTAGAATTTTGGTCTTTGTCGCCTCGCTTCTTCGACATCGGCAACAACGATAACGCATTCACCGTGTTCAAAAATGGCATCTTGGGCGGAGAAAATGTGAACAGCGGCGGCTTCTCGTTCCGTCCCGCAGTAACTCTGAAGTCTTCCACAATTATAAAAACAGGGAATGGAACAAAAAGTATTCCGTATACTGTTGACTGATTGACGGACACTTTTGATTTAGGTTAGGTATAACCTGGGTTTGTATGTGATAAAACTCGTCCGTTAGTATATAATTTTTCAATATTTAAACGTAAAATTTATTAAAATTTCATATAAAAAATGCAATAAAATTTTAATTTTTAAAGTTTATTGCATTTTTTGTACGACAAAAAGTGTTAAATTTTATTATTTAACAAAATATTCTAAAAAATAGTTTATTTATAATTTTATAGATATAATTGCATATTAGTTTTTATTTTATAATTTATGTAGGAATTATAACATCGTCTAAAAATTGTTAATGCTAGATTAAATAAAGATAATATTCTTATTGGTTTGTTATTTTTGTCCTTTTTAACATATCTTATATTTAAATTTTTCTTAACATGTATATAATTTTTTGTATAATCAATTCCAATAATTGTTAACCATAATCCTGCAAAACAAACTAAACTATATAAATTTTAATTAGGAGAAACGTTTAGTAATAATTGTATGTAAAGTTATGTATTATTTATTGAAAGTGGTTATTATTTGTGATAATCTTTAATTAGTAGAGAAGAGGTAAGATAAATGGGTTTAATTAAAGCAGCAGTAAGTGCTGTAGGAAGTACATTACATGATCAATGGAAAGATTATATTAAATGTGATAATATGGATAATGATACTTTAATGGTTAAAGTATCTACACCTAATGGTGTAATTTCTAAAAGTAGTGCTATTCAAGTAGCACCTGGACAAATTGCAGTAATTTTTCAAAGTGGAAAAATATTAGATGCAACTGCAGAAGAAGGTATATTTACTTTTGATGAATCAAGTAGTCCATCATTTTTTGCTGGACAATTCGGTGCAGTATTTAAAGAAATGTGGAATAGATTTACTTATAATGGTGCTGTTAGTAAAGAACAAGCTGTATTCTTTATAAATAGTAAAGAAATTATTAATAATAAATTTGGTACACCAAATCCTGTTCCATTTCAAGATTGGTCTCATCCAATTCCAAATCAAATGACAAATTCTTTAAGTCCTTTAAGAGTTGAAGTTAAATGTTTTGGTAAGTATACATTTAAAGTAAATGATCCAGCAGTATTTATGAGAGAAATTGCTGGTACATGTGATGTATTTAGAAAAGATGATTTAACAGAACAAATGAGAAGTGAAGTAATTGGTTCATTCCAAAATGTGTTAAATGAATTAGGTAATAGTGAACATAAAGTTCCTGTATTAGAATTACCTAGTCAAACTGATAATATTAAAAAAATCATGGATGAAAAAGTATTTGATGAACCAATTAGAAAAAGAGGATTATGTTTAGTTGGATTTACTGTTGAATCTGTAACATTAGATGAAGAAAGTGAAAAGAAAATAGATAATTATGAATTAAGTAGTAATACTATGATGCAACAAGGTACATTGGTTGGTGCTTATGCAAATGCAGTTCAAGATGCTGCTAATAATGCAAATGGTTCTCAAAATGGATTTATGGGTGTTGGTATGATGAACATGGCTAGTGGTGGAATGATTGGTGGAGTTACTAATCAAGGTGCTCCAGCAGCAAATGCTACAACAAATGTTGATCCATACCAAAATAATAATGCTAGCATTAATAAATGTCCTAAATGTGGAAATCCAGTTGATGGAAAATTCTGTGCTAATTGTGGAACACCATTAGTAACAGAAACAAAAAAATGTAAAAAATGTGGTACAGAAGTAACTGGCAAGTTTTGTACAAACTGTGGAGAAGCACAAGAATAAAAATAAAGTGATTTAACTCACTTTTTTTCATGTTTTTAAAATGTCTTATGATATAATAAATTTAGTTGGTGATAGTATGCAAAATTTGAAAATTAGAAATTTAAATATAACCATAGATTCTGGTGAATTAGTAAGTATTATTGGTCCTACTGGTTGTGGTAAAACTACTATTTTAAAAATGATATGTGGTAAATTTAAGAATGATAATATATATATAGATGATAAGAGTATTAATAATTATAATCTTGATTATAAGCGTAATAATATAGTTTGTGTATTTGATGATAATATATATAATACTAGTACTCCGTTTGATGAATTAGTTTATTATTTAAAACTACTTAAATTAAATAGTTTAGAAATAGAAAATAGATTAAATAATTTTATTAGTTATTTTGATTTAGAAGAGTATAGAAGTGAAACATTTATTGATATGGATGTTTGTACTAGGATATTTTTTAAAATACTATCATTATTAATTATTAATCCTGATTTATTTTGTTGTGATGATTTATTAACTTATTTAAGTCAAGATAGAAAAGTAAAAATATTAAATTATATAAAGACTAACAATATTACTTTTTTAAATATTACTAGTAATAGTGAAGAACTATTATTGTTTGATAAAATACTTGTAATGAATAAAGGGAAAAAAGTAATATTTGATAAAACTGAGATAGTTTTAAATAATGAAGTTATGTTTAAAGAATTAGGTTTAGAATTGCCTTTTATGAATGATATTAATAATTTGTTAAAAAGTTATGGGTTGATTAGTGAAAATCATTTGATTAGTAAGGAGTTAGTGGACATGTTATGGAAATAATGTATAGTAATAAATATAATAGTTTGGTTAAGAAAAACTCTTTTACTGGTATTTATGGAGATAAGATTGATTTAGTAAATAATGGTGTTGATTTATTTGGAATAACATATGATGATGAATGGACAGTTAGAAGATTTTTAAATGGATATAAGTTAAAATTAGATAGTAATATATTAGAAATATTTTCTTCTTTAGAAATTAGTTATAGCTTATTAAAAAAGAAGATTAAACAATTGAGTAAAGGACAGTTTAAGTTAGTATTATTTGTTTATGTAATATTAAATAATAAGAATACTATTGTATTTGATTATTTTGATAAGGGTTTAAGTTATAAATATAAGAAGAGAATAATTAATTATTTAAAAGGAAAATATAATGGTACATTAATTGCAATTAGTAATGATATATTATTCTTAAATATGTTGTGTAATAATATAATTGTTTTTGAAGATGGTAATATAGTATTTAATGGTGAGTTTTTAGATCTTTATAAAAGTAGAGTTAAATTAAATTATCCTGAAATAATTAAGTTTATTAGATTAGCGAATAAAAATAAAGCAAAGTTATCTTATAATTATGATAATAAAGAGTTATTGAAAGATATTTATAGGAGTTTGTCATGAGATATTTAATAACTGTTAGTTATGATGGAAGTAAGTTTTTTGGGTTTCAAAAGTTAAATAGTGATGCGACTGTACAAGGTGAATTAGAAAAAGCTTTAAGTAAAATAAATAAAAGTCCTGTATATGTTAAGGGGAGTGGTAGAACTGATCGTTGTGTTCATTCTTTAGGACAAAGATGTCATTTTGATTTAGATGTTAATGTACCACCTAAAAGACTTATTAATGCTATAAATTCTATAGTTATGCCAAATATGTATGTTGCTGATTGTGAAATAGTTAGTGATGATTTTCATGCTAGATTTAATGTTAAGAGAAAAGTATATAAATATATAATTAATTTAGGAAAGTTTGATGTATTTAAAAATGATTATGTATATAATTATTGTAATAATTTGGATATAGATAGTATGATTGATGCTAGTAAGTATTTGTTAGGTAAACATTCTTTTAAGGCTTTTGTTAGTGGGGATAGAGATAATTATAATAGTGAAATATATGATATAAAATTTTTAAAAGAAAATAATTATTTGTATATTACTTTTGTTGGTAAAAGTTTTTATAGATATATGGTACGTAATTTAGTTGGGGCGTTAATGTTAGTTGGTAAGGGAAAGATAACTGGTGTTATGTTAAAAGATATGTTAGATAGCCAATATAATAAATATAACTATATGACTGTACCTGCTAGTGGACTTTATTTAGAAAGAGTTGATTATTGATGAATAAAAATGGATTTACTTTAATTGAATTAGTAAGTGTTGTTGCTATATTAAGTATTATAGGAGTACTTATGTTGCCTAAAATAAATACTGCTTTTAAAGAATCAAGAGCTGACCAATTAGAAGAAGTCAGAGAGAAGGTTGTAAAGGCTACTGATGTGTATTTAAAATATTCATGTGGTAAAGATAGTTATAATTTATTGATGAAGAATGATGAAGTTAAAATTGGTTTAAATGTTATAAGTGATTGTGGTTTATTAGATAGTAGAATATATAATCCAGTAAGTGGTAAATACTTTGATATAGATAATGAATATGTTATTGCTAAAATTGATGAAGTAGGGATGATAGATTATGAACTTAGTTTCTAATCTTTTTTTGTATATAAATAATAATTAAGTACATAATAATAGTGGAGGTATACTATGGATGAAAATAAAGAATTATTAACATTAATATATCAAGATGCTGATATGGGTATAAGTAGTTTGACTACGTTAATAAGAAAGTTAAATAAAACAGATAATAAAATTAAAAAAGTTGTTGAAGGTGAATTAAAGGGATATGAAGAATTTTTAAAAAAGACAAAAAAGATGATGAAAGAATATAAGTTTGATATAGATAAAAAATCTATTGTAAGTAAATTAGGTAGTACTATGGGCATTAATATGGAGTTTATGAAAGATAATAGTGATTCTAGAGTTGCTGATATGTTAATACAAGGTTTTACAATGGGTGTATTAAGCATTAGTAAAAAGATAGATAATTTTAGTGGTGATGCTAAAAAAGATATTATAAATTTGGCGAAAGATTTTAGAAAATTTCAACAAGAAAATGTTGAAATGCTAAAGAAATATTTATAATATAATTATATAGTATATGAATATTAAATTTTAATGTATTTAATATTTTTTTCTTGTTTATTTTTTTTATATACAATATATATTTTTTATGTTATCTTATTATTGGAGGATAGCTTATGAAGAGTTTGAGAATATTTTTAATTATAATTTTATTTGTTCTTTTATCACCTATTGTTGTATTTGCTGATGATAAGTATATAGAGTATAGTGATATAATGACTAATGGTAAAGCAAGTAGTGGTGCTAGTAATGCTCATAATAACGAGAATGGTGAATATATTAGTTATAATATGGATGAAACTTTAAATAGTAAGTATTCATTTATTATTACTGGTACTAATTTAAATGATGATGAAACTTATACTTATACATTAATATCTGATTTTAAAAACTTAAAGAAGACATTTACTGGTAAGGAATTAAAACAAGGTGTTGTTATTAGTGGCGAAGACGGTAATAGTGTTATGAAAAGTACATTAGTTGATAAAAATAATCAAGTTATAAGAAATAAATCTAAGGGTATGGATGGGCCAGTTTATTTTAATACTACATATTTTAAATTTAATGATAATTTTGATGCAACTGAATTTGATAAATTATTTAATTCTATTAGTATAAATGGAGTAATTAAAGTTAATTCAATAGATCCTTTAAATGATACAATGTTTGCAGAAACAGCATTAACAACTTCTTTAAAACCTTTTGAAACTAAAGATTTAAATATTTATGCTGGATGTTATAATAAAGGTGAGTTATGTGATTTAACTATTCAAAAAAACGGTTCTTATAAACGAAAAAATTATAAAGTTAAGTTTGAATACGTTAAAGCAAATGAAGCTATAAAAAATAAACTTGATAAATATGCTAAAACATTTGTAATTAATGAAAATTCACCTGAAAAAGAATTATTTACAATGGAAGATTTAGAAACAATCAATTATAAATATGCTAAAACAGTATATGGTGATAATATGAATATGTTTAATTCTATTATAAATTATTCATCAGAATTTCAAAAAAAATTAGAAAATAGTAATATTGTTGCTAAACTTGATGCTAGAGCAGGCTGGGATGATATGTTTACTAGTGGTGGATTTGGTTTCTTGAATTTGTTATATAATGATGTCGTATATTCATATGTTACTGTTGCAGGAGTTAAACAAAATAATGTTATTTATGTACCTAATGATACTAATGATACTAGAGATGATTATATAAAAGTTGCTCTTGATAGAATTAAAAAATATATACCTAAAGCAAATGTTAAAATTGAATATGCTGGACAAATAAGTACTTTAACATTTGATGATATATTAAGTTTAGATGATATTGTCGATGTATCAAAAACTTTAGGGGAATATTATAAAGTTACTATAAATGATACAGAATACTATTATTTTATTGCTAAAGATTCTTCAAGAATGAAAACTCCAATTATGAATACTAAGGATGCTGAAACAGAAATATCTATTAGTACTAATTCTTCTGAAGTTCCGTTAGATACAAAGATTAATTCTTATATTGTAGATAGTAA
Source organism: uncultured Bacilli bacterium (assembly GCA_934086185.1). Taxonomy (GTDB): domain Bacteria; phylum Bacillota_I; class Bacilli_A; order RF39; family UBA660; genus UMGS1124. The sequence goes on from CAKOHW010000003.1 coordinate 7,782, forward strand.
TAGTAGTGAATATAAAGAATTTTTGAAACATGTTAAAATTAGTAATGGTTTAGTAGTAGATTTAAAATTATTTTCTAAATCTATTAATAAAAATATTTCTAAATTAGATAATGATGTATTTAAAGTATATATACCTTTAAATGATAGTTTGAAAAATTTAAATTTAAAAGCATATTACATTAAAGATAATGGTGAAATAGAACAACATGATGTAACTGTTGAAGGTAGTTATTTAGTATTTGAAACAAATCATTTTAGTACTTATATAATAGGTGGGAATGCTATAAAAAATCCTGCTACTTCTGATAGTTTTGTTAAATTATTGATTGCATTTTTAATATCATTGTTTGGTTTTATTACAACATTTATCTATGTTAAAAAAATTGATAAACAATAAATAAATTATAATTAGATATATAAAGAAGGATGATAGATCCTTTTTTGTTTGACTTAACAATTAAATTTTGTTAAACTAAATTCACTTAATTAGGGAGTGGTTTATGTGTGGAATATAGGCAATGTCGAAATTAAGAATAGAATCGTATTGGCACCTATGGCTGGTATTAGTAATACTAGTTATAGAAGAATAATAAAGAGCATGGGTTGTGGTCTTATATTTGCTGAAATGGTAAGTGATAAAGCAATATGTTTTGATAATAAAAAAACTTTAGATTTACTTGAAATGAGTGATGAAGAAAGACCGATTGCACAACAAATATTTGGAAGTGATGTTACATCTTTTGTTGAAGCAGCAAAAAAAATAGAAAATATTATGCATCCAGATATAATAGATATTAATATGGGATGTCCTGTTCCAAAGATAGCATTAAGAAGTCAAGCGGGTAGTGCTCTACTTAAAAATCCTCAAAAAATAGGAGAAATTGTTAGTGCTGTAGTGAATGCTGTTAGTGTACCTATTACTGTAAAAATAAGAAGTGGTTGGGATAGTGATAATATTAATTGTGTTGAAGTTGCTAAAATTGTAGAAAAAGCAGGAGCAAGTGCAATTACATTACATGCAAGAACTCGTAGTCAAGGTTACAGTGGTAAAGCTAACTGGAGTTTGATAAAAAAAGTAAAAGAGAGTGTTAATATTCCTGTTATTGGGAATGGTGATGTTACTAGTCCTATACTTGCAAAAAAAATGTTAGATGAAACTGGATGTGATGCAGTAATGATTGGACGTGCTGTGCTAGGAAATCCTTGGATAATAAAAAATTGTATAGATTATTTAGAAACTGGTAGTTATGAAAGTGATATTTCTTTAAACGATAAAATAGAAATGTTACAAAAGCATCTAGAATTATTAAATGAAACAAAAAATGAAAAAATAGCACTTTTAGAAATAAGAAGTCATGCTATTTGGTATTTAAAAGGAGTCACTGGTGGTGCAAAGGTAAAAAATGATATTTGTTCTGCTAAAAGTGTTTCAGAAATATTAAGAATATTAAACGAATTTAAGGAGGAATATAATGGCAAATAAAAGTTATTTAGGAAGCATAACCAAATATCGTGAAATTGGTGAAGGTAGTAATGCTTATGTTTATTATGCTGATTATTTTGGAGGAAGAACTGTAGCTTATAAAGAATTTTGTGACAGTAAGTATGTTAATTTAATTAAAGATAATCTTATGAATTTAACAGAGAAGGGTTATGATAATGATATTTTGATCCCTGATACATTTATTTATAAAATGCCTAAAGATGATTTATTTAAAGGATATATAACAGAGTTATTTATTGGTAAAACTATTAATGATAAATATAATATGAATTATGAAGATAAAATTAAAATATTAAAAGAGGCTAGAAAATTAGTTGAAAAATTTCATGATAAATATAATTCAATACATTGTGATATTACTCCATGGAATTTTATACTACCTAGTAGTGAAAATATGAAATTGATTGATTTTGATACTACTATTGATTTGAATAATAAAAATATGAATGAAAATCTTTATTGGGATGGATTATTGGAATATTTTAAAAATAATGGTGTAGATAAAGATGCAGATATATTTATGTTTAATATGTTAACTTATTCATTAATTAATGATAAGGATTTTTATGGGTCTTTAAGTAATATGATTAAAAACGACTATGGTAATATAGAATCAAGTAAAGCAAGAAAAATAATTGATACTTATAAAGATTTTGATAAACCAAAGTCAATTAAAAAAGAATATATTATTGACTACTTATAATATATTCTTTTTTTAGTTGTTTAATATAATTATCATCATTTGTTAAGGGTTTTAATTGTGAATTATTTAATTTGCTTTCTAAACTATCATTACTTTTTATAATATATTCTATTAAGTCTATACATGCTGATTTATCATTTTTGTATATTTCAAATAATTCTATTGCTATAAAATATGCAATTACTGTTGATAGCATAGTAGTTATATCATAGTTATAAAGAGTTTTTATTTCTTTATTGTTATATCCGTTATAATAATAGTAACCTAATTTAATATTATTTGGTATGTTTTTTCTTATTAAAGTTAGTCTTGTATTTAGTCTATTTATTAATTCTTTTATGTAATTAAAATAATTTAGTTCAGCTTTTACATTTTCTCTATAATGAAGATGCATTTCTTTCATTTCATAAGATGTAATTAGTTGCATTAAAATACTTGGTATTTCGTTTTCTATTGTGAAATAAAAGTTTGGATTCATTACAATAGTATTAACATGCATAAATTCATGTATTGGTGTTATAAAATCTTCTATTGTATTTTCCATATTTAATGATACATATATTTGGTGTATATACCTTAAGAATATTGTGAAATTTTCATTATTATTATTTATATTTATAAAATCTTTATTATTTAAATAGAATTCTATATTTTCTAACCAATCTGGATTTATTCTTTTTAACATTTCTTTAACAAAGTTTAACATATCTTTTTCTCTTGTATAGATATTATGGTATGGATATATTGTTATGTCTTTATTATTATATTTTTCTATTATACTGTTTATTAAATCTTCTATATTTTTGAATTTTTCATATTCTATTTCTTCTGTTTGCATTATTTCTTTTTGTTTTCTTTTTAATGAACTTGGTTTTTTCATATTTTTAAGTATACTTAATTCTTCTTTTTTTATAGGTTCATCAAATTTTATATCATTTAAATAATTAATTTGTCTTTTAATTGTTTCTTTATTCCAATTCGTCATAAAATCACCTGGTTCTTATAATAACATATGTTTTTATTTATAACAATTATTATTTTATTTTTTAAAATTTGTGGTAGAATAATAGGGCAAAGAGGTGTTAGTATGGATAAGATTATAGTTAAGGGTGCAAGAGAAAATAATTTAAAAAATATTGATATAGAAATACCTAAAAATAAATTAGTTGTTATGACAGGAGTGAGTGGTAGTGGAAAAAGTAGTTTGGCTTTCGATACTATATATGCTGAAGGTCAAAGAAGATATGTAGAAAGTTTATCTAGTTATGCTAGACAGTTTTTAGGTGGGACTGATAAGGCAAATGTTGATTCAATTGAAGGATTAAGTCCTAGTATATCTATTGATCAAAAAACTACTAATAAAAATCCTAGAAGTACTGTTGCAACTGTTACTGAAATATATGATTATTTTCGTTTGTTGTATGCTAGAATAGGTGTACCTTATTGTCCTAAACACAAAATACCTATTAAAAGTCAAAGTATAGAAGAAATGACAAACAAAGTTTTTGATTTGGAAATTGGAAGTAAATTAGAAATTTTATCTCCTGTAGTATATGGTGAAAAGGGTGCTCATGAAAAAGTATTAGATGATTTAAGAAAAAAAGGTTTTACTAGAGTTAGAGTTAATGGTGAGAATAGAGATTTAAGTGAAGATATTAAATTAGAAAAAAATAAAAAAGATACAATATTGGTAGTTGTTGATAGAATTGTTTTAAGAGATGAAGATAGAAGTAGAATATTTGATAGTTTGGAAACTGCTTCAAAGTTGAGTAATGGAAGAGTAGTAATTAATGTTATTGGAGATAAAGAATTTGTTATGAGTGAACATTATGCTTGTCCAGAATGCGATTTTTCGTTACCTGAATTAGAACCTAGATTATTTTCTTTTAATGCTCCTTATGGAGCTTGTCCAGAATGTAAAGGTTTAGGTGTTAAGCAAAATATAAGTGTTGATTTAATTATTCCAGATAAAAGTAAAAGTATTTTAGAGGGTGCTATAAAACCTTTAAATTTGGATCAAAATATATATTTAACTAATATATTAACTGTTGCAAAGTATTATAATATAGATTTAAGTTTACCTGTTAAAGATATGAAAAAAGAGGATTTAGATATTATATTATATGGAGCAAATGAGTTAATAAATTTTGAATATGTTAGTAAAAATGGTAATAAAAGATATACTAAAGATTTTTATGAAGGATTTGTTAATAATTTAGAACGTAGGTATATTGAAACTAGTAGTAATTGGATTAGAGAATGGATAGAAGGTTATATGGTAGAAACTAGTTGTCCTAAATGTAAAGGTGCTAGATTAAATAAAGATGTTTTAAGTGTATTAGTGGGTAAAAAGAATATATATGAATTAACTTGTATGAGTATATCTGATTTAATAGTATTTTTTGATAATTTAAAATTAAATAAAGAACAAACTAAAATTAGTGAATTAATAATTAAAGAAATTAAATCGAGATTGAACTTCTTAAATAATGTTGGTTTATCATATTTAAATTTAAATCGTAGTGCTAGTACTTTAAGTGGTGGCGAAAGTCAACGTATTAGGTTAGCAACTCAAATTGGTAGTAGATTAAGTGGAGTTTTATATGTTTTAGATGAACCTAGTATAGGCTTACACCAAAAAGATAATGAGAGATTAATTAATTCTTTAAAAGAAATGAGAGATTTAGGAAATACTTTAATTGTTGTTGAACATGATGAAGATACTATGAGAGCTGCTGATTATTTAATTGATATTGGACCTAAGGCTGGCGAAAATGGGGGATACGTTGTTGCAGCTGGTACACCAGAAGAGGTAATGAAAAACGAAAATAGTATTACAGGTAGATATTTAAGTGGAAAAGAAACTATTTTAATTCCTAAAAATAGAAGAAGTGGAAATGGTTTATTTATTGATATTAGAGGCGCTAAAGAAAATAATTTAAAGAATATAAATGTTAAGATACCACTAAACACTCTAACTGTTGTAACAGGAGTAAGTGGTAGTGGAAAAAGTACTTTGGTAAATGAAATACTTTATAAAACCTTGAGAAAAGAATTATATAATAGCAAAGATATTCCAGGTAAAGTTAAAGAAATAAAGGGGTTAAATAATATAGATAAAGTAGTTGATATTACTCAAGATCCGATAGGACGTACACCTAGAAGTAATCCTGCTACATATGTTGGTGTTTTTGATGATATAAGAGATGTTTTTGCTGAAATGAAAGAAAGTAAAATAAAAGGTTATAGTAAAAGTAGGTTCTCTTTCAATGTTAAAGGTGGAAGATGCGAAGCTTGTTCTGGAGATGGCGTTAAAAAAATAGAAATGCACTTTTTACCGGATGTATATGTTCCTTGTGATGTTTGTCATGGTACTAGATATAATAGTGAAACATTAAGTATTAAGTTTAAAGGTAAAAGTATTGCTGATGTCTTAGAAATGAGAGTTAGTGAAGCTTTAGAATTTTTCAGCAATGTACCTAAAGTAAGAGATAAATTACAAATGTTAGTAGATGTTGGTTTATCATATGTTAAATTGGGTCAAAGTGCTCCAACTTTATCAGGTGGTGAAGCAAGTCGTGTTAAACTTGCCAAAGAATTACAAAAGAAACCTACTGGAAAAAGTTTATTTATATTAGATGAACCTACTACAGGTTTGCATGTTGATGATATAAAGAAACTATTAGTTATATTGAATAGAATTGTTGATAATGGTGATACTGTTTTAATAATTGAACATAATTTAGACGTTATAAAGGTTGCTGATTATTTAATAGATTTAGGTCCAGATGGAGGAAGTGGTGGAGGACGTGTACTTGTAACAGGTACTCCAGAAAAAGTTAGTAAATGTAAAGAAAGCTATACTGGTGAATTTTTGAAAAAAATATTAAAATAAAAAACATTTGATTATTGATAATTTATATCAAATGTTTTTTATTTACTTTTATTATTTTCTTTCTCTTTCTCTTTTTCTTCCATGATGCATGATATTACTTTACAACATGATATAAACATCAAAAGTTTACCAAGTAAGTCAAGTTTTTTATGATTATCTCTAAAATCTTTACCATAATCAGAATTATTTACAATTTCACATATTTCTTTTGGAAATAAAATTGTATCATGAGAAGTTGAATTATCAATATTCTTATATATATTTGGTACAGTTAAATACCAATTAACATTTTTGTTATTTATCTCTATTTCTCTTCTACTTTCTTCATTATCCAACCAGGTTGTATCTACAAAATAGAAATTATCATTTAGATATATTAAATTCCAACTATGATTATTACTGGAAAGTTTGAAACTTTCTATATCACATCTTATAGCTAACGCTTGAAATAAAGCACTATAATTTCCACATATAGAATTATATTCTTTATATAAAGCGTTATATAAAGCACCTTTTTCATAGATTTCACTTGTTCGTTTTACACGTATTTTTTTATTCACATTGTATCTTTGCATTTCCGATAATTCTTTATCATATTCTAAAGAATTTATAATATATAAAACTATATTTTGAAAATCATTATATTCTTTTTGTTTTTTGTTAGGATTTTTAGAATTTAAATTGTAATTGGTAATTATATCATCTAATTCATTATTAATTTTACGTAAATCTTCAATACTTCCTCCTTGCAATATTAAGTTAATATTATTATTTTCTATATAGTCTAATATATCGTTTGTCATATATACTGCTGCATCATATAGTTTATCATCTAATATTATATTTTTTATTTTTGAATTTTTTATCCATGTAAACTTTGTATGAAGAGGATTATTTGTTTTTAAAGTATCAATTTCTAATTTACTCATAAAATCATTGTCTATTGCGAAATTTAATAAATTTAATCTTTTTAAATTTTTGAAGTCCAGTAATTTTTTAAAGTTTTCTTCATTAAAATAACAAGAATTATTGTTGTAACAATAAATTGTTAATTCTTCTATATTTGGATTTAAATAATTTAGAAAATCTGTATTATCCGCTACTAAAAAAATACAAACTTCTTTTAAATTTTTGTTGCTAAGATATTTATATCTTGTATTATTATCTACTTGTACTCCCTCTATTGGATAATCATTATGTTTTATATTATATTTAGCATTTTCTATATTTGCTAATATACTATTTAATATATGTGAAGTTGGAATTTTATTTTCTTTTATTTTATTAAAAAAAGTTGGAAAGATAGAAAATGAAAGTGTAGCACTAAGTATAGTAGCAATTATATCATTTTTTAAATTTTTAAAAGATTTATTATTATTTTTCTTTTCAATTTTATACATATAATCCCTCTTTTAATATAATATATCATAATTATGTTAGTAGTTAAATTAAAAAATAATTTTAGTATGTTTTTAGACATATTTGGTTATTTGTATGTAAATTATTTATAATAAAGTAGATTATTATTTTATTTATGATGTATAATATAGTTAGGAGTGATTGTATGATAGAATATAAAATTTATAAGCCAAGTGCTAAAGATTTAATATTAGATATTATTAGTACATTAGTTGTTAATATGATAGTTATTATTATGGCTACTAAAATATTTAGTAATATTTATGTAGAAAATATTTGGTATACTTTGCTTGTTAGTGTTTTATTATTAATTTTAAATAGAAGTTTAAAACCATTTTTACAAGTTGTTATGTTACCAATTAATATTTATACATTAGGTATAACATATCCATTAATAAATGTATTTATATTAAAACTAATTAGTTTAATATTAGGTAGTCATTTTGTTTTAACTGGTTGGTTTGGTGCATTCTTTATATCAATTTTTATATCAATTATGACTATTATAATAGATGCATTAATTGGTAAAGAAATTAGGAGAGTGTAATGAATCCGGTTATTACAAGAGTGGGTAATTTTGAAATAAGATGGTATTCAGTAATGCTACTTGTTGCTTTTTTTGTAGCATTATTTTTTATAGAGAGAGAAGCTAAAAGATTTGAGTTACCTAAAAATTTTATGTTTAATATGTTATTTTGGGCTTTAATATTTGGAATTATTGGTGCTAGAATATATTATGTTATATTTGATTGGGATTATTTTAGTTCAAATACAAGTGAAATATTAAAAGTTTGGAATGGTGGTTTAGCTATACATGGTGGTATTATTGCTGGTATATTAACCATATTAGTTTATACTAAAAAATATAAGTTAAGAACAATTAGATATGTTGATTATATTGTTCCAGGATTAATAATTGGACAAGCCATTGGTAGATGGGGAAACTTTTTTAATCAAGAGGCTCATGGGCTTGCTACTAGTTTGGAACATTTGCAAAAATTACATATTCCTGAATTTGTAATTAAAGGTATGAAAATTAATGGAGTATATTATTCACCAACTTTCTTTTATGAGTCTTTAGCATGTTTATTAGGATTTATAGTAATTTGTATATTAAGACGTAATAAATATATAAAAGTTGGTAGTCCTACAGCATTATATTTAATTATATATGGTGTAATAAGATTCTTTATTGAAAGAAGTAGAACTGATGCATTAATGTTCTGTGGTTTTAGAATTGCTATGATAATTTCTGCAATTATGGTTATAATTGGAGTAATTATGTTAATAATAAATAGTAGAAAAGGCAGATTTGAAGATTTATATAATGATAAGAATAATAGAGATGTTATAAGATTTTAGGTGATTATATGATTTATGATGTAATTATAATTGGTTTAGGAGCTAGTGGCGTATCAGCATCTATATATGCAAAAAGAAGTGGATTAAACGTTTGCGTATTAAATTATGGTAATCCTGGTGGTATTATTAGAGAATCTAGTATTGTTGAAAATTATCCTGGCTTTAAAAGTATAAGTGGTATGGATTTATCGATTAAATTTTTTGAACATTTTAATAGTTTAAATATTCCATTATATAATGAAGAAGTAATTGATATTAAAAATGGCGATGTAAAAGAAATTATTACTACTAATAATATATATAAATGTAAGAATGTAATTATTTGTAGTGGTAGAAAACCTAAGAAATTGTCTATAAAAAATGAAGATAAATATATTGGTAATGGTATAAGTTATTGTGCTGTATGTGATGGAAATTTATATAAAGAAAAAAATGTTTGTGTTGTAGGTGGAGGAAATAGTGCTTTAGAGAGTGCGTTATATTTATCTAATATATGTAAACATGTTTATTTGTTAGTAAGAAAAGATGTTTTAAGAGGAGATAAAAAATTATCTGATGATATTTTAAAATCTTCGAATATAGAAATAAAGTATAATACTGAAATAAAAGATTTAAAAATAGTTGATGATAAAATTTCAGGAGTTATAACAAATAACGAAGAATTAAATGTGTCTGGAATATTCGTTAATATTGGTTATGAACCAAGTATAAATATTTTAAAATCATTAGATGTAAATATGGAAAAAAATTATATTTTGGTTGATAAGAATATGGAAACAAATATTAAAGGTATATATGCTTGTGGAGATATTATAAAAAAAGATTTATATCAATTAGTTACTGCAGTAAGTGAAGGTGCTATAGCAGCAAATTATATATCAAAAAGTATCAAAAAATGATACTTTTTTTGTTTTGTCTATTCTTTTTTATATTTTTATTCATAAGATATATAGGAGGTATATATTAATGAATAACGGAACAAATAATCATAGATGTAGTCCTTATTGTGGAAATCAGCCTATACCTGGTCCAACAGGCCCACAAGGTCCGACTGGTCCACAAGGAATGCAAGGCCCAACGGGTCCACAAGGTCCAACAGGCCCACAAGGTGTTCAAGGATTGCAAGGTGTAACTGGTCCTATGGGCCCAACAGGACCTCAAGGTGTTCAAGGACTTCAAGGTTTGCAGGGGATACAAGGTGTTACGGGTCCAACAGGACCAACTGGAGCAACAGGAGCAACAGGAACTAATGGTATTCAAGGAATACAAGGTCCAACAGGACCTCAAGGAGTGACAGGCCCAACTGGCCCAACTGGGGCAACTGGTTTACAAGGAATAACAGGCCCAACTGGTCCAACTGGCCCAACTGGAGCAACCGGAGCAACTGGTGCTAGTGGAGAAAATCCAGTATTAACTATTGGAACTGTTACAACAGGTGAACCTGGTACGGAAGCTACAGCGAGTATAACTGGCACTAGTCCAAACTTTGTATTAAATTTAACTATTCCAGCAGGCCCAACTGGCCCAACTGGAGCAACCGGAGCAGCAGGTGAAACTGGAGCAACAGGAGCTCAAGGTTTACAAGGAATACAAGGAGTAACTGGTCCAACAGGTCCAACGGGACCAACCGGAGCAGCAGGTGAAACTGGTGCAACAGGAGCCCAAGGTTTACAAGGAATACAAGGTCCAACAGGTCCAACTGGTCCAACAGGCCCAACAGGTCCAACTGGTCCAGCAGCATAGTAACTAATTATAAAAAGAAAACTGAAAGGTTTTCTTTTATCATATTAAAAATTATGTATTCATATACTTTAATGGTGAATATATGAAAATATGTGTATATGCAATTTGTAAAAATGAAGAGAAATTTGTTGATACTTGGTATCAAAGTATGAAAGAAGCAGATGAAATATATGTACTAGATACAGGTAGTACGGATAATACTCTTAAACTTCTTAAAGAAAGAGGAGTTCATGTAGTATCTAAAATTATAAATCCATGGAGATTTGATGTTGCTCGTAATTTGTCTTTAGATTTAGTTCCTATGGATACAGATATTTGTGTTTGTACTGATTTTGATGAAATATTAGAAAGTGGTTGGAGAGACAAATTAGAAAAAAACTATAAAAAAGGTTGTAGAGTAAATTATACTTATAATTGGCATATAAAAGATAATGGAGAAGCAGATGTTACGTTTATATTAAATAATATTCATCCTAGATTAGGTTATAAATGGACACATCCTGTACATGAAGTATTAGAGGCTATAGAGAAAGAAGAATATATTAATATATATGATATAGTTTTAAATCACTATCCTGATAATACTAAGTCTAGGGGTAGTTATTTAAAATTGTTAGAATTAAGTGTAGATGAAGATCCATTAGATGATAGAAATATACATTATTTAGGTAGAGAATATATGTATTATGGTATGTGGGAAAAATGTATTGAAACATTAAAAAAACATTTAACTTTAAAGACTGCCACATGGAATTTAGAAAGAGCAGCTAGTATGAGATATATTGCTAGATCTTATTTAAATTTAAATAATAATAAAGAAGCTATTTTTTGGTATAAAAGTGCTATTAGAGAAGCTAGTAATATAAGAGATGGTTATGTAGAACTTGGTATTTTATATAATAATCAGGGTAAATATTTAGATAGTATTGATTGTCTATTAAAAGCCTTAATGATAAAAAATAAAGATAAAGTATATATTAATGAAGTATTTAGTTGGGATAATACTATAGATGATATTATGAGTTTGAATTATTATTATTTGGGTATGTATGATATTTCATTATTGTATGTAAATAAAGCTATAAATTATAGTTCGAATGAAAGATTAGAGAATAATAAAAAAATTATAGAAAGTATGTTAAACCATTAAATTATAATGGTTTTTATTTGAATGTTTATATTGTTTATGTTATTATTTAGTCGGTGGTTATATGAATAACTTAGTTTTAGCATATTTAGGTGATGCTGTTTATGAATTATGGATTAGAGAATATTTAATAAACAAGGGTTTTTGTAAAGTAAATGATTTACAAAATGAAAGTTTAAAATATGTAAGTGCTAAAAGTCAAAGTAATCATTTGGAAAGATTATTTAATTCTAATTTTTTAACTCAAAATGAAATTGAGATTGTTAAAAGAGGTAGAAATATGAATAGTCATGGAAAAAAGAATACTGATATTATAACTTATAAGAGAAGTACTGGATTAGAATGTCTTATAGGTAGTTTAAAAGTTGATAAGAATTATGATAGAATAAATGAAATTATGGAATTTATAGTGGGTGAATAGTATGAGAGTATCTGGTAAGAATGTTTTTAATGAATTGGATTTAAAAAAAATAAGAAAAGTTTATTTGAGTAAATCGTTTAATGATAAAAATATTATTGATTATATTAAAAAAAATAAAATTAAATATGTTTTATGTGATAATAAAATATTAGATAATATGCAAATGCATAATCAAGGTATTGTTGTAGAAATAAGTGATTATGAATATAAAGATTTGAGTGTTATAGATGATGATTTTGTAATTATGTTAGATCATTTGGAGGATCCACATAATTTTGGAGCTATAATAAGAACTGCTGAAAGTATTGGAGTAAAAAATATAATTATTCCAAAAGATAGAAGTGTATGTGTTAATGAAACTGTAATGAAATGTAGTGCTGGTACTTTAAATCATGTAAATATAATACAAGTTTCAAATTTAGTTAATGCTATTAATTATCTTAAAGATTCAGGTTTCTTTATATATGGTGCTGAAGCAGATGGAATTAATTATAAGAAAGTAGATTATAGTGAAAAAAAATGTTTAGTTGTTGGTAGTGAAGGTAAAGGAATAAGCAATTTAGTTAGAAAAAATTGTGATGAAATTATTAGTTTGCCAATGAGAGGACATATTAATAGTTTAAATGCTAGTGTAGCTGCTGCAATATTAATTTATGAAATGGGTGATTAGATGGATTATCCAGATTATGAATTAACATATTATTTAAATGATGGAGAAGAAGCAAGTGATATATTATATGATAAATATAAATATATTATTGATTTTCTTTTAAATAAATATAGAAGAGTTTTTTATGCTTTAGGTATAGATATTGATGAAGCAAGACAAGAAGCAAATTTAGCTTTTTCTTATGCTATATATAATTATGATGATAATAAAGAGGCTAATTTAAATACTTTTATTACTTTATGTGTTGAAAGAAAAATAAGAGCACTTATTAGAAAATATGAAACTGATAAAAATAAAATATTAAGTGATTCTATTTCTTTTGATAATGACGATAATTTAATGGAAAAACTTATTGGTGATGATACTTATGATCCTTCAAAGAATATAGAAAATTTGGATACTATAAGATATATATATAGTCAAGCTAAAGAAACTTTATCTAGTAGTGAGATGGAAGTATATGATTTATTAGTTAAGGGATATAAGTATACTGAGATTGCTGAAATATTAAATAAAAGTTTGAAACAAATTGATAATACTATTCAGAGAATTAAAATTAAATTGAAAAAGATAAACAATTAAATTTTTTTGTGAATTTAGTTGTTTTTTTATATTTTGTGTGTTATATTATGTTTGTACACGAAAGTGTTTTTTTAATACAAAAAATTTAGAGGTGTGGATATGGTTAAAACAAATGAAAAAGAAGTAAAAAAAGACAGTTATGTAAGTGAAGTTAAGGCTGAACTTAAAAAAGTAAAATGGCCTAGTAAGAAAGAAATGGTTAAGTATACAATAACTACAGTTTGTTTTGTTGTGTTATTTGCTTTATTCTTTTTTGGAATAGAAAGTTTATTTGCATTTATAAAGGGGTTGATTGGATAATATGGAAAAATTATGGTATGTAGTAAATACTTATAGTGGTCATGAAAGCAAGGTACAAGAAAAATTACTTTCTCGTGCTCAAACTATGGGTTTTCAAGATTATATTTTTAGAGTAGTTGTTCCAGAAGAAACTGTTTATGAAACTTTGAAAGATGGTTCTACAAAAGAAAAAAAGAAGAAGATGTTTCCAGGTTATATTTTAGTTGAAATGATTATGACTGATGAAGCATGGTATATTGTACGTAATACTCCAGGTGTTACTGGATTTATTGGTTCAAGTGGTAAAGGTGCAAAACCTACTCCATTATTGCCTCAAGAAATAGATAAAATATTATCAAATATGGGTATGACTAGAATGGATGTTGATAAAGATTTAGCAGTTGGTAATAAAGTTAGTATTACTGATGGTCCATTTAAAGGAATGCTTGGTACTATAGATAGTATTGATATTGAAAATAGTACTTTAACAGTATTAATTGATTTATTTGGTCAAGAAACTCCTGTTGAAGTTGAACTATCACAAGTTATTGCTGAATAAAATGTCATTTATTGGCATTTTTTGTTTTATGTTTTTTCTTTATATATTATATAATTTGTGATATTATTTAAGTGGTGATAGTATGAGTTTATTTACTTATATTATAATTATTATTTCATTTCTTAGCGTAAATTAATTTAATATTAGTTTGCGCATTTTTTTATATGGAGGCATAATGGGAAATATTACTAGTCAGATGATAGAAATTTATAAAATGAATAAGTGTAAGTTTGATTTTGCAGGGTATTATTTTAATAAGAGAGAAGAGTTATCATATCATCATAATATTATTGCAAATTGTGATGGTGGACCTAGAACTATTAGAAATGGAGCTATTTTAGTAAGAGATACTAGTCATGATTATGTTCATATTATAGAAAAAATTGATTCTGAAATATTTTATAAGTTATCTAGTGAATTTTTAGATGAAAATTTAAAAGGTAGATTAGATATGGAAAATTTGAAAGCAATAAGGGATTTGTTGTTATATTTTGAGAGGGAACATGATCATGAATATACTAAAAGGGGAAAATTATTGATAAAAAGAGAGTATGTGACTGATAGAATTGATATTAATTAGTTTTACTAAAAATTTGTTTGCATATGGTTTATTAGTATGCTATAATACTCTCGAGCGAAAGCTCCTTGCTCAAATTTATTTTTGAGCCGAATAGACCAGAAGGAGGTGTATTATGAACAAATACGAGATTATGTTCATTTTAAAAACTAATGAGGAAGAAGCTATTAAAAGAGAAGTTTCTGAATTAAAAGCAATTATCACTGATTTAAAAGGTGAAATTACTAATGAAAAAGAAATGGGAAATAAAAAATTAGCTTATCCAATAAAAAAAGAATTAAATGGATATTATTATGTAATTAATTGTAATGCTAATAATGAAGCTGTTGCGGAATTTGACCGTAAAGCTAGAATCAATGAAAATGTTATTAGACATTTAATTATTAGATTAGATGAGGAGTAATAATGAATAACGTTGTATTAGTTGGAAGATTAACTAGAGATCCAGAACTTAGAACTACACCAAATGGAATTGCTACATGTCAAATTAGTTTGGCTGTAAATGGTATTCCAAATGCTAATGGTGAAAGAACTACAGATTTTATTAATATAGTAGTTTGGAGAAGACAAGCTGAAAATGTTGCAAAATATTGTTCAAAAGGAAGTCAAGTTGGTGTTGTTGGTAGAATTCATACTAGAAGTTATGATGCAAATGATGGATCTAAAAGATATGTAACTGAGGTAGTTGCAGATAATATTACTTTCTTAGGAAGTAATAATAGTAATAGAGGTACTTCACAATATAGTGATAGTATGCCTGATTATAGTACTGGAGATCAACAACCTATGCCTACTACTGATATAACTGAAGATCCATTTAAGGATTTTGGTAGTGAAGTAGTGCTTAGCGATGATGATTTACCATTTTAAGGAGGAAAAAATACATGGCTGAGTTTTATAGAAAAAAGAAAAAAATATGTCAAATGTGTGCTGGTAAAAGCGTAGATTATAAAGATGTCATGATTATTAATAAATATATTAATGAAAAAGGTAAAATTTTACCTAGAAGAATGACTGGTGCTTGTGCTAAACATCAAAGACATATAGCAATGCAAATTAAAAGAGCTAGATTTATGGCTTTAATACCATTTGTTAAATAAGTATCTTATGATACTTTTTTGTATGTTACAGTATTTGTTAGTTATGTAAAAAAGATATGCTAGTATAATGAACTAGAATATTTAGGTATTAGTACTCTATCTCATCTATATGCTATAAAATATTATTTTAAAAATAATAAAGCTTTTATATTAAGATTTTTAAATTTTATAATAAGTGTTACATTTATTATTTTTTTCTTACAAAAGTAAAGAATAAACAATTAAAAACATTAAGTTTAATTAAAATATAATTTATTAACTAATTAAACAAGTATCAAGTGTCAAGCTAAAAATGCTAAACATTGCTTTTTTATTTAAACATTCTATTTAATATAAATTTATTATAAAATACTTGAATTGTGCACTTTCTTTTGTTATTATTTTTATAGATTATAGGTAAAAATAGGAGTGTGTTTTTATGAATAAAAAACAAAAAATTATAGTTAGTGTAGTAGGAATTACAATAGTATTATTAGCATTATTAGGATTAACATATGCATACTTTTTAACAAGAATACAAGGAAATACTAATGAAAAAAGTATTAGTGTAACTACTGCTAATTTAGAAATAAAATATGAAGATAACAATGATATTATAACTGGTGATAGAATAGAACCAGGTACTACTTTACCTACTAAAACATTTACAGTAACAAATAATGGTAACAATTCTGCTGATTATAGTGTAGCTCTAGTAAATATAATAAATACTTTTAATAATACAGAAGATGTTGTTTATAATTTAACTTGTACATCCTATGATAAAAGTGGTTTCACATTAAATAATGATGGAACAGTTAGTGGAACAGAAAAAGGTTCATGCTCTGGAGTTGAAGAAACAGAATTTCCTAATTTAAATAGTTATATAGTAACAAATAGTATTGATGTGGATATTGTTCATGTTTATATAATGACAGTAACATATAAAGAAACAGGAATAGATCAAAGTATAGATATGAATAAAACATTAGAAGCAAAGATAGATATATTTGATCCTAAATCATTAACTATACAAGGAATTGTAACAAATTCTAATGAAAATGATTATGTTGTAATTCAAAGTAAAGAACAAGAAAGTAGTATAGTAAATGGTAGTTATAAATTTATAGGAATAACTCCAGATACACATACAATAACAGTAAAAAATAGAAAAACAGCTGATATAAAAAGTGCAACATTAGATGTAGAAAAAGGAACACCATCTGTATCTGGTTCAAAAATAGTATATGATGAAGATAAAAATGTTGCTGATATGGGAATTAGTATAAGTGGTAATACACTTACTTTAGATATAACAAAAATAACTAATCCAACACGAACTTTAAAAGATACAATACTTTTAAGTGCCAAAAAAGGTGGAGAAAATAGAACAACATTAGGTTCGACAGTAACAGAATTTACTAGTATAAGTGGAGAGAATGAAAGAGTATTAAATAATGCCCCAGACGATTATGGTACAAGTTACTATTTTAGAGGAAATGTGCTAGATAATTATGTAACATTTGCAGATAAAACTTGGAGAATAGTTAGAATAAATGGTGATGGAACTGTAAGACTAGTACTAGATGATGTTGCAAAAGATTCGAGTGGAACAGCTATAACCACTGCATTTAATACTAATCAAGAAGATAATGCATATATAGGATATATGTATGGAACACCAGGGAGTACAACATACGATGCAACACATAAGAATATTAATGATAGTACAATAAAAACTGCAGTAGATAAATGGTATGAAGATAATTTAAAAACAAATTATGCAAATTATTTAGCAGATACGTTATTTTGTAACGATAAAACACTTGCCTCAAATGGAATAGGTGGAGTTGCAACACAATTAGGATATGGCTCAAACAAAACATATTATGCTTCAACAGAAAGATTAGAATACAGTTCTGGAACAACAAGTATAATAACATCAAAACCAACATTTAAGTGTGCCGAAAGTGCAACAAATAATTATTCGAGATTCACAGTGAGTGTTACGCCTTTATCAAATGGTAATAAAACGAATGGGGATTTAAAATATCCAATAGGACTATTAACTGCAGATGAAGTAGCATATGCAGGTGCATATAAAATTGGTAAATTAAATCAAACATATTATTTAAATAATTCATTGTTAACTATTTCTCGTCGAATTCCTACCCCAGAATATTATGATGGTTCTCGTGCATTAGGATTGCGCTTTGAAACTCCTGGTGCTATGAGTTCATATGGTATTGGAGGTCCTTTGGCTTTCCGTCCTAGTATCAATCTAAAGTCTGATGTATTATTATATGGTGGCGATGGGACTAGTTCAAATCCATATATAGTTAAATTAAGCTAATTTATAAATAAATGATTGTCTAAAATATAGAAAAAGTATATTACATATTTTTTTCAGACTGTTGACAAATAGGTATAAATTTTACTTATTTGTTTTTTTATTTTAAAGAGCAATTCAATTTTTAAAAAATATTAAACAAAGTTGCATTTACTTTTTTTAATAATATACTTTTTTTAATTTCTTTTAATTTATTAGTTATCATGTTATAATAGACGTATGAATTTTTAGGAGGGATAATATGAAAGTTATTTTACTTAAAGATGTTAAAAAACAAGGTAAAAAGGATGATATTATAGAAGTTAGTGATGGTTATGCAAATAACTTTTTAATAAAGAATGGTCTTGCAATTAGATATACAGTAGGAAGCAAGAATAAACTTAATCATGAAATAAATGAAAGACAAAAAGAAGAAGATAAAATAGTTAAAGAATTTGAAAAAATAAAAAAAGATTTAGAAAATAAAAAAGTTGTATTTACTGTTAAATCTGGTAAAGATGGAAAAATATTTGGTACTATTAGTAGTAAACAAATAAGTGATGAATTAAAGAAAATGGGGTATAACATAGATAAAAAAACAATTGTTATGGATCATACTATTGATACATTAGGTACACATAAAGTAGTTTTAAATGTTCATAAAAGAGTTAGTATTAATTTAACGGTTGTTGTTTGTTAGGAAGTGAGAATATGGCTGAAAGAAAGATGCCACAAAATTTAGAGGCAGAAATGTCTATAATTGGTTCTTGTTTTTTGAGTACATATGCTTTAGATAAAGTTTGTGAAGAAGTAACAAATGATATGTTTTATAGTGAAGCAAATAAAAAAATATTTGAAGCAATAAATGAATTACATAAGAATAAAATACCTCTTGATTCTACAACATTAATTAATGAAGTTGAAAAGCGTGAAAATATTAATTCTATTGGTGGAGTAGAATATTTGAGTGAGGTAATAGATTCAGTTATTACTGCTGCTAATATAGATTATTATATTGATATTGTTAGAGAAAAAGCTTTAAGAAGAAAGTTAATAGAAGTTAGTACAAGTATTACTACAAGTGCTTTTGATGAAGAAAGTGAAACTAATGATATTATAGATAACGCTGAAAAGAATATTTTTAGTGTTACTAAGGCACGTAAGGCTGGAGAGTTTAAAATTATTAGTGATGTAATGAAATCTACTCAAAAAAGATTAGAAGAACTTGCTAAAAATGATAAAGAAATTACAGGAATATCTACTGGTTTTTATGATTTTGATAAATTAACAAGTGGTTTACATGAAAATGAATTAATTATTATAGCAGCACGTCCAGCAATGGGTAAAACTGCTTTTGCAGTTAATTTGGCAGTTAATGCTGCTTTAAATAGTAATAAGAATGTTGCTTTATTCAATCTGGAAATGAGTGCTGAACAACTAGCAATGCGTATGATTTCAGCACAAGGAAGTATTGATCAAAATAAGTTAAAAACTGGTAAATTAGAACATAATGATTGGAAAAAAGTAAATGAAGCAATGAGTGAACTTGCCAATACTAATTTGTTTATTGAGGATGCATCTGGAATATCTGTTTCAGAAATAAGAGCAAAATGTAGACGTTTGGCTACACAAGGTAATGGCTTAGGATTAGTTGTAATAGATTATTTACAGTTAATTGAGGGAAGTAGTAGATATGCTGGAAATAGACAACAAGAAGTATCTGAAATCTCACGTTCTTTAAAAACTATGGCTATGGAACTTAATGTGCCAGTAATAGCACTTGCACAATTATCTCGTAGTGTTGAATTACGTGAAAATAAAAGACCAATTATGAGTGATTTAAGGGAATCAGGTTCTATTGAACAAGATGCGGATATAGTAGCATTTCTTTATAGAGATGATTATTATAATAAGAGTGCTCAAGAACAAACTAATATTAGTGTTACTGAGTTAATTGTTGGAAAACACCGTAATGGTAATACTGGTACTATTGAATTATTGTTTGAAAGAAATATGAGTAATTTTAGAAATTATTTAAAGAAAGCCGAAGAAAGTTAAGGTGAATAAATGAATACTTTTAATAGAATTATGGGGGTTGCTATAACATTTTTTATAAGTGTAATTGTGTTTTTTATGGGAGTTAAGGTTAAAGCTGAAGGTACACCTAATAGTTTGTTTTTAGTATATTTAAATGGTGATAAATTAGGGTTGATAGATAATAAACAAGAACTTTTAGATTTAATTGATAAAGAACAAAGTGAACTAAAAAATAAGTATGATGTAGATAAAGTGTATCCACCTAGTGGTTTAGATATACAAAGTGTATTAACTTATGATAATGATGTTAAATCTGTTCAATCCATTTATGATGAAATTAAAGATAAGGAACCTTTTACTATTAGTGGTTATAAAGTAACTATTATACCTGGTGATGATGTAGTAAGAAATGAGGGAGAAGAAAGTACTGAGGAACGCAAAACTATTGTATTAAATGTTTTGAGAAAGAAAGATTTTGAAGAAGGTTTTTATAATACTGTTGCTGCATTTGTTGGTACTGAAGAATTAGAAAGGTATAAAAATAATACTCAATTAGAAGTCGTTGAAACTGGTTCTACAATAAAAAATGTGTATTGGAAAGAAGATATAAAAATAAAAAAAGATTATTTGAGTACTGAAGAGTATATATATACTAATAGTAGTGATATAAGTAAATATTTATTATTTGGTACTTTAAAAGATGGACCTAAATATACTGTTAAAGATGGAGACAATATTAAGAGTGTTGCAACCGCTAATAATTTAAACGTTGACGAATTTTTAGTTGCTAATCCAGAGTTTTCTAATGCAAATGTATTATTAACTGCTGGTCAAAAAGTTAATACTGCACTTATTTCACCTTTAGTAAATATAGTTTATGAAGTTCAAAAAATAGAAGATGTTGAAGTTCCATATGAAACTGAATATCAGGATGATGATACTAGTTATCAAGGAACTAATGAAACTTTACAAGAAGGAGTTAATGGAGAGGCAAGAGTAACAGAAGAAATTCAATATATTAACGGTGAAATTCAAGGACTATATATTAGTAATTCTAGAGATTTATCACCATCGGTGAGCAAGATAGTAAAAAGAGGTACAAAATCTTACGCAAGTAGCGATGGGCCATATGTTTATTATGACAAACCTTTAACTAATGATTCATGGCAATGGCCTACTATAAGTCCATATATTATTACAAGTCACTTATCATGGCGTTGGGGAAGAATGCATGAAGGAATAGATATTTCTGGTTGTGGATATGGATCTCCAATTTACTCAGTTGCAGATGGTGTTGTAAGTGAAGCAGGTTATTATTCTTCTAATGGTAATTATGTTGTTGTAAGTCATGGTAATGATTATTATACTATTTATATGCATTTAGCAAAATATATTGTAAGTGTAGGACAAAATGTTAGTAAAGGTCAACAAGTAGGTACTATGGGAAATTCAGGAAGAAGTACTGGTACTCATTTACATTTAGGTGTATTTAAAGGATATCCTTATAGAGGAGGAACTGTTTTAGATCCATGTAACAGTATATTTAAATGTTAGTTAGTGTTTTGGCAAGTGGTTCTAAAGGAAATACTACTTTGGTACAAACTAAGAAATTAAATATTTTAATTGATGCTGGTATGAATATGAAATATATTAAAGAAAGATTAAGTGAATTTAATCTTTCTCCTGATGATATAGATTATATATTTTTAACACATACACATAAAGATCATATAGGGGCATTAGAAATATTTTTAAAGAAATACAATCCTATTTTATGTTTAGGAGCAAAAATGATTGATGATTTAGATTTTTTAGATAGCTATGATAATATTTTAATATTAGATAGTATATTAGAGTTAGAAGATATTATAGTAAGAACTATAAAGACTAGTCATGATACTAGTGAATCATTTGGTTATGTATTTACAAGTGATAGTTCTTCGTTGGTGTATATAACAGATACGGGTTATATTAATGCAAAATATTTTAATAAATTGAAAAATAAAACTATGTATGTTATGGAAAGTAATCATGATGTAGAAATGTTGATGCATGGTAATAGACCACAATGGTTAAAACAACGTATTTTAAGTGATAAAGGACATTTATCAAATCAATCTTCCGCTTTCTATTTATCTAAATTGATAGGTGATAATACTAAGTATGTTGTTTTGGCACATTTAAGTCAAGATAATAATACACCTTTAATTGCTATAGATACTTTAAAATCAGTTTTAAAAGAATATGGAGTTGATTTTAGTAATTATAGTGTTGCTAAACAAAATGAAAAAACGGAGAATTTTAATATATGATAAAAGTAATATGTGTTGGAAAATTAAAAGAAAAGTATGTAAGTGAATTTGTTAATGATTATTTAAATAGAATTAATAAATATCATAAAATAAATTTAATTGAGTTAAAAGATAGTGGTATTGAGAGTGAAGGAATTAGTATTCTTAAAAATATTAGTAATAAGGAATTTGTAGTTACTTTAGAAATAGAAGGTAATAAATTAAATAGTGTAGAGTTTAGCAAAAAGATAGATAATTGGTTAATGAATTATAGTGATATAACTTTTGTAATTGGTGGTTCTAATGGAATTGATAATGATGTTAAGAATAGATCAAATTATTCATTATCATTTAGTGATATGACTTTTCCACATGGAGTATTTAGAGGAATATTATTAGAACAGATTTATAGAAGTTTTAAAATATTAAATAATGAAACTTATCATAAGTAGGTGATGTAATGCATATAGGTAATGATTGGGATATTGTTTTAAAAGATATATTTGAATCGGAAAAATTCAAAAATTTAATAATTAGAGTAAATGAAGAATATAGACGTGATACTTGTTTTCCAATAAAACAAAACGTATTTAATGCTATTAAATTAACACCATATAAAGATGTTAAAGTTGTAATAGTTGGACAGGATCCATATCATGGAGTAGGTGAGGCTCATGGATTATCATTTAGTGTTTTGTGTCCTAAGCTACCACCTAGTTTACAAAATATTTATAAAGAATTATATGATGATTTAGGCATTGTTCCTAGTAAAAAAGGTGATTTAACTTGTTGGGCTAAAGAAGGAGTTTTACTATTAAATAGTGTATTAACGGTTAAAAAAGATTGTCCAGCAAGCCATAAAAATTTGGGCTGGCAAGATTTTACAGATGAAATTATTAAAAGAATCGAAAAAAAAGATGATGTTGTAGTTTATATTTTGTGGGGTAATTTTGCTAAAGGTAAGAAAGAATTGATTACTAATCCTAAACATTATGTTATTGAAAGTGCACATCCTAGTCCTTTTAGTGCTAGATATGGCTTTTTTGGAAGCAGACCATTTAGTAGAACTAATGAAATTTTAGAACGTAATGGTAAAGAAAAAATTGATTGGGAAGTTAAATAACTTCTCTTTTTGTATATTTGAGTGTAAATTGATAGTGTAAATCTAGTTTCAACTTATTGAAAATAAATGTGTAAAGTAATATATTTATAGTAGCAAGAATAAAATATTGCTAAGGGTTGGTTAGTTTAGCACTAATTCGTTCAAAAAAAGAGTAGCTTTAATAGTTACTCTTTTTTAGTGTTTTCAAATAAATATCTATAGTAATCTTTTTCAAGTATGTATTTACTCATATTTATTCTATTGTTTACTTCGTTGTTAATTGTTTTAATATATTCAGTATAGTCATTTGTATCATTTTCATCATTTTTAATAAATGTGTTAGTTGAAGCAAAATATTTACCTTTATCACTAACCCAGCTATTATTATTAAATATTGCTAATCCTTCACTATCTGATAATATATCT
Organism: uncultured Bacilli bacterium; assembly: GCA_934086185.1. Taxonomy (GTDB): domain Bacteria; phylum Bacillota_I; class Bacilli_A; order RF39; family UBA660; genus UMGS1124. Next base: position 31,907 of record CAKOHW010000003.1, read on the forward strand.
TTACCAATTATTAATCTTGAATCATAATTTATTCCAAACAAATTTAATATCGTTGGTAAAACGTCAATTTGACTGCCTATTTTTTTAATAGTAGTTTTTTTTGTTTTGTTATTCCATAATATGAAATTACTATGATTTATTTCAATAGTATCATCTCTTGTATATGAAGATGCTTTATTTATATCATTGATTGATAAATCATATGGATAATGGTCTCCTACTAATGCAATAACTGTATCATCTAATATGCCTTCTTTTTCTAATTTGTCTATTAGTGTTTTTAATGCATTATCTAATTCTATTTGAGTTGCAATATATGCTTTTACGTTTTCTGGGTAATTTAAATCTTGAACTTTATCTTTGTACTTTTTACTCATTGCATTATTCCAATCGTATGACATATGTCCACTTACAGTTACATAGTATGTCATAAAAGGAATTTTACTGTCTTTATAATCATTTATTGTTGCTTCAATCATTTCTGTGTCACTTTGTGGCCATATATTACAATTAATTTTTGTTTCTAAGCCATTACCACAACCAATATAATTATTAAATCCCAAAGCATTTAAATATTTATTTCTGTTTTGAAAATTATATTGATTATTATGGTATGCGTTTACTAAATATCCTTCATTGTTAAATACATTACCTAGTCCATATTCATAATAATTAGTTCCTTTTCTCCATACATTACTAAGTAAACTAATGTGAGGATATAAACCTGTTAATTCTTGAAATTCTCCACCTATAGTACTTAATATTACTGGTGAATAGTAGTTTTCAAATACGAATGATTCATTAGTTAATTTATATAGTGTTGGAGTTAGTTCTTTTGAAATTGCAAAAGAATTAAAACTTTCAGCCATAAATAATATTAAATTTTTGCCTTTATATTTTCCAGTATATTTATTTTGATTAGTTGGTTCACTATTTTTAAAATAATTATTCATTGTTATTAATTTATTATCATATGTTTTATTTGATAATTTGTCAAAATCTATGTTAGTTACGTTATATTTTATTTCTTCTTTGTTATCTTTTTCATCTTTTTTATTATCGTTTTTAATATTAGAAACTGTAATGTTTATATTTTTATCTTTAAACTTAAATATTAAGTTTTTAAATTCTAAATTAGTTGCAATAGATACTCCTGTTTTTTCTATTAATAATGAATTATTAGAAATATTAAAATATAAATTATAAATCGAGTATTGTTTTTTGTTTTTTATAAATAATGTTCCATAAAATATAATAGTTGAAAGTATTAATATTATTATGTATTTAATAATGTTCTTTTTATTCTTATTTATATAACTTATATTATCTTTTATAAAGAATGATAATATAAATGGTATAAGTAATAAAATCATTTTAAATATATTATCATATATAGTTTTAAAGGCATCACTCATAAATGATGTTACTTGATTAGATAAACCTAATGTATCTATTGAGAAGAATACTCCAAATTTTGATTTGAATACAACATTTAGTGCATATATGAACCATATTATAAATAATAATATTTTTGTTATTATTTTATTTACTTTATCATTAAATAATGATGTTATTATTGATAATAGTACAGAGATTGGTACTAAATATATCAATACATATATGAATGTTATTGGAAATAATTTGTTTGTTACTAATGCTCTAAATGTAATTTCTGAGAATAGTAATGTTATATAAAACATGAAAACTATATTTATATTGAATTTTTGTTTAAAAATATTTAGTTTTTTATTATTGTTAATTTTTTCAGTTTTATTAATTATTTCTTTTGTATTTTCCGATTCTATTTTTTTATTATCTATTTCTTTCTTTATTTTATCTATATTATTTATGTTATTTTTGGTAGTTTTTTTGTTTTTTGTATTCTTTTTATTTTTTTTCTTTTTCTTTGACATGTAATAATCACAACCTTTTTATTCAAATATTATACTAATATTTTATTAAATAATAAAGAAAAAATTAAAGTTTAAAATCTTTAATTTCATCATCAAACATATTTTTACCATCAAAATAGTTTCTTAATTTAATTTTGTGTATTTTTGCTATTAAATTTGTTGGAAATTTTTTAATTATTAAGTTAATTTCTGTGGTGTATTTATTATAAAATGATTTAGCTGCTTCTAAGATTTCATCACTATCTTTTAATGAGTTAACTATTTCATTATATTCTTCATTATCATCTAATGATTTGTGATCACTTTTTACTTTTGCGATTAAATTTTCACCTTCTGTAATTTTTCTATCCATTTCAAAATTTGATATTTGATCTGATTTAATTTTTTCTAATTCTTTGAAATATGTTATTTCTTTTTTTAGAAGTTTATTTATTATATTTGAACTTTTCATTATTAAATCATATTTATTTCTTAATTCTTCATCTATTATATGTTCTGATTCATTTATTTTTATATTCATAGATTGTAATTTATTATAGTTAAAAATATATGTTATTATTATTGCACTTATAATTATTAAAATTGCTAAAATAATTATTAAGATTATCCACTTCATATTATCACCTAGATTAATTATAGCATAAAGTATTAAAATATTGTAAAATATTTGTAGGTGATTTTCATGAAAATAAAAAGAGTTATAGTAGGTATGTTACATACTAATTGTTATATATTGGAAAAAGATAGTGAGGCATTAATAATAGATCCTGGAGATGATTTTAATTTAATAAAGAATAGTACAAATTTAAATGTAGTTGGTATTCTTTTAACTCATAAACATTTTGATCATATGGGTGCTTTAAATGAATGTATTAATTATTATAATGTTCCATTGTATAGTAAAGAAACAATTGATAATAATGAAATAACTGTTGGATCTTTTAATTTTAAAGTAGTTGATAATTTTGGACATACTATGGATTCTATTAGTTTTATATTTGATGATATTATGTTTAGTGGAGATTTTGTATTTGAGGGTGCAATAGGTAGAGTAGATTTTGGTGGAAATATGAATGCTATGAAAGAAAGTATAAAAGCATTGTTAAAGTCAGATATTAATTATACTATTTATCCTGGACATGGTAATAAAACTAAGTTAGATGATGAAAGAAATAATTTATTAAAATATATATAATAAAAAATACATAAGTAAAGAATATTTATGTATTTTTTAGTTTTTATATTGAATAGTTTATTCTTTCTTCAAATTCTACATAGTTTAAATAAATCATTAAAATTAAGTACCATTTTCCTGTTGACGGATCACTTACTATTAAGTGATCTCTACCTGCTTGTTCTATGATTCCTGTGTATACTGAATCTTTCCAATCTATAGAGTCGGGGTAAGATACATAGGCTTTTATTTTTTTACCTTTATTTAGTCTTAGTATGTTTTCTATGTAACTTTGTTCCATTGGCAAGTCTTGTTGTCCTACTGGAACTATGTTGTCTTGATAGTTATTTGAAGTAGCAGTAGGAAAAGTCGGATTTTGATAATATGTTCCGTTCATTTTTGTCACCTCATTTAAATATATGTGTTTATTTGTAATATATTATATATTTGTTATAATTATTTATAGAGGTTGATATTATGGATTATAAAAATAAATTTTTCGTACAAAATTGCGAGATAACTTCACCTTATTTTATTAGTGATGATTGTTCTAAGTTATTAATTGCTTCTGATATACATTTTCAACCATCTGTTAATAAAGAATTATTTTTATTGTTAATAAAATATGCTCAAGAAGTTAAACCTGATTATATACTTATGCCTGGTGATATGATAGAAACTATGTCTTTTTTAGATTATAGTAGTGAAAAAGATTTTTTTGAGAATATTATTAGATCATTAGCAGAAATATGTCCTGTTATTATGATACCAGGTAATCATGAGATAAGTGATTTTAGTCCTAGTAATTTTAAAAATAGATTATCTAATGATAATACTAATTTGAGTGCTTTAAAGTATTTTGATTCTTTAAATAAGATAAAAAATGTTTATTTTTTAAATAATGAAAGTATATCTTTTGGTAAAACTACTTTCTTTGGTTTTAATCCTAAACTTAATAGTTATCAAAAAATAAATGACGATAAAGTAATTGATGATTTTATTGAAGATTATATTAAAACTGGATTTAATATGGCAAAAGATTGTTACAATATATTATTGACACATTCTCCATTACAAATTGTTGATGGTAAAGTATTAAGTGCTATTCCTGATTTTAAAAATGTAACTGATTTAGTAGTGAGTGGACATTTACATGATGGTTATTTGCCAAAATTTATGGATAAAAAATATAAAAATACGAATGTTGGATTATTTTTTACACCATTAGTTTTTCCTACTCCTGGTATATTGTGTAGAGGTATACATGATTTTGGAAGAGGGTATCTATTTATATCTCAAGGTTTTAGAAAATGGACAGCTGATATTAAACTTTTAAATGCATTTGAAAAAATTACTGCTAATGATGTTGAAGAATTGTTGATAAAAAAATCTGATTCTCTTAATAATTCAGAGTTGTATGAATATAAACCATTTGTAAAAAAATAATTTTATTGATTTTTTATTAAAATCTCGATATACTAGTGAGCGAAAGAAGTTGATTATTTTATGCGTGAATTTACGGATCAAGAAATAGTAAGAAGAGAAAAAGCAGAAAAGATACGTGAAATGGGAATGGATCCATTTGGGAGTAGATTTGAAAGAACTGCTTATAATTCTGAAATAACTGAAAAATATAAAGATGTAGAACATGATGAATTTGAAAATATTAATGATGAATTTACTGTTGCTGGTAGAATTATGTTTATTAGAAAGATGGGTAAGGCATCATTCTTTTCTATACAAGATAAAACAGGTAAGATGCAAGTATATATATCTATTAATGATGTAGGTGAAGATGTTTATAATTTATTTAAGAGTGCTGATTTAGGAGATATAGTTGGTGTACGTGGAAAAGTTATGAAAACTAGAACAGGTGAAATAACTTTGAAATGTTTAGAATATACTCATTTAGTAAAATCTTTAAGACCATTACCTGAAAAATTTCATGGATTAACTGATATTGAAGAAAGATATAGAAGACGTTATGTAGATTTAATTATGAATGAAGATTCTAAAAATATTGCATTTATGCGTCCTAAAATAATTAGATGTATACAAAATTTTATGGATGGGCGTGGATTTACTGAGGTTGAAACACCAGTTTTAACTACTTTATTAACTGGAGCTAGTGCAAGACCTTTTGTTACTCATCATAATACTCAAGATTTAGATATGTATTTACGTATTGCATTAGAATTGCCATTAAAGAGATTATTAGTTGGTGGTATGGAAGCTGTATATGAAATAGGTAGAGTGTTTAGAAATGAAGGAATGGATCCAAAACATAATCCAGAATTCACATTAATGGAAGCATATTTAGCATATTCCGATTTAGAAGGCATGATGGAATTAACAGAAAATATGTTTAAGAGCATTGCTAAAAATGTAGTTGGAAAATATGAATATGATTGGTGTGGTGACCATATTGATTTAAGCGGTGAATGGAAGAGAATTAGTATGGTTGATGCAATAAAAGAACAAACTGGAATAGATTTTAAGAAAGATATGACAGTAGAAGAAGCGATGAAGTTAGCAGATGAACATGGAATTGAAGTATTAGAGCATCAACAAAATGTTGGACATATAATTAATTTATTCTTTGAAAAATATGTTGAAGAAACATTAATTCAACCAACTTTCCTTTATGGACATCCAGTAGAAATTTCTCCTTTAACTAAGAAAAATCCAGAAGATCCTAGATTTGTTGATAGATTTGAATTATTTATAGGTGGTAAAGAATTTGCTAATGCTTATACTGAATTAAATGATCCGATAGATCAATTAGAAAGATTTACAGAACAGTTAAAAGAAAGAAATTTAGGAAATGATGAAGCAAATGATATAGATATGGACTTCATTGAAGCATTAGAATATGGTATGCCTCCTGCTGGTGGTATAGGGTATGGAATAGATAGATTATGTATGTTATTTACTGAACAAGAATCTATTAGAGATGTAATTTTATTTCCAACAATGAAAAATAGAAATTAAAGTTTGACGTACTTTTTGTACGTTTTTTTCATTTTTTTATGTTTATGATGAATAAAAATGGATTTTTTTGTTATTTTTTGAGAAATTTTGGTGAAAATAACTATAAATCTGTTAAATTATGCTATAATGGTCATGAGGAGGTTAGAGAATGAAAAAGAGTCAATTGATTCTTGCAATTGCAGGAGTTTTGTCATTGATTGTTGGTTTATTTACATCATTATACTATTTAGATTTACTAGGTTTATTATTTTTACTTTCTATAGTAGTTTTAAGAAGTGAAAAATATGATTTACTAAAAATGTCTCTTGGTATGGTTTTGATTTGTTTCTTATTAACATGGATAATACCAAAAGCTGATTTTAGTACTGGTAAGTATGCAGTTGGTGAAATAACAAGAATGGGTATATTTGATTTATTTACTGATGGATTAGCAACTACAATATATTATTTCTTTATGATGGCTACATTCATTTTTGTTCTTGGAGCATTTTATCAATTCTTATCTAAATTAGATGCTTATCAAAAACTAACAAGTTCAATAGCAGAAAAAATTAAAGGAAAGGAAATAATTTTTTCAGTAATAATTAGTTTTATAATTGCTGTATTATCAAGTATTACTAATGAACAATATGTTATAATTGCATTTATACCATTTATTATAACTATATTAGATAAAGCTGGTATGAATAAAATGTCAACATTTGTTACTACTTTTGGAGCAATATTAGTTGGTATTTTAGGATCTATAGTTAGTACAAAAATAGTTGGAATGAATGTTCAATATTTTCAATTAGATTATAACTATCGTTTAAAAACTAAAATAGCATTCTTCTTAGTAATTTTTGTTATTTATACTTTATTTAATGTATTATATTTAAGAAAAAATACAGTTAAAGTAGCTAAAGTTAAATCTACAAAAACTAAGAAATCACAAAAAGAAACTAAAGAAGAAGTTGTTGTTACTGATAGTATAGATTTATTTGAAAATAAAGATGTAGATAGTAAAAATGCAAATATTATTCCATTAGTTATAGTTGGTATATTACTTTTAATAGTTTCTATATTAGCATATTTACCATGGACTACAGTATTTAATGTATCTTGGTTTACTGATGCTTATAATTGGTTTATAGAATTTAAACTATTTGGTGCACCTATATTTAGTTATATTTTTGGTAGTCAATTACAAGAATTTGGTAATTGGACATTAATTACTATGCAAATAGTAATGATTATAACTATGTTAATATTACAATTATGTTATAGAGTTAATATTAATAATTTTGTTGAATCAATTTCTGAAGGTGTTAAAAAAGTTAGTAAATTAGTAATGTTAGTAATATTAAGTTATAGCATTTTAGTATTAACTGTTGTATTCCCAGTTATACCTACTATAGCAAATAAAATATTGACTACTAAATTTAATGTATTTAATAGTTTAGTTTCAGGTATGTTTGCTGGATTATTTAATGCTGATTATCAATATACTGTTAATTTACTATATTATAATTTCTATGAATTATATCCAAATAACTTAAAAGTTGTTTCAGTTATATTACAATCTACTTATGGTTTAATGTCATTTATTACTCCAGCAAGTGCAATATTATTTGTTGGTTTAAGATATTTAAACATTAGCTATAAAGAATATATGAAATATATTTGGAAATTCTTATTAGCAGCTTTTGTTCTTGTAATCGCATTGGCATTTTTTGTAATGTAAAATTGAGAATAGAGATATTCTCTTTTTTTGTAGAAAAATATTTTTATGCTTGAATGATATATAATAGTGTGTTAGAATAACACTTGTAATACATTGATTATGTCTAGTATTTTATATAATGTCTTTTAAAGAGAAAAATTGTCATTGGCTGAGAGCAATTTAAAGATAATATAAAAGAAGTTTCAACATAGGAGTGTTAATCGTAGATCTTGCGTTAAAGATATGAGTGCTAGTTTTATTACTAGAACAAAGGTGGTACCGCGGAATTATACAGTGTTTCGTCCTTTATGGATGGCACTGTTTTTATATGAAAGGAAAGATTATTATGTATAATGATAAGATAAGTGAAGTATTAAATGAAATTAAAGATTTGTTTAACAATATAACTGATAAGAAACTTTTAGAGGATATTAAAAACAAATATATTGGTAAGTCTGGCAAAATAACTTTATTACAACAATTAATAAAGGAAATACCAAAAGATGAAAAAAGAGATTTTGGTATAAAATTAAATGAATTAAAAACTAAATTCAATGAAGCTTATTCTAAAATTATGAATGATATTGAATTAAAAGAAATTAATAATAAGTTAGAAAGTGAAAGAATAGATGTTACTTTACCTAGTAAAAAAGTTAAAAGAGGAAGTATACATCCTATGACAAGAATACAAGAAGAGTTCGAAGATATATTTACTTCTATGGGTTATACAGTTTATGATGGACCAGAAATTGAAAGTGATGAAAATTGTTTTCAGAAATTAAATTTACCAAAAGGACATCCTGCTAGAGATGCTCAAGATACTTTTTATTTAAAAGATGAATATGAAAAGTTTTTAATTAGAAGTCAAACTTCTACAGCACAAGTTAGAGCAATGGAAGCTAACACTGATAAAGGGCCTTTAAGAATAGTTTGTCCTGGCAAGGTTTATAGAAGAGATGAAGATGCAACTCATAGTCATCAATTTATGCAAATTGAAGGATTAGTTATTGATAAAGATATTTCTATGGCTGATTTAAAAGGAACTTTAGAATTATTTTGTAAGAAAATATTAGGTGAAAAAACTAAAGTTAGATTTAGACCTAGTTTCTTTCCGTTTACAGAACCAAGTGTGGAAGTAGATGTTACTTGTTTTAAATGTGGTGGTAAAGGATGTAATTTATGTAAACAAACTGGTTGGATTGAAGTATTAGGTGCTGGTATGGTACATCCTAATGTACTTGAAATGTGTGGTTATGATAGTAGTGTTTATCAAGGTTTTGCATTTGGTACTGGTTTAGATAGATTTGCTATGTTTAAATATGGAATTCCAGATATTAGAACTATATATGGAAATGATATTAGATTTTTAAATCAGTTTGATAGAAAGGATGAAGATTAATATGTTATTAAGTAGAAAATTTGTTAGTGATTATATTGATTTACCTAGTGATTTAACTATTAAACAAATTGCAGAAGATATGACTAATGTTGGTAATGAATATGATAGTGCTAGTAGTTTGATTAATTGTTCTAATTTAATAATTGGTAAAGTAATTGAATGTGATAATCATCCTGACAGTGATCATTTACATGTATGTAAAGTTGACGTAGGTAGTGAAGTATTAAATATTGTTTGTGGAGCTCCTAATGTACGTAAAGATATAAAAGTTATAGTTGCATTGCCTGGAGCAATATTACCTGGTGGTGAAATAAAACGTGGTGTTATTCGTGGGGTAGAAAGCAACGGAATGTTATGTTCAATTCAAGAATTAGGATTAGATAATAAATTTTTAAGTGAAAAAGATAAGAATGGAATACATGAATTAAATGATGATGTAGAAATAGGTGGAGATCCTATAGAAGCATTAGGTTTAGACGATGAAATAATTGATTTTGAATTAACTAGTAATAGAGGAGATTTATTAAGTATTCTAGGTATGGCTTACGAATTAGGAGCTATTTACAAGAAGGAAGTAAAAGATATTGATTTAAAATATGAAACATTAAAAGATAATGTTAATGATGTATTTAAAGTGGATGTAAAAACTGATGATTGTAATTTGTTTTTAGCAAAAAAAGTTATTAATGTTGAAATAAAAGAGAGTCCAGATTTTATAAAAAACAGATTAATAGCAAGTGGAATTAGACCAATAAATAATGTTGTTGATATTTCTAATTATGTAATGTTAGAAACTGGTCAACCTTTACATTTCTATGATGCAGATAGATTAGGTAATAAGATAATTGTAAGAAATGCTATAGAGGGTGAAGAACTAGTTACATTAGATAATAATAAAAGAATTTTATCTAGTGAAGATATTATTATTGCTAATGATAATGAAGCTGTTGGTCTTGCTGGAGTTATGGGAGGTTTATCTACAGAGGTAGAGAATACTACTAAGAATATTATTATAGAGTCTGCTATATTTGATAGTGTTAAAATACGTAAAACTTCTAAAAAAATATTAAGAAGTGAGGCAAGTAATAGATTTGAAAAGGGTATTGATCCAAATAGAACTTATATGGCTATTGATAGAGCTTGCACATTATTAAATAAATATGCTAATGCTAGTATTTTAAGTAATACAGTTATTTATGATAATGTAGATAAAAATAGTAAGACTATAGATATTACTATAGAAAAAATTAATAAAGTATTAGGTATAAATATAAGTCTTGAAGAAGTAATTGAGATATTTAAAGCATTAGGTTTTGATGTTCAAGATAATAAAGATTATTTAAGTGTAATTGTACCTACTAGAAGATTAGATATTAAGATTAAAGAAGATTTAATAGAAGAAGTAGGTAGAATATATGGTATGGATAAAATAGAAGGTAAATTACCTATATTTGAATCTAAACTAGGTTATTATGATAAAACTAAAAGAGCTATAAAAAGAAAATTGGCTGATTTAGGTTTAAATGAAACTTTATCTTATTCTTTAATTCCTATTACAGAAGTTCATAAATATACTGTAGATGATTTTACTGAAGTGTCTTTAGATTATCCTATGAGTGAAGATAGAAATACTTTAAGATATAGTTTGCTTTATTCTTTGAAACAAATATATGATTATAATAATGCTAGAAATAATAGTGATATTTCTATATTTGAAATAGGTAAATCATTTTATAAAGAAGATGGTATTTATAAAGAAAGTAATAAACTTGCTATATTAATGTCTGGTAATTATTATGAAGGTATTAATAAAGTTAATGTAGATTTTTATATATTAAAAGGTGTAGTAGAGGAATTATTAGATTATTTAGGTTTTGGTGGTCGATATAGTTTAGATACAGAATCTGATTTACCAGATGAATTACATCCTGGACAAAGTGCTAATATAAACGTACAAGGTAAAAAGTTAGGAATAATAGGTAAATTACACCCTAATGTTAGTAAGAAAGATATATTTGTTTTTGAAATAGATTTAGACAAATTATTGAGTTTGCATCCAACTAGAATGAGTTATAAGGATATTCCTAAGTTTCCATCTATAGAAAAAGATTTAGCATTTGTTGTTGATAAAGATATTAACAGTATAGAAATTGAAAAATTGATTAAGAAAATTGGTGGAAAATTATTAGTTGATTTATCTGTATTTGATTTATATGTTGGAGATAAAATTGAAAAAAATAAAAAGAGTATTGCATATAAATTAGTATTTAGAGATAATAATCGTACGTTAACTGAAGATGAAGTTATGGTATTATTTAATAATATTATAATTAATGTTGAAAATAAATTTAATGCTAGAGTTAGAGATAAATAGATTATTTAAAAAATGAGAAATGGTGATTGAAATATATCACTTTTTTTGATATGATTCGATTATGATAGACAGTAATTGTAAGAGACGTAGATATGAAGTTTAGTAGTAAAAAAGTAGTTTCTATTTCAATATTAATAATTTGTTTTATTTCTTTTGGTTTGATATTATTAAAAATAAAAAAATGATATAAATATTTTGTTGAATAATAAATCATATTCGTATTTACCAAAAGTAGCGTTAAATTATATAAAAAAAATTTATGAGAATACTGGGGAATTGGTTTTTACTGAAAAAAATAAATAAACTGGGTTGCCTTATCTTAACCCTAATTTTATAACTTATTTAACTATGTCTAAAGATGAACAAAGTAAAGTGGATATTATTGCGGATACATATGTCACAGATTATTGTGAATGCAATTATGGTGTTTTATTTTATAAAAAGAAAAAAAGAAATGATTTAATAATTTACTGGTGTCAACCAGTTTCTTTTTTTTCTTGTTTAATATTTATTAGCATTATATACTTAGAGTGGGGATGAGTAATCATGAAAAAAATTAATAAACAAAATAAATCTTATTTAAGTTGGGATGAATATTTTATGGGAGTTGCTATGCTTTCTAGTATGAGAAGTAAAGATCCTAATACTAGAGTTGGAGCATGTATAGTTAGTAATGATAATAGAATATTATCTATGGGATATAACGGAGCTCCTAATGGATATAAAGATGATGTATTTCCATGGGATAGAGAAGGAGATGCAGTTAATACAAAATATTTTTATGTATGCCATTCTGAATTAAATGCAATATTAAATTATGCCGGAAGTAGAAGTAATTTAGTAGGTAGTAAATTGTATGTTACATTGTTTCCGTGCAATGAATGTGCTAAAGTTGTAGTACAAAGTGGTATAAAAGAAGTTATTTATTTATCTGATAAATATCATGGAACTGATGCTACAATAGTTAGTAAAAAGATATTTGATGTATGTGGTGTTAAATATAGAAAATTCGTTCCTAAAGAAAATATAGAAATTAATTTTGAGGTTTAGAATGAATTGTAATAAGTGTGGTTTTAATAATAATATAAACAATAAGTATTGTATTAATTGTGGTAATCTTTTATATAATGCTAATAAAGAAATTAGTTTTATGTTGGGTATAGTTTGTATTATAAGTGCTCTTTTATTTAATGTAGTATGTTTTATACCAGGTATTATAAGTATAATTTATTCTTTTAAATATAAAAAAGATAGTGGAAAGTATGGTATTGGGTTTGGTTTAAGTATTGGTGGTATGGTTTATAGTTTAATCATTTTAATTATATCGATTTTATTATTTTTTGTTATAATTAATACTTCTCCAGATTATAATACTAATGATGATACTTTAGAGAATGTTAATGTTCAATATAATGATGATTTGATACATTTATAATGTATCATTTTTTCGTTTGTTATAATATTATATATTTATTTGATTTCAAAATAAAAAATAGATAATTCTATTTAATATTGCTTTTTGCATTTCCAAAACGTCTATTACGTTTATTATAATTTATTAATGCTTCGTCGAAATCATTTTCGGTAAATGCAGGAAAATAAGTATTAGTAAAATATAATTCAGCATATGCTAATTGATATAGCATAAAGTTACTAATTCTTTGTTCTCCACTTGTACGTATCATTAGATCTATTGGTGGTATATCTTGATATAAGTATTTATTGAATTCTTCTTTGTTTATTTCTTTTATATTACTTTTTAATATTTTATTTACGGCATCTATTATTTCTTGTTGACCTCCATAATTTAAGCATATATTACATATACCTTTAGTACAGTTTTTTGTTATTTCTGTAGTTTCATTTATTACTTTAATAATAGATTTATCTAAATTTTCTTTAGAACCTGAAAATATTACTTTTATATTCTTTTTTAGAAAGTAATTGCTTTCTTTTTTGAAAGTTTTTTTGAACAATGTCATTAAATGATTTACTTCTTTTTTTTCTCTTTTAAAGTTTTCTGTTGAAAATACAAATAATGATAGATATTTAACTCCTTTAGTTAAAATATAGTCTGATATCTTTTTTAAATTTTTTAATCCTTCATCATGCCCTTTACTTCTATTTAGGCCTCTTTCTTCTGCCCATCTTCCATTTCCATCTACTATTATTGCTACATGATTTGGTATGTTTAATTCATTCATTTTTAATTCCTCCATAAGATTATTATATAATATATGTAATAAATAGCAATTTTTTTAATAATTTTAGTAAAATTGTTTGACAAATTTGATTTAGTACCATATAATTTTAAATGGTACATTTTATTTATCTGTTTTTTATTTGATGTGGGAAGTTAAATGAAATACGGATGGTGAAAGGAAAAAATATGAAAACATATATGGAAAAAAAGGAAACAGTTAAACGTGATTGGTATGTAATTGATGCTACTGATTTACCATTAGGTAGAGTTGCTACTAAAGCAGCAAATTTATTAAGAGGTAAACATAAAGTAACTTTTACACCTCATATTGATTGTGGAGACTACGTAATTATTGTTAATGCTGATAAAGTTAAATTAACAGGAAACAAATTAGAAGACAAAATGTATTATAATCATTCTGGATTTCCAGGAGGATTAAGAGAACGTAATGCTAAAACTATGATAGAAAAATATCCAGTTGAAATGGTTGAAAGAGCAGTTAAAGGTATGCTTCCTCATAATAGATTAGGAAGAAGTACTTCTAAAAAATTATTTGTTTATGCTGGTGCAGATCATAAACATAGTGCTCAAAAACCAGTTAGTATAACTATTGATTAGGAGGTTAAGTATATATGGAAAAGAAAATGTTTAGTGCTACAGGAAGAAGAAAAACTTCAGTTGCTCAAGTAAGAATGGTACCAGGTACTGGTAAAATTATAGTTAATGGACAAGATGTTAATGAATATATGCCATTCCCAACTTTAGTTATGGATTTAATGCAACCTTTAGTTGTAACAAATAATGAAAAAACTTTTGATATTACAGTTACTGTTAAAGGTGGAGGATACTCTGGACAAACTGGAGCTATTAGATTAGGTATTACAAGAGCTTTATTATTAGCAGATGCTGGAAATGAAGCAAATGAAGGTTCTTATAGAAAAATTCTTAAAGCTGAAGGATTTATTACTCGTGATCCTAGAGTTAAAGAACGTAAAAAATATGGTCTTAAAAAAGCTCGTAGAGCACCACAATTCTCAAAACGTTAATATGTTTCAAATTTTCTCAGAAAGGTATTCTTTCTGAGTTTTTGTTTAAATAATTTTTTTTAGTTAATTGGTGAATATTCATTTATATATAAATTTGATTTTTAATAATGAACATGGTATCATACATACTGCTAATGAAGGAGGAGTGTTAAATGTCAACGAAAAAATTTATAGCTGAATTAGCTAAAAATTCAAAATACTTTATAATTGAAAAGAAAATAACAGAATTAGAAGAACAATATGGTATAAAATTTTGTGAAAATGAAAAAGAAAAACTTGCTTTTTGCATTTTGTTAGGTGATATGACAACTAGTAAAGATTTTGGCAAGAATTTTAAATTTTCTCCAACAATAATTATTGATTTTATAGAAAATTGTTTTTTTAAAGCATTTAATAATAATGAAAAAATTACAGTAGAAAGTGTTATGACTGATTTATTACTTATGAATGAAGAAGTAAATAATAAAACTCGATTGTTTTATTTAAGAACAGCAATGTTATTGTTAAGATATTATTCTATTTCTGATGGTAAAATAAGAAAGTATAATGAATATTGGACTTATGAAAATCGTGAAAATGAAAAGAATAATGATTATTCATCAATTACTAAACAAAAGATTAATAAATATACTGAATAATTTATTTATAGATAGAAATATCTATATTTTTTTATGTACAAAATATTTTTTTTATTATATAATATTAATATATGAACAATTATTCATATGATAAGGAGGTTATATGAATTTATTAAGTGATGATAAATTAATAGATTTGGCAGAATTATTTAAAATGTTTGGTGATTCTACTAGAGTTAAAATAATGAATGTTTTATTAAATGGTAAATTTAATGTTGGTGAAATAGTAAAACATGTTGAAATGAGTCAATCTGCTGTTTCTCACCAACTTAGAATCCTTAAAGATTCTAAATTAATAAAGTATGAAAAAATCGGAAAAGAAATATACTATTATTTAGCAGATGATCATGTTGAAAAAATATTTAGAATGGGGTGTGAACATATTGAAGAAATATAAATATATAATTAAAAATTTAGATTGTGCAAATTGTGCTAGAGAAATAGAAGCAAAATTAAATAAAGATGATAAAATAAATAATGCGTCTGTTAATTTTGCTAGAAGTTTAGTTATTGTTGAAACTGATTATGATGGTGATGTATTTAGTTATGTTAATTCTATTATAAAGAGTGTAGAAATAGATTCATATATAGTTAGTGAAGATAATGATCATGATAATAATAAAAATAGGATTATATATTTGTTAGTTGGAACTATTATAGGTTTGATAGGAGTATTTTTACCTATAAATAAAAATATTAAGATTATATTGTTGATTATTGCGTATGTTATTTTACTTTATAAAACTTTTATGAATGCTTTAAAATTATTAGTTAGAAGTAAAACTATTAATGAAAACTTACTTGTTTTTATATCTTGTGTTGGTGCTTTTTTAATAGGTGAATATGATGAAGGATTAATGGTAATTATATTATATGAATTTGGTAAATTATTGGAGAGTATGGCTGTTAATAAGTCAAGAAATTCTATTACGGAACTTATGAATATAAAACCAGAGTTTGCAAATTTAAAAATTAAGAGTGATATTAAGAAAGTTGATCCTAGTATAGTAAAAGTTCACGATATTATTGTAGTTAAAGATGGTGAAAAAATACCTTTAGATGGTATAGTTATAAAAGGAAGTGCTAGAGTTAATCAGGCAGCAATTACTGGTGAAAGTACCTTATTAACGTTAGAAAAAGGAAATAATGCTATATCTGGAATGATAAATGAAGAAGGATTAATAGAAATTGAAGTTACAAGTAATTATAAAGATAGTACTGTAAATAGAATATTGGAGCTTGTTGAAAATGCTAGTAGTAAAAAAGCAAAAACTGAAACTTTTGTCAGTAAAGCGGCTAAAATATATACTCCTATTATAATTGTATTATCTATATTAATTATAGTTTTAGGAAGTATATTTACTAATATTCCTATGCATGATTTATTGTATCGTAGTTTATTATTTTTAGTTATATCTTGTCCATGTGCTATAGCTATATCTGTTCCATTATCATATTTTGCTGGTATAGGTGCTTGTAGTAAGAAAGGTATACTTATTAAAGGAAGTAATTATTTAGATACTTTAAAAAATGTAAATGAAATAATATTTGATAAAACTGGTACTATTACTACAGGTAAATTTGAAAATTTAAGAATAGAAATTTTAGATAAAAAATATAGTGAAAAATATATTAAGACTATTATAGTTAAAGGAGAACAGTTAAGTAATCATCCTATTGCTAAAAGTATGTTAAGTTTGATAAATATTAATTCTAATAGTGATGACGTTAAAGAATTTAAAGAATATAAAGGAAGAGGTATAGAATTTAAAATAGATAAAGATTTAATTCGTATTGGTAATTATAATTTTTGTAATACTTTAGATGATAATGCAATTCTTTATGTTAGTTTAAATGACAAATGTATATCTAAGATATTTGTTACTGATAATATTAAAGATAATGTAGATAATTTAATTAGTTATTTAAAAGATAATAATATTAATGCTAGAATGTTGACTGGTGATTCTAAAAATAAAGCTTTAGAAATTGCTAAAAAAGTAGGTATTACAGATGTTAGTTATGAGTTATTACCTCAAGATAAATATAAAATAGTCGAAGAAGAAATTAAGAAAAATGATAAAATAATTGCATTTGTTGGAGATGGTGTTAATGATGCTCCTACATTACGTTTAAGTCATGTTGGTATTTCTATGGGAAATATTGGTAGTGAATCTGCTATAGAAGCTAGTGATGTTGTAATAGTTAATGATGATATTTCTAAGATTGAAACAGCTATAAAAATGTCTAAGTTTACTGGTAAAATTATAAAACAAAATTTAATTTTTGCTATAAGTATTAAAATATTATTTTTATCATTAGGGTTATTTGGTATTGCTACTATGTGGCAAGCTGTATTTGCTGATGTTGGAGTAACAGTTTTAACAATATTAAACTCTATTAGAATTTTAAATAAATAGTCACTTTATTGTCACTTTCGTATTATATACTTAATATGGATGTGGTATTATGAGTAGCTATATTGATGTAATAAAAATCGCAATAATATGTTTTCCACTTATTGCGTTTTTTATTAGTATTCCATTTGTATTAATAGAATATCATAAATTTGGTTCTATATCTTTTTTAAAAACTTTGATTATTTATTCTTTTGTACTTTATTTAATGTGTGCATATTTTTTAGTAATAATGCCTTTACCTAAAATTAGTGAAGTTGCTAAACTTACTATACCTAGAGTGCAGTTAATACCTTTTAAATTTATTTATGATTTTATTTCTAATACTTCACTTGTTATTACTAATATTCATACATATTTAAATGCATTAAAAGAATCTTATTTTTATGTTCCTGTTTATAATATATTTTTAACATTACCATTTGGAATATATTTAAGATATTATTTTAAATGTAGTTTTAAGAAGACTATTTTGTATACATTTTTATTAAGTTTATTTTTTGAGTTAACACAATTAAGTGGTTTATATTTTATTTATCCTCGTGGATATAGATTGTTTGATGTTGATGATTTAATATTGAATACTTTGGGTGGAATAGTAGGATATTTAGTATCTTTACCGATTATAAAAATATTACCTGATAGAGATAAAATTAATTTAGTTTCTTTAGAAAAAGGCAAAATAATAAGTGGTTTTAGAAGAAGTACAATGATGATATTAGATATAAGTTTGTTAACAATATTATTTATTATATTTAATAGTTTTATACATTATAAATATTTGTTTTATATATTAGTAATTGTATATTATATGATAATTCCAATATTTATTGATGGCTCTACAATTGGTCAAAGATTTTTAAATATTAAAGTAACTGATTATTATAATAAGAATAATTATTTTAGGTTATTTTTAAGAAGAATAGTATTTTTATTTGAATATTTTTTAATACCATTTGTTTGTTATTATATTATTATAAATATTCATTTAGATAGTATTTTTAAAGATTTTGTTATTATTATATTTGGTATTTTTATTATATTATTTTATTTTGTGAATTTTATTAAATATGTATTTAGTAAGAAAGATATGTTTTTTGAGAAAGTTAGTAAAACTAAATTAGTTAGTACAATAAAATAAGAAGAAATATTTTCACTTTGACTCTTTTTTCTAGTTTTATATTAGCATAAAAATGATTATTTTCTTGATAAATTCATATAAATATTATAATATATACTCGTGATATTATGAAAAAGAGTTTAGATTTTTTGAAACAATTAAATATTAAAGATGAAGCTATAGTTGTTGCATGTTCTGGGGGACCTGATTCTATGGCTCTTTTACATATACTAAAAAATAATAATTATAAAGTTATTTGTGCTCATGTTCATCATAATTTAAGAATAGAAAGTGATTATGAATATGAATTTGTTAAAAGATATTGTTTAGATAATAATATACCTTTTGAAGGTATGAAAATAGAAAGTTATACAAATAATAAATTTAGTGAAAATGAAGCGAGAAAGAAACGTTATGATTTTTTCTTTAAAGTAATGGATAAATATAATAGTAAGTTTTTAGCTACTGCTCATCATGGAGATGACTTAGTAGAAACTATAATTATGAGATTAATTAGAGGTAGTAATTTAAGTGGCTATAAAGGTTTTAGTAAGATTAGTAATTATAATAACTATACAATTATTAGACCGTTGATTTTTTATACTAAGAGTGATATTCAAAAGTATGTTAGTGATAATAATTTAAAATGTGTTTATGATAAAAGTAATGATAGTAAAAAATATACTAGAAATAGAATAAGATTAGATATTTTACCGGTATTAAAAAAAGAGAATAGTTTAGTTAATGAAAAATTTTTGGATTTTAGTGAAGAAATGAATGAAGTAAATAATTTTGTTAATAATATAGTAAATTCACAGTTTATTAAATGTTATAAGAATAATAAGCTAAATTTAGATTTATTTATTAGTTTAGATAATTATATTAAGAAAAAAATTATAGAGAGAATACTTTATGAAATATATAATAATAATATTAGTATTATAAATAAAAATCATGTTAATAATATAATTAGTTTAATTAGTAGTGATAATAAGTATATTAATTTACCTAATGGTTTAGTTGTAAAGAAAGAGTATGGTTATTTAGAGTTTTGCTTTGAAAATAAGATGATTTCGAATGATTATGAATATGTTTTAAATAATTATATATATGTTGATAATTATGGTGTTATTAAATTGATTGATGATATAAATGAAAAAAGTAATTATGTTATTAAACTTAATAGTAAAGATTTATGTATGCCTTTAATTGTTAGAAATAAAAAAGATAGTGATGTTATTCTAGTAAAGAATATGAATGGAAGTAAGAAAGTAAGTAGAATTTTTATTGATGAAAAAGTTAGTAAAGATTTGAGAAAGGGTTATCCTATATTGTGTGATAGTAATGGTACTATATTATGGATACCTGGAGTAAAGAAGAGTAAATTTGATTGTTATAACAAAGATAATTATGATATAATAGTTAAGTACATAAAAAAAGGAGAATATTATGAAGAAAAATAATGTAACAAAACAATCTATGCCTTATTTAGTATTAATTTTGGTTATATTAGGTACTTTAGTTTTTTATAATATTGGACAAACTAAAGTTAATAAGTTAACTTATGATGAATTAATTACTGAGTTAAGTAAAGATAAAGTAAATAAAATTGAAGTAACTCCAAAGAGTAATGCTGGAGTATATTATATTACAGGTACTTTAAAAGATTATTCTAAGAATGAAGAATTTAGAGTAAATGTTCCATTAAGTGAATCTGTAATTGATAGAATATTATCTTATGCAGATAATAATGAATTTGAAGTAGTGACAAATACTAATCCTGAAAATAGTAGTTTAGTTACTATATTAGTAAATGTTGTACCATTTGTTTTATTGATTGCTGCTACATTTTATTTATTTTCTAAAATATCTGGTGGAAATAAGAATTCAATGGATTTTGGAAAGAGTAGAGCTAAGTTAAGTGAAGATGGTGGTAGAGTAAGATTTACTGATGTTGCTGGATTAAATGAAGAAAAAGAAGAAGTTGCTGAATTAATAGACTTCTTAAAGAATCCTAAAAAATTTCAAAAATTAGGTGCTAGAATTCCTAAAGGAGTTTTATTAGTAGGTCCTCCAGGAACAGGTAAAACATTACTTGCAAAAGCAGTTGCTGGGGAAGCAAATGTTCCATTTTATTTTATAAGTGGTTCTGATTTTGTTGAACTATTTGTTGGTGTTGGGGCAAGCCGTGTTAGAGATATGTTTAAACAAGCAAAACAATCTGCACCTTGTTTAATATTTATAGATGAAATAGATGCTGTTGGACGTCAAAGAGGTACTGGTTTAGGTGGAGGTCATGATGAACGTGAACAAACATTAAATCAATTATTAACTGAAATGGATGGTTTTGGAGCTAATGAAGGTATTATAATTATTGCTGCAACAAATAGACCTGATGTTTTAGATCCAGCTCTTTTAAGACCTGGTAGATTTGATAGACAAGTTACTGTAAGTTTACCTGATCAAAAAGAAAGAGAAGCAATCTTAAATGTTCATGCTAAAGATAAAGTATTTGATGAAACTGTTAATTTAGAAAATTTATCAAAGAGAACACCTGGATTTAGCGGTGCTGATTTGGAAAACTTATTAAATGAATCTGCTTTATTAGCAGTTAGAAGAAATAAGAAAGCAATTGGTATGGATGAAATAGATGAAGCTACTGATAGAGTTCTTATGGGACCTGCTAAAACTAGTAGAAAAATTACTGATAAAGAAAAGAAATTAGTTTCACTTCATGAAGCTGGTCATGCTGTAATTGGTTTAAAATTGGAAGATGCAAATGAAGTTCATAAAATAACAATTATTCCACGTGGCATGGCTGGTGGTTATACTATGATGTTACCTAAGGAAGAGAAAATTGCGATAGCAACTAAGAGTGAATTGTTAGCAAGTATAACTGGGTTATTAGGTGGACGTGTAAGTGAAGAGTTGTATTTTGGTGAAATATCTACTGGAGCAAGTGATGATTTTTCTAAGGCTACTAAAATCGCACGTAGTATGGTTACTGAATATGGTATGAGTGATTTAGGACCTGTACAACTTGAACATAAAGAAGAAGGCGTATTCTTAGGAAGAGATTATAATAAGACTAGAAATTTCTCAGATGCTGTCGCATTAGAAATTGATGAAGAAGTAAGAAAAATAGTTAATGAATGTTATAAGAAAGCTACTAAGATATTAAAAGAAAATAAAGATTTAGTTATGTTATTAAGTGATACTTTAATTGAAAAGGAAACTATAACAAAAGAAGAAATAGAAGAATTAGTTAAGACTGGAAAATTATCTAGTAAAGAAACTAAAGATACAAAAAAAGAAGAAACTAAGGATGAAAAATAGTTTCTTCTTTTTGTTATATATTTTTAATTATTTTTTTTAATTCGTCTATATTGTGTGCTATTTTAAAATAGTTATAAATTGATTTGTTGTTAAAATTTCTTTCTATTAAATCATCTATCAATTTTAAAGTAGTATCAAAATGATGATTTTCATCATATAATATTAACATTTTATTTATATCGTTACTTCTAATTTCTTCTAAGTATGCAAAGAATTCTGAGATTGTTCCAGTTCCCCCTGGTAAACATATTATTATGTCAGCATCATTAAATATATTTTTCTTTAAATCAAATGTAGTATCACATATTGTATGAGTTGCATTAGGTAAATTCTTTATATCTTCTTCATACTTTTTTGTTGTGTAACCATTAATTTTTTTGTTATTTTCCTTAAATGTATTATAGCATTGTCCCATTATTGATATGGAACATGAACCCCAATTTAGTTCTGAATTCTTTATTTTAACTAGGTAATCCAGTAAATTTTGTGAACTTTCTTTGTATTTTTCATCTATTGTGTCATTTGAAGATGAACATATTGTTATTTTCATATATATTCCTCCTATATTTATTATAATAAAATAAATTAACCAATTAAAGTATTTTTGGTAATTTTTCAAATTTTAAAAAAACATTTAGACAATTATATATATATATGATAAAATTAAGTATGTATAAGAAGTAGAAAAAGGCAGTGATAACATGACAAAAATAATATCTTTAGTAAATCAAAAAGGTGGTGTTGGTAAAACAACATCAAGTATAAATTTATCTGCATCTTTAGGAAAATTAGGTAAAAAAACACTTTTAATAGATTTAGATCCTCAAGGTAATGCAACTACAGGTCTTGGAATTAACAAGGGAGAAATAGCTTGTAGTGTATATGATGTTTTGAGTGAAAAATGTGATATTAAGAAAGCTATTATAAAAACTAAATTTTCTAATTTATCTGTTTTACCAGCAACAATTAATTTAGCTGGAATTGATATTGAATTAGTAGAAAAGGCTTACGAAGATAATAATTTTAAGAAAAATGAACAATTAAAAAAAGCATTGAGTGAAGTTGAAAGCAAATATGATTATATAATTATTGATTGTCCACCTTCACTTGGACTTTTAACAACTAATGCATTAGTTAGTAGTGATTCAGTTATTATACCTGTACAATGTGAATTTTTTGCTTTGGAAGGTATTACTCAATTATTAAACACAATTATAATGACACAAACTAGATTAAATCCTAGTTTAAAAATAGAGGGTGTATTGCTTACATTATTGGACTCAAGAACAGTATTAGGTTTAGAAGTAGTAGAAGAAGTAAGAAAATTTTTCAAGGAAAAAGTATTTAATACTATAATTCCTAGATTAATAAGATTAGTTGAAGCACCTAGTCATGGAGAACCTATTATTGAATATGATCCATTAAGTAGAGCAGCTGAAGCATATTTAAATTTGGCTAAGGAGGTCATATTAAGAGATGGAGAGTAAAAGAAAAGCTTTAGGTAAAGGTTTAGAACAATTATTTAATAGTGAGCCACTTAATTTTGATACTTTAAATAATTATGAAAAAGAAATAGTAGAAGTAGCAAGTAATAATGGTGGTATTGTTGAACTTGATATTAATGAAATTAGGAGTAATCCTCATCAACCTCGTGAATTTTTTGATGAAGAAGCTTTGAATGAATTAGCAGAATCAATTAAGGAACATGGGTTATTAGAACCAATTATTGTTAAAAAAAGTATTAAAGGTTATGATTTAGTTGCAGGTGAAAGACGTACTAAAGCTGCAAAGATAGCAGGTTTAGAGAAAATACCAGCAATAATAAAAGATTTTACAGATCAACAAATGATGGAAATTGCTTTGATTGAAAATATTCAAAGAGAAGATTTATCTCCTATTGAAGAAGCAAGAGCTTACAAAAATTACATAGATTCTACAGGGTATACTCAAGAAGAAGTTGCTAAAAAATTTGGAAAATCTAGAAGTTATATAACAAATTTATTAGGACTTTTATCACTTCCACAATATGTTCAAAAAGAAGTAATTAATGGTAGTATTAGTATGTCACATGCGAGAGTATTAAGTAAAATTGATGATATTGACATGGTAATTAATTTAGCACAAAAAGTTATTGAAGATGGTATTAGTGTTAGAGAACTTGAAACATTAAGTAGAGAAGAAGATGTTGTAAAGAAAAATAAAATAGTTAGAACTGTTGTTTTAAATCCTAGATTTAAAATATATGAATCTGTACTTAGAGATACTATAGGTACTAAAGTACAAATATCAAAGAATAAAATTTCTATTCCATTTGATTCTGATAAAGATTTGGAAAGAATATTAGAAATTTTGAATATTGATGTAGAAGGTGAATAATGGAAAATATATTTAAATTTATATGTTCTAAAGAAGTGATTGGTACTATTATAATTATTGTTTTAACATATATTGTATATAAAATATGTTATTCTATTATTGATAATGCTACTATTAAGGGAAAAGATGAATTAGTTAAAAAACGTAGAAAAACATTTTTATTATTAGTTAAGAATACTATAAAATATATTTTGATTATTTTAATGGTACTTGCTTTGTTAAGTTTGTATGGGTTTAATATAAATAGTTTGTTAGCCGGTTTGGGAATAGCAGGTGTAGTATTAGGTTTAGGATTACAAGATGCATTAAAAGATATATTTAGTGGTATAAGTATTATATTTGATGATTATTTTGTAGTTGGTGATATAGTCGATTATGAAGGATTTGTTGGTACTATTATTGAATTCGGTCTAAAAAGTACTAAGATTAGAAAATATACTGGAGAAGTTTTAATAGTTTCAAATAGAAGTATTAATAAAATTACAAATATTACGAAAGAAAAATCTACTGTTGATATAAAAATACCTACTGCTTATGAAGAAGATATTGTAAAAGTTGAAAAAGTTATTAATAAGATTATAAGTAAAGTTAAAATGGATAATAAAGATATTTTAGATATTAATTATTTAGGTGTAGAGAGTTTTAATGATTCTAGTATTGATTATTTAATACGTTTTACTTGTAAGAGAGGTACTCAATGGGATTTAAAAAGAGTAGTATTAAGAGAAATTAAACTCGCTTATGATAAGAATAATGTAAAAATACCTTATAATCAATTGGAGGTACATAATGGAGAAAAATTATAAACTTGGTGATAAAGTTGTTATGCAGAAAAAACATGCATGTCAAACTAATGAATGGATTATTACTAGAGTTGGTGTTGATGTAAAAATAAAATGTATACATTGTAATAGAGAGATTATGCTTGATAGATTAGATTTTGAAAAAAAATTAAGGAGAATAATCAATGAAGAAAATAAAGAAAATTAGAGATAAAGTAGTATTACATCCTATAATGTCTTTTGTTATATTGATACTTATAACCATTAGTATAAGTGGAATATTATACTTGTTTGATATAACTGGAACTTATGGATCGGTTAATATTAAAACTACATCGTTAGATACTAATATGGTTGCTGTAGAGAATTTATTTAGTTTACGAGGATTAAAATATATATTTAGTAATACAGTTTCTAACTTTGCATCATTTACTCCACTAAGTATGTTATTAATTACATTACTTGGAATAGGTATAATGGATAAAACTGGTTTTTTAGATACATTATTTTATGTGTTAACTCATAAATTAAGAAAAAATGTTGTAACGTTTATATTAACTTTTGTTTGTATTATATCTAGTATAGGTGGAGATTTATCATATATTGTTTTAATTCCTTTGTCAGCATTATTATTTAAATATGGTAAGAGACATCCGCAAGCTGGTGTAATAACTGCTTTTGCTGCTATTAGTTGTGGTATAGGTATAAATTTATTTATTAATTCAGTAGATTCATCTTTGTTAACTTATACACAAGATGCAGCAAATTTACTTAAGTCTGGTTATATAGTTAAAACTACTAGTTTCTTTATAATTATGTTAGTTGCTATTATAGTATTATCATTTATAATTACTAATATTACTGAAAAGAATATTATACCTAGATTAGGTAAGTATGAAATAGAAGAAGATGAAGAAGAAAAATATGTTACTAAAAAGGAAAGAAAATCTTTATATATTTCTTTAATTGTTGGTGCTATATATGTAATTATATTTGTTTATAATATTATACCTGGGTTACCTTTTAGTGGGAATCTATTAGATTATACACAAAAATTATATATTGATAAATTGTTTGGTTATAATTCATTCTTTAATTCAGGATTTGTATTTGTTATAACTATATTATTCTTTATTTTAGGATTAACTTATGGTATAGCAACTAAGAATATAAAAAATCAAAGAGATGTTTGTGATGATTTAAGTCATTCACTTGATAATATGGGAAGTGTTTTAGTATTAATATTTTTTGCTAGTACATTTATATCTATATTAAAATATTCTAATATAGGAAGTTTATTTACGTCTTGGTTAGCTAAATTGATTTCAGCTACATCATTTTCTGGTATACCACTTATATTACTAGTTTTTGTTGTTTCAATTATATCAACATTTTTGTTACCATCAAGTGTGTATAGATGGGCAATATTAAGTCCGGTTGTAGTGCCTATTATGATGAATGCTGGTATTTCAGCAGAATTTGCACAAGTTATATTTAGAGCTGGAGAATCTGTTAGTTATTGTCTAACTCCAGTAATGGCTTATTTTGTTATTTATTTAGCATATATGCAATTATATAATCAAGATAGAAAAGGTACAGGCTTATTTAGTTCCTTAAAATATATG
Organism: uncultured Bacilli bacterium; assembly: GCA_934086185.1. Classification (GTDB taxonomy): domain Bacteria; phylum Bacillota_I; class Bacilli_A; order RF39; family UBA660; genus UMGS1124. The sequence goes on from CAKOHW010000003.1 coordinate 59,003, forward strand.
ATACCTTATTCAGTCGGGACTTTCTTGATGTGGATAGTTATAATTATTGTTTGGTATTTAGTTGCTATTCCATTAGGTATAGGTGTTTCGCCTGTTATGTAAAGAAGTATGTAAATTTCTTCTTTTTTTGTTACTTTTTAATAAAATAATGATATATTAGTTCATACAAAAGGGAGTGATATAGTGTTAAAACTGGTAGATGATATAATGGGTGTTAATTTTAGTAATAGTTATTTTAATTTGATTTTAGTTACTATTTTGACATTATTGTTAAGAAAAGTTGTATTGTATTTTATACAAAAAATTGTAGTTAGAATAGATAATAATAAGTTACAATTTAAGTTATTACAATTTTTGAAAGTTGTAGTTAACTTAAGTGAAGTTTTGGTATTATATTTATTATGGGAGAAAAATATAAAGAATATTGTTACTATTATTAGTTTGGTTTCTGCTGCTATAACATTATCTTTAAAAGATTTTATATTTAATTTTTTTGCTAGTTTATATATTAAATTTAGTCAAGTATTTAAAGTTGAAGATAGAATAGAAATTAATGGTTATAAAGGTGATGTAGTTAATATTGGTGCTTTTTCATTTGAATTATTAGAAATAAGTGAAGAATATGGTAATCAAAGTACTGGTATTATTTTAACTTTACCTAGTTCTATAATATTTTCTTATCCTCTTAAAAATTTAAATAAAGGTTTTAAATATATTTGGAATGAAATGGATATATGCATTAAATTAGATAGTGATGTAGAAATGGCTAAAAGTGTTATTTATAAAATTATAAATAATATTGATATATTAAAAAAGATACCTACTAATATGCAAAGAGAAATTAAAAATAATACTACATATAGAATGTATTTTAGTAAATATTCTCCAATAATATATACAGATGTAAAAGATAAACATATTATTTTAGAATTAAGATATTTAGTAGATCCTAAAAAAGCAAGAGTTGTTAATTCTACGATTTGGAATAATTTACTTGAAGAATATAGAAATGGAAATATAAATCTTGTAAATGAAGAATAACTTATTAAATAGTTTTTCTTTTTTTATGATAAAATTATTTTAGAAGGTGAATTTATGAATTCTAAGTTAGATAATAAAATAGAAGTGTTATTACATGATAGAGATGATTATGTTAATATATTTAATAATGATAGAATATCAAGTGATTTGGACGATTATATTTTAAATGAAACTAAAACTATTGGATTAAAAGAACATATTATAATTGAAATAAAAAGTGAATTTGATATGAGTGATGATGAGAAGAATAAACTTAGAAATATGATAAAATTAAGTTTTTATGATGATATTATAGAGTTGAATGTTTTTGAAAAGACTTTACTTAAAAAGAATATTATATTTATGATTATTGGGGTATTATTTATTTTAATGTATTTTTTATTTAATGAGTTTATAATTATAAATGAATTATTATTAATAATTGGATGGTTATTTGTTAGTGAATCTATATATGCATTAATATTTGGTAGTAGTGATAATAATATTAAAATAATTAAAAGAAAACAATTAGTTAATAGTGACATAATTTTTAAGTAATAAATGTAATATATAAAATGTTTTTTATAAAAGTGTTGAAAAAATTGTATGTTATAGTTATAATTAGGGTGTATTAGAAATGATACGTTAAATAATTTTGGTTTTTATCAAGAATGAGGGAGAGAATTAGCTCTAAGAACTCATACCAACCTGCTAAAGTAAGGTGGTAATGCTAATATCGATGAAAAAGATTTTTTGTTAGTGAACTCTTTTTCAGAGTTTTTTATTTTTGATAAAATAGAAAGAGGGAATAATTAATGAGAAAATATTATTTAACAAGTGAATCAGTTACAGAAGGACATCCAGATAAAATATGTGATAAGATTAGTGATTATATATTGGATGAAGCATTAAGATGTGATAAATATAGTAAGATGGCTGTAGAAGTAAGTATTAAAGATGATTTAATTTTTATATTTGGAGAAGCAAATACTAAGGCTAATTTAAATTATGAAGAGTTAGCACTTAAAGTAATTAAAGATATTGGTTATAGTGAAAAATATAATGTTATTGTGAAAGTTGGTAGACAATCTAATGAAATAAATAATGCTGTTTGTAAAAATAAAATAATGGCTGGAGATCAGGGTATTATGTTTGGTTATGCATGTGATGAAACAGTATCATTTATGCCATTATCTATACAACTTGCTAATAATTTGGCTAGAAGATTAAGTGAAGTAAGAAAAGAAAATGAAAATAGTATATTACTTCCGGATGGTAAGACACAAGTTACAGTAGAATATATTGATGGTAATATAAGTAGAGTTGATACAATAATTATTGCTTGTCAGCATAAAAGTAATGTTAAATATGAAGAAATTTATAATTTAATAAAAAAAGAAGTAATAGACTTTGTTGTTCCAAAAGGTCTAATAGATAGTAATACAAAGATATTGATTAATACAAGTGGATCTTTTGTAGTTGGTGGCTCATTTGGTGATAGTGGAACTACTGGTAGAAAAATTGTGTGTGATACTTATGGTGGTGTTGGTAAAGTAGGAGGTGGATGTTTTAGTAGTAAGGATCCATCTAAAGTAGATAGAAGTGGTGCATATTATGCAAGATATGTTGCTAAAAATATAGTTTATAATAAACTTGCTAGTAAGTGTGAAATAGAAGTTAGTTATGCTATAGGAATGGAATACCCTATATCTATTAATATAAATACTTTTGGTACAAATAAAGTGAGTATGGAATATATATATGATTTTGTTGATAAGTATTTTGATTTTAGTGTTGATAATATAATAAAAGAGTTAGATTTACTAAGGCCAATTTATTATAATTTGGCTAGTTATGGACATTTTGGTAGAGAGGATTTGAATTTGACTTGGGAGAATGTTAAAAATTTGATAAAATAAATTAAGTAAGGAGTTTTGATATGAATAAAGGTGGCGGAATAGTTTTAAGTAATGATTTAAAAAGAGTTGCTTTGGTAGTTAGAAATAACAATGAGTATTCTTTTCCTAAAGGTCATTTAAATGATGGAGAAACTGTTCTTGATTGTGCTATAAGAGAAGTTATAGAGGAAACTGGATATGACGTAGTGTTATTAAAAAATGATTGTATTGGAGTTATTGAGTATGATAATTTTGAAGGTCATATTAAATGTTATATGTATTTATTTAAGGAGAATGGAAAAACTAGTAAATATATTGATGAAATAGATAAAGAAAAAATTGTTTGGGTTAAATTTGATGAAGTTAGCAAATTATTAAGTTATAAAAATTTAATAGATTTTTGGAATAATATAGAAGATAAATTAAGTGAGTTATAATAATATTTATTTGATATATTATTTTTTTATGTGGGATTAATAAAATTTTTATATTGTTATATTTTAATTATTATATTTATCACACTATAATTAAAATGTCATAAATTATTATAGGTGATTAAAATGAACTATTTAAGAGTGTTAAATGGAATTGTGATAGATCCTGGACATGGCGGTGAGGATAATGGAGCATCAGGTAATGGAATTATAGAAAAAAATATGACTTTAGATATTAGTAAATATATGTATGATAGATTTAAAGAACTTGGTATACCTGTTGCTTTAACTAGAGATAGTGATGTGACTTTATCAAGTGATAGAAGGCCTAGTGATGCGTTGTCAAAATTCGGTAATGGAGAAAATGTGATAATAATATCTAATCACATAAATGCAGGTGGCTCAGATATAAGTAATTATGAAGGGTTAAATTAAAAAAATATATGTTATAATACTTGTGAAATGTGGAGTTGAAGTATTATGAATAAAATGAGAAAAGAAGATGCTTTAAAAAATTATCTAGGTGAAGATAGAATTCAAAATTTGGCTAAACTATATAATATTGTTGAAAAAAGCAAAAGTATAATTGATGATAAAGCATACAATGATATGTTTAATATTTTAATAAAATATTCCTTGGATGAACATAAATACTTTTATACTTATTTTATACTTAGGGATGCGTTAAGAAAGTATTACGATTTAAGTTACAACATTATTTCTAAGATTTCTAATCAAAATAATGAAGAAATTTTCCAAATGTATGAGTTTATTAATTTATATACAAGGAAAAATTTGGATTTTAAAATATCAATTATAAATGAATTTGTAAAAATGGGTATTTATGAAGAAAGATCATTATCTGAATTTACTACATTTAATCTTTATAAAAAACTTTTGCAAATTTTTAGTATAAAATATAAAAAGGGATATACAAGAAATTCAAAAGAATTATATGAACAATCAAAATTAAGCATAATTCAACAAAAAGCTAAAGTTATAACTAATAGTATTATTAAACATAATAATGATTCATATTTAATCAATCAAAATCATTTTGTTAAACCTACTAATTCAGTTTTAGAAATAATGTGTTCATTACCAGATATTATTGTTGATAATGAAGAAGACTTTAAAAAATTGATTGATTATTTATATAAATTATTTTGGGAAAGCAATTCACGTGGATATGCAAAAAATAATGAATTAGATTTTATAAATAATATTAGAAGATATTATTATCATGATTTGGAACATGGAAAAGATTCTGATGTAAAAAAGAAATTTAAGCTTGTAAAGGATTTTTTCAAAGAATCAACAGGAAAGAGTATCCCAACAACCGCTAAAGAATGGCAAAGCATACAAGAGCACATTTATGACTTGTTAATTGATTTTTTAAAAAATATTGAGATAAAAGAGCCTGTTTTAGTTTAAATTTTTCCTTTTCTTCCATATGGATTATGAACTCTATTATCTTCATATTTAAAAGTATGAGTGTCTAGAATATCATATCTAAATCTAATAATTATATTTCTATCTTTATCTGCTTCAATTCTTTCTATTAAAGTAAATAATAAATCTTTATTAGGGTTGTTTAAGTTTAACAACCTTTTTATTTTATTTATATAATTTGGTAATTTATCAGTACTATGTTTTCTTTTTTCTATTTCTATATTAATATCTTCTAATTGTGTATTTAAATTCTTTAATTTAGCTTCATATGGTTTAGATAGTAATTTATATTGATCAGGTGTAATATTACCTTCTAAACGGTCGTTATAGATGATTTGAATAGTTTCTAATAATTTGTTTTGTTCTTTAATGATATTTTCTTTTCTTTTTTTATAATCATTAGAATTATTCTTAGTTCTTTTAATAACTTCTTCATTTAATTCTTTCATATCTAAACCTTGAAATAAATTAGATAATAGTTTTTTAATTTCTTTTAAAATTAATTCTTCAAAATAATCATATGCAAAGAAGTGAGATGTACATAATTTTCTAACAGGGTCTCTAGCGTATTTATTACAGTTAATACACCAGTAGTCTTGTTTCTTTCTATAAAGTACTCCTAATCTATTACCACATTCATGACAAAATAATAATCCTTCTAATAATCTTTCAGGTCTTTTTCTTTTAGAATAAGATCTATTTTTATTTTTAGTTTTTTTATTTATTAACATAAATGTATTTTTATCTACTAGTGGTTCATGAGTATCTTCTACTATGATCCATAAGCTTTCATCTAATGTGACTTTCTTTTTTGATTTATAACTTATATTGGTTTGAGTGTGTTGTACCATGTCTCCAGTATACATTCTATTTTGTAATATATTATGAACAGCATGTATTGTCCATTTATTCTTTTCTATAACTCTACTAGATGTAGGTAAGTTTTTATATGCTGCTGGAGTAGGTGCTCCTATATTAGTTAGTCTAGTTGCTATTTCACTAATACCTATGTTATTTGATCTCCATTCAAATATAAGTTTTACATATTTAGAAACTATAGGATCAGGGGTTAAATGTCCTTTATCATTTGGATCTCTCATATATCCATAACAAGGTTTACTACCTATAAATTTACCATCTTTTCTTTTTGAATCTAATACATTTCTAATCTTTAAAGAGTTTTGTTTACTATAGTAATCATTACATGCAATTATGAAAGTAGAGGAGTCATTACTAGCTTGATTTTTCATACTATCATAATTTTCAACAATAGATATAAATCTTACTTTATTCTCGGGAAAATATGTTTCAATATAATAACCAGTCATTACATGATCTCTACCTAATCTTGATAAGTCTTTAACGATTACTAAATTAATTTTTTTATTTTTTATATCTTCAATCATTTTAGTAAATCCAGGTCTATCAAAATTAGTACCAGAATATCCATCATCAACATATTCTCCTACTAGATTAAATCCATTGTTTTTACAATAGGTACGGAGTATATCTTTTTGATTAGTTACACTTTCACTATCTGATTCATATTTCTTATCTTTATCTTCTTGTGAAAGTCTGATATAAATACCAGCATTATAATCTAAGTTTGATAAGTAACTATAGTTCATATTTTACCTCCTTTTCTTGTTACTTATCTCCCATAAGACAGTAACAGTATATTAGATTCAAAAAAGAACCGCAAATGTGCGATTTAGTTTTTCGTAGTTATTTGTTTTATTAAGTAATTAATAATAATTTCTTTAAATAATTCTTTTTTATCTTTATTCATATTTAAATTTATGATTTGTACTGGTGTGTTATTCATTTGTAGCACCTACAATCTCATCTATTAATCTTTGTAATTCTTCTTGTTCTTCTTTAGTAGCTTCTACTTTTTCTATTTTCTTTCCATTCCAATAACCATCTTTATATAAAGGTGGCTCTTTACTTATTTCAATTCCATTTATTTCCAGTACATGTATATAATTTTGCCTATGACCTTTTTTATCCACATATCCCTTAGGGATACCTCGTACATAAACATCTTTTTCAATACTTAAATCTATCTTATTAGAATATTCTATATACATTCTTGCACTAAAAAAGGATAAGTTAACCTTATCCCTTCCATTAATATCTTTATATGGTTCTTTCTGACATATATCAAACCATATATAATCTTTATCAACCTTATCTCTAATACTAGAAATAGTACCGTGATATTTAATATAATCAACCATATCTTTCATACAAACCTCCTACCTTTAACTAAGGCCTTTCTATTATCTATTTAACTTTTATATTTATTTTATTTATTCTGTTAGAATAATAATTCAATCTAGATAGATTAATTATTCTAATTACCTAAAATATTATTACTAACATATATCTTTCTTTTAAAACTTTTAGGATTACTAATCGTTATATAATTATGATCTAATAAACACTTAATTAACTCACTTATTGTTCTAGTAGAACAATTTAACTTATCGGCATAATACTTATTAGATCCATATGCATAACCTAACTTTTTAGAATTACTTTGCAATATTCCTAATAGTACAATAGCATTCTTAGGAATCTTTACTTCTAATAAATAAGTTGGTATTTTTATAAAACTTTCATTCATAAATATCCTCCTTTTTTTATACAACAAAAAAAGAGAGCAAGCTCTCTTTCTATAGTTTTTTCACTATTATAACAATTTTAACACTTGACAATTAACTATTCAATGACAAATTTAGTATCACTTTCAGTATCATTTTTAGTATCAAAAACAGTATTGATTTTAGTATTAAAATCAGAATTTAGTATTATTAAAAATATCTTTTTAACAATATTTCTTCTATTATATTAATTTTATCATTTGAAATGTATAATTACAATTTCGTTTTTTGCTCTCAAAATGTTTCGTATTTTGTTTCACTAGCGGATTGGGGATTTTCCCCATAATATGTGGAAATTGCTCTGTGGGAGGAACTTTCCAATGCTTGCTAAGAAAAAGTAGTGCGCCAAGTTGGCGCAGTAACAATGTAAAAAAATGAATATCATTTTATAGTTTAATTTCTCCCAAAAAAATATCCAAATTATGATTGATATGATATAATTATTATGAGGTGTATATTAATGATAAAAAAAGAAAATATTAAACAGCTTTTATCTATTCTTAACTTTACTGAATTAGATAATGGAACTTTTTATAAGGGATACAACGAAATAGATAATATTATTGTTGATATTAAAAGTGAAGAAATAACATGGCCTTTTAATTTAATTGTTAATGATAAAACAACTTCTAACTTCGAGCATCCAGAAAATTTTGTTGTATTTGAATGCGTAGATAGATTGCTGACTAAAGGTTATCAAGCTAGAAATATGGAGCTTGAACCTAGATGGCAATTGGGTAGAGGGGCATCTGGTGGTAAAGCTGATATTCTAATTAAGGATAATAACGGTAGTGAATTTCTTATAATCGAATGTAAAACAGCAGACATAGAGTTTGATAAAGCATGGCAAAAAACTTTATCTGATGGCGATCAATTATTTAGTTATGCTCAGCAAATTAAGAAAACACAATATCTATGTTTATACACATCTGATATAGATAATGGTTCGGTAATATACAAAAATAAAATTATGACATTGAAAGATAATGAAGATTATCTCAAAACATTAAGCACTTCAAAAAGACTAAAATATAAGGATGCATCAGATGTTAAAGAATTATATAAAGTGTGGAAAGAAATATATAATAGAGAGTATGAGGAAACTGGTATTTTTGAAGAAAATATTACTCCATATGAGATAAATAAGATTTATTCAGTTAAAGATCTTAAAAAAATTGGATTTAATGATACGCAAAAAAAGTATAATGAATTTGCTACAATACTTAGACAGCATAATGTTTCTGGACACGAGAATGCATTTGATAAATTAGTAAATATCTTTTTAGCTAAAATAGTTGATGAAATAGAGCATCCTAATAATTTGAAATTTAATTGGAGAGGAATTGCATTTGATGATTATTATCAATTACAAGATCGTCTTCAAAAACTTTATAAAGACGGTATGCATGAATTTTTAAGCGAAGATGTTACATATATTGATAATAAACAATTAAATGATGCTTTTAAATTATTTAAAAATGATCCTGATGCTACAAAAGAAAAAGTTATGGAATACTTCAGAAAGTTAAAATTCTATACAAACAATGATTTTGCATTTATAGATGTTCATAATGAAGAGTTATTTAAACAAAACTCAGAAATATTGTTAAAAATAGTAAAAATGTTTCAAGATATAAAATTAAAAACAGATGAACAAAATCAGTTTTTAGGAGATTTATTTGAAGGCTTTCTTGATGATGGTATTAAACAAAATGAAGGACAATTTTTCACACCTCTTCCAATTACAAGATTTATAATATCATCATTACCTTTAGAATCTTTATTTAATGAATCAGATAATATACCTAAAGTCATAGATTATGCATGTGGTGCTGGACATTTTCTAAATGAATATGCAGCTCAAATTAAATCTCTAATTCCACAAGCACAATTATCTGAATATTATAGCTCTATTGATGGAATTGAAAAAGAGTATAGATTATCAAAAGTATCTAAAGTTTCTGCGTTTATGTATGGACAAGATGAAATAAAAATACATTATGGAGATGCATTAGCAGAAAACAAAAATATCAAAAATGGAACGTATTCTGTTTTAATTGCGAACCCGCCTTATGCTGTAAAAGGATTTTTAGATACTTTAACTGAAGATGAGATAGCAAACTATGAATTATCTAAAACAATTAACCAAAATTCATATTCTTCTAATAGTTCTATAGAAACATTCTTTATGGAACGTGCTAAGCAATTATTAAAAGAAGATGGGGTCGCTGGTATAATTTTACCCTCCTCAATATTAACAAATGCAAATGCTACATATGTAAAAACAAGAGAAATAATAATAAAGACATTTGATATCATAAGCATTGTTGAATTACCAAGTGGTACTTTTGGAGCAACAGGTACACCAACTGTAATATTATTCTTAAAAAAGAAAGAAGAAAATCCTTCACTAGCAATCCATTATAAAAATAGAGTTGATTCTTGGTTTGAAAACAATTTTTCAAAAGACAAAGTATTTGAAGATAAAGATTTATTATTAGACTATTTAAAATTGCAAAATATTGATATAGACGATTATATTGAATTTATTTCAGGAACAATTACCGATAAATTAAAGAAAAATGAAATGTTTTCACGATATTTAGAAGATAAAAAGTTAAAAGATATTAAGGATATTATTGAAATTGAAAAAGATAAGCTATATTTTTATATGTTATCAAGAAGTCAAAAAAATAAAGTAGTAATTGTTAATGCACCTACTAAAAATGATGAAATAAAAGAATACTTGGGTTATACTTGGTCTACTAGAAAAGGTAGTGAGGGTATTAAATATTTAGGTGTTAAAAATGATGCGGGAGTATTAGATAAAAATCATGGAATAAATACAATACAAACACCTTTATTTAATCCTTCTGATTTAGAAGACCCAGAAAAAATTAATTCTATAATCAGAAATAATTTTGCAGGACAAGAATTAGATTTTGATTATGACAATGTAAAATATCATGATTTAATTGATTTACTTGATTTTAAGACAACCGCATTTACAAAAAATATTAAAACAGCAAATATTAGAAGAAATATTATTCTAAAAGAAGGCTATAAGTTGTACAACTTATCCAATAGTAAAAATTTTGATTTAAGTATTGGAAAAAGAGTTATCACATCTGATATATCAAAGAATGGTAAGATTCCTATATATAGTGCAAATGTAAATGATATATTTGGTTATAGCGAATCAACTTTAGCAAGTTTATCAGATTTTAGTACGCCATCAGTTTTATGGGGAATAGATGGTGATTGGAATGTTGGTTATGTCAAAGAAAATATTAAATTTTTTCCAACTGATCATTGCGGAGTATTAAGAATAAAATCAGAGGAATTATTACCTAAATATGTAATGTACGCATTAGAATATGAAGGAATACAATCTAGATTTTCACGTAGTAATAGAGCGTCAACTCAACGTGTAAAAGATTTAGTTATTCAAGCACCTAGCGTCGCAGAACAGAAAAAAATTATTTCTGAATTAGATGAATATGATAATAAAATAAAAATATTAAACAAGGATATAAATGAATTAACTAACGAGATAGATGTTAAATTTGATGAAATGTTTGTCGGAAAAGGAATTGAAACATCAAAGATTAACTCATTATATAGTGAATTATATGCAGGTGGTGATACACCAATTCAAACTTCTAAGAAACGAGATGATGAATTTAAATATCCTATTTATTCAAATGGCACAAAAAATGCAGGTCTATTGTATTACTCTAAAGAATATAAAACGTCTAAAGAAGCAGTAACAATTTCAGCAAGAGGAACAATAGGTTATACACAAATTAGAAAGCCCAATTTTACTGCAGTTGTTCGACTAATAGTAATGGTTCCAAATGATAAAGTGAATATTTATTACTTAAAATCTGCAATTGATCATATTGAATTTAATAAAACAGGTAATGGCGCTGGTCAATTAACTGTTCCAGATTTTGCAAATATGGATATTATTTTACCTAATAAAAAAGAACAGGAAATATTTGCTAAATTTGTTTTAGACAATTATAAAAAAATAGATACATTAGAACAAGAATTGATTACGGCTGGTACAAATAAAGAAGAACTATTAAATAAATACTTTAAATAATAAAAAATATTTGATTTTTGTATTTTTGTTAATTAAATATTAATCAAAATATAATTTATTATTTAGAATTATTATAGGGAGTGAAGTATTAATGAAGTTAAAGTTTATAAAAATTAATAATTATAAATCTTTTGCTAATGATTGTAATCAATTGTTTGTTTCTGAATTAAATACTATAGTTGGTAAAAATGAATCTGGAAAATCAAATTTAATAGAAGCTATTGGCAATATAAATAAAATTGGAGCAACATCTATTGACTATTTTAAAAATATAAATAAGAATTCGAAAGAAGATATAAGTATTGAACTAACTTTTGAATTGGATGCAATTGATAAAAAGAGATATAATTATCATGAAAATGTAATTGTAAGTATAAATGGCTATAAGAATTGTGAATTTGATGAAAAATTTGGAGATGTTATTTCAAGTATAAATAATATTTCAAATATCAGAGATGAAATACTTAGATTTATAGATGAGAATAGTATTCCTATTAGCAACCCTGAGAATAAATTAGTTTATGACCCAATTATCGAAGGTGTAAAGCAAATTAACAAAAAAATAATCTTTAAACCAGATGGCTATGACAATTTTATTAACAGGTTAATTGGTACAAAAAATGAAGTATTAATGGAATTATGTAATTTGTTTGAAAAGCTATTTAAAATACTAGATGAAGTTTATCCGAATTTTCCAGAATTCATATTAATTTCTAGTAATGAATTAAAAAAAACATATACGAGTTCTGAATTATATGATGAATTAGATAGTTTTAGTTCAATACTATATCAATTCTTAGAAGTATGTAAAATAAATTCTACTGATATAATTGAAACATCTAATTTAGATGATGCTGTTGATATTTTAAATAGAACTAATGAATATAATAATTTGATTAGAACTAACTTTGTAGAAAAATTTAATAATTTTTATAAACAAGAAATTATTGATATGGTTATTAATTTTAATTCACATAAAATGACTGTTGCAATTAAGACGAAAGGAAGATTTCTTCCAATAGAAGAGCGCAGTAATGGATTAAAATGGTACATTAATATTTTTATTCAATTGATGTTTAGAGATTTGATTGGAAAGAGCAGAAATAAAATAATTTTATTAGATGAACCTGGTGTTTTTCTACATTCAATAGCTCAAGAAGAATTATTAAGTTTATTATATGATTTATCAACTAGAGATAATCAAGTTATTTATACTACTCATTCACCAGCAATGATTAATTTCGATAAAATACAAAATATTAGAGCTATTGAAAAAGATGATAATGGCAATAGTTGTATATATAATAAAATATCCGAATTTCCAATCAGTTCTAAATCTAAGTATGAAACAATAACTCCGATTATAAATGCAATGGGTTATAAAATGAAGTATAATATTGGAATTAATTCAAAAAAATTTAATTTAATTGTTGAAGGAATTACTGATTATTTATATTTACAATCATATATAAATATTAAAAAAATAAAAGATTATAACATAATAGCGAGTACAGGAGCTGATAATATTCCTGCAATATCATCCATTTTATATGGATGGGGATGCCAATTTATAATAGTATTAGACAATGATAATAAGGGTAGAAGTGTATATGATTCAATAAATTCGAGTGATATGCCTTATAAAGATAAGATTATATTTGTTAACGGGAAAAAATATACAAAAAATTTGGATGAAGAAATTGAAGATATTTTTTCAGAAGAAGATAAAATAAAATTTAATTTAAATAGTCTTGATTATAAAGATAAAAAGTATTTTTATGCATATGCTTGCTATGAAAGAATAAAAACAAAAGTAGATAAATTTGATAATCACACTATTTCGAATTTTGATAGATTATTTAAAAATATAGGTGATTTAAAGAAATAACTTCTTGCCAATTTGGCAAGAAGTATTTTTTATCTTATGGGAGAAAGACCTTTATCATTACTTACATCACCAGGTGGCGAAGGCGCTGAAGTAATTTACGCACTTAGAAATAATGATAAATTGGCTAGTAAAATACTTAATGGATTATCTGAAAGTGGACAAACTATAAGAAAATATTATCAAAGACGTTTGCCAAGTGATACTTCTAAAGATTATTATTATATAATAAGAAATACTCCAAATGCTGAAACAGTTATTGTTGAATATGGATTTTTAGATAATAAAAATGATGCTGATAGAATAAAACAAAATTATAAAAAATATGCAGATGCTGTTGTGGATGCTGTTTTAGATTATAAAGGTATATCAGTTAATAATGATGGATATTATATTGTTAAAAAAGGAGATTCATTATGGAGTATTGCTAACAATAATGGAATAACTGTAAGTGATTTGAAAAAACTAAATAATTTGACTAGTAATAATTTAAGTATAGGACAAAAGTTAAAATTAAAAAATAATAATGATAACAATGGAAGCAACGATAATTTATATTCTAGTACATATGTGGTTAAGAATGGAGATACGTTATATAGTATTGCTAAAAAATATAATGTAAGTGTTGATGATATAAAAAGTGTTAATAATTTAACAAATAATAATCTGACAATTGGACAAGTTATTAAAATACCTGGTATAAATATAGAAGAACCTAATACATATACTGTAAAAAAGGGAGATTCGTTATGGAGTATAGCAAATAAGTATGGTACAAGTGTAGAAGAACTTAAAAAAGTTAATAATCTTACAAGTAATGTATTATCTAGTGGACAAGTATTAAAATTACCTGGTACTAGTAAAGAAAATACAGTTAATACTTATACTGTTAAACGTGGAGATACATTATATTCTATTGCTAGTAAATATAATATTAGTGTTGATAAATTAAAAGAAATTAACAATTTAACTAGTAATAATTTAAGTATTGGACAAACATTAAATCTTATTGATAAAACTGATAATATAACTAGTGAAGATTATGATTACTATACAGTAAAGAATGGAGATACATTATATAGTATTGCTAATAAATTTGATACTACAGTTAGTAAGATAAAAGAATTAAATAATTTACCAAATAATATGTTGAGTGTTGGGCAAATGATAAAAATACCTGGTAATTTATCTAGTACATATGTAGTTAAGAGTGGAGATACACTATGGAGTATTGCTAAAGATAATAATATTAGTGTTGATAAGTTAAAAGAAATTAACAATTTAAATAGTAATAATTTAACTATTGGTCAACAATTATTAATAAATTAATATAGTTTTATACTATGTTTTTTTATTGAATATTCATTATATGATTGTTATAATTTTTATGAGGTGTAATTGGTGAAGATAGAATTAAAAGCTAGGAAATTTGCTATAAAAGCTCATAAGGGTCAAGTTAGAAAAAGTGATAAAGATAAACCTATGATAATTCATCCTATAAATGTTGCAAATATTTTAAAAGAATATGATTTTGATCAAAATGTGATATCTGCTGGATATTTGCACGATGTTGTAGAAGATACTAAATATGAAATAGAAAACATAAAAGAAATGTTTGGTGAAGATATTGCATCTTTAGTATGGGGTGCTAGTGAAGAAGATAAAAGTTTATCTTGGGAAGAAAGAAAAGAACATACAATAGAAAAAGCAAAAACATTAGATTTAAGACATAAAGCAGTAATTTGTGCGGATAAAATAAGTAATTTAGAAGATTTAAGAATATTATATGAACTAAAGGGAGAAAGTGTTTTTTCTTCATTTAAAAGAGGTTTTGAATCTCAAAAATGGTATTATACTGAAGTTTATAATAGTTTAATTATGAATGAAGATAAAAATCATCCTATGTTTATAAGATTAAAAGAAATAATAGATTATATATTTTATAATAAAAATTCTAATGAATATGTTAAAACTATTATTTTTAAAGAAAATATAGATGAATATAATCTTTTAAAAAATATACATTATAGAAAAGAAGAAGTTTTTAAATTAAAAAATGTTTTATCTAAGAAAAAACCATATGTAATAGAATTTACTGGAACTCCTAGAACTGGTAAAACTAGTTTAATAAATAATTTAAAAGATTTTTTTAAGAAGAAGGGTTTTAGTGTTTGTATTATTGAGGAATTTACTACTTCATTAAAATATAAGACGCAAATATATCCAATTCTTAAAAATGAATCTAAAAATGTAGTTAATACTGAAATACCAAAGTATGTATTAAAAGATTTGGATGATGCAATAAATAGTAAATATGATATTATTATTGTAGATAGATCTTTATTTGATAGACTTATATGGGTAGATAGATTATTTTTAAAAAAGGGTATGAGTGATGAAGAATATAATGAATATAAAAGTACATATATACCATTAATTAAGGAAAAGATTAATATTATTGTATCATTATATACTGATAGTTTGACTTGTTTAAAAAGGGATTATCATGCTAATTTATCACTTGAAAATAGAACATTTTTAAATGTAGATAATGTTAATGAATATAATAAATCGTTATTAAATATGGAAAAGTTATCTATAAAAGAGAATATTAATTTTAAAATGTTTGATACTACTAATAAGAATCAAAGAGAAATATCATTTGAAGTTATAGATAGTATATTAAGTGATATGAGAAAATACTATTTATCTTTGGTTATTGATGAATTTAATTAAATTTTGTAAAGTATTATAAATATATGTTTTAATTTCTTGAAAATTTCATATCTCAATACTATAATTTAAAATGAAGGATGTGATATAATGCCACAATACGATACTAGTTCAAGTATTACTAGTAGTTTAGGACAAACAGCAAAATCTTTTTCAGTATCTGAAGTTTGGATAATTGTAAGTGTTTTATTAGCAGTAATTGGAGGTATATTATTATTTACTACATATTTTAATAAAGATATGGAAAATAAATATACTGGATTTAAAAAAACTATATATGATTTTTTACATTTTAAGATTACTATTATAGAACCTATATTTAAAGTAGCTTATTTAGTTGTAGCAATTGCTATTACGTTAAGTTCATTTTCATTTATTCCAATTAATTTCTTTAAATTTATTGGAGTGTTAGTATTTGGCAATATTATGGCAAGATTAGGATTTGAAATGTTACTTCTAATCTTAAAATTATTTACTGATGTAAGTGAAATAAATAAGAAAATTGGTAAAGAGCCTAAAAAAACTAAAACTGAAAAAGAAAAATAAAAACCTAACATGAATTTGTTAGATTTTTTTTACTATTTTATTCTTCCTGATTACTATTTTCAGGATTTTTTTCTTCTTCTTGATTATCAATATTTTCTGAATTTTCTTTTTCTGGCTGATTTTCAGTGTTATTATTATTTTCTGGTTGTTTTGGTTCTTCTATAGTTGGAGTATCACTATTATCATTATTGTTTATTGGTTCATTTTGAATATTTGATGTGGTTTTATCTTCAACTTTTATTACATTAACACTAATACTACTTATATTTGAAGTTAATGTTCCTTTTATAACATTTTGATATGTAATTATGTTATTTTTATTTGAATCATAACCTTCCATACCTTCAGTTATATAATTTTTATAAACAGTTATATTTCTACTATTTGCCCATGATTCTAAGTAAGATATACTAGTTCCAACAAAATTTGGTAATGCTTCATTTCTCTTTACAGTATAATATTCTTTTCCAATTACTGGGACTTCATATTTGTAATTTACAGAGAAATTAAAAGTTTTGGTTAATTCAGGTTCTTTTAATCCTAAATTAATTTTCATTGCATCAACAATTTCATTTAAACTTTGTTCATAATATTGGAATGTATATACATTACCTAGTCCTGGAATATACATTGTTAAATCATAACCAGTTAGATATGTTTTTTCTATATTAATAGATGCATTATTTTTTAAAAGCATTTTCTTAGCAACATTATATAAATTTAACATTTCATCTGTACTAATATTTGTTTCAGTATTATTACTTACTGTGTTTAATATTTCATAAAATTTATCAACACTTCTTACAGTTTTTGCTTTTTTAGAAATTGCTTCTACAACTAATTGTTGATGTTGTACTCTTTGAAAATCACCAGTTAAAAGTGTTTTTCTATGTCTTGCTAATGCAAGAGCTTGTTCACCATTTAAAGTTTGTAAACCTTTATTTAGACATATTTCATTTGCTCCAAATAATCTGTTTGAATCTTGTTCGCAAAAATCTACTGGTACATCAACCTCTATTCCTTTTAAGGCATCTACTAAGTTGACAACACCTTTAAAATTTATTTTTACATAATAATCTATATCAATATCTGTTAGATTTTTAATTGTTTTTATAACACAACTTGCTCCACCTACGGCAGATGAATTAATCTTGTTAGATGCATTACCATTACATGCTATTGGTACATATGTATCTCTAGGAATACTAAATATAGTTGTATTAAGAGTTGATGGATTAAATGTTACTAACATCATTGTATCACCGTTAAATGCTGCATTTTCTTTTAGACCATCGGTTTCTGAATCAACACCTAGTATAAGTAGAGTAAAAGGTTCAGTTAAACTTTTGTTAGTACTTAATTCAATGTCTTTATTTTTCATCTTTTCCTTGTATGTATATATTACTTTGGTGTCATTTTTTATATTACTGTAATTATCATATCTTTCATAATTAAATACATAATTTGAACTAGTTAACATACCTTTTATTTTATTATTATATAGATCTGATAACATTTCTAAATCGTTTGAATAATATTTAATATCTATTTTATCCAATTTCTTTTTTTCAATTAATTTATTAGCAAGAACGTTTCCTTCTATATCTTCTTCATTATTGATCATACCTACAGTAAAATCTTTATTGTTTTCAAATTCAGTATCTTTCATTACAATTAAACTTGAAGAATATAGTATTTTATCTTTTGTCATGTTATCTACTATATTATAAGTTTTATATATATAAACACTTATAATTATAAATAATATATTAATTATACATATTATAATTGAGTTTGCTATGTAACTTTTATTTCTTTTGCTAAATAATAATAAAATATTAATAAATAAGTATATTGGAAAAGAAATAATACATAGAGTTATAAATATTACTCTTATTAGTGTTTCTATATTTTTTAATAATAATAAACTATGTGTAATCATTATTAAACTTGTTAAAAATAATATTCCGAATATTATGTATAATACTTTGTAAATTGTTTTTAGTTTTTTAAATTTTTTAAATATACTTTTCATATTATCATTCCTATTGTTTAATTATACAATATTTTAATATTTGTGTATAGCAAAATTATTTTTTAATAATATTATTTGTGTTATAATCTATATTATAGAGGTAGTTATGAAGAGTAAGAAAGTTAATAAATTATTTAATATTATTATTTTTATTTTAGTAGTTAGTATTGGTTTAATATATGGTAAACAAGAAATTTTTAAGAATAGTTATTCATATAAAGATGATAATAAAAGTAGTGTAAGTAATAATATAGATAGTAATTTGGAAATATATTTTTTTGATGTAGGACAAGCAGATTCTATTTTAATAAAAAGTAATGATGATACTGTCTTAATAGATGCTGGTAATAGGAATGATGGTGAAAATTTAGCAAATTATATTAAAAATGATTTAAAAATAAATGATATAGATATAGTTATAGGTACTCATCCTCATGAAGATCATATTGGTGGTATGAGTTATATAATTGACTCATTTGATGTTGGTAAAATATATTTACCTGATGTTACTAGTAATGCTAAATTTTTTGAAAAATTGCTTGATAGTATAGAAAGTAAAGATTATAAAATATCTGTGCCTAAAGTTGGTGAAGAAATCAAATTGAATAATTTAGTATTTAATGTATTAAGTGTAGATGATAATGATAAAAATATAAATGATTGTTCTATAGTATTAAAGTTAAATTATTTAGATACTAAGTATTTGTTTATGGGAGATGCTAGTAAAAGTGTTGAAAAAAAATTATTAGATAAAGATATAAAGGCTGATGTTATTAAAATAGGACATCATGGTTCTAGTTATAGTAGTAGTAATAAATTTTTAGAAAGTGTTAATCCTAATATTGCTATTATTTCTGTAGGTAAAGATAATAAATATAAACATCCTACTAATAATGTTTTAAATACACTTAATAATTTGAATATTAAATATTATAGAACTGATATTGATGGTACTATAAAATTAGTTAGTGATGGAAAGAATATAGAAATTAATAAGATTAAAACTAATATAGACGGTTAGAAAGGTAGGACATTTTATGTATACAGTTGATAGAATTGAAAATGATTATGTAGTATTGGAAGATAGAAATAATTTAGATATGATAGATGTTAAGATTACTGAGTTTAATTATGATGTTAGTGAAGGAGATATCGTTTTATATAAGGATGGTAAATATATAAAGGATGAAGAAGAAACAAATAGAATAAAAAGTAATATTAGAAGTAGATTTAATAAATTAAAAAAATAAAGATGGAGTTGGTAGTGTGAAAAAGATAGTTCCTATAATTATAATAGTTATATGTTTATTTATATCTGTTACAGGTATAGTTACATTTTTTATTGTTAATAATGGGTCTTTTTTAACTAGTTTTAAAATTACTAGAGTTAATAATATAGGATTAGATTATTATGTATATTTTCAAAATGTTAAAGCTGCTACTAGTTATGATGTTATTGTTTATGATTCTGAGAACTTAATTGTACATAGAGAAAATATAAAAAATAATAGTTTGACAATTAATTTTGATAACTTAAAATATAATGAAACATATAAGATTGTTGTTGTTGCTTATGATAAGAATGGTAATAAAAAGAGCGTCAAAGAACCTTATACTTTTATGTGGGAAGATTTATCTTTAGCAAGTACTAATACTGTTTTAATGGATAATGAGAATGATTATATAGTAGAGTTTATAGGTAATTATAAGAAAAAAAAGTATTATTTAAATATTAAAGAAGATAATGATGTAATTAAGAGTGTTAGAATAAATGGAGAGTCTTATGTAATTAAGAATGATTTATTTAAAGATAGAAAAACTAAGTATCTTTTAGAAATTGTTGAAGATAATACGGTTATTTCTAGTATGTATGTTTATAATTTGATGAGTCCTATTACAGATATTAGTATTATTAATCCTGGTAATGGTGATATGAAAGATTATGATGATGTTCCTTTAAGTTTTGAAGGTGGAGATAATGCTACCAATTATATTTTTGAGTTATATCAAAATAATAAATTAATTAGAAGAAAAGAAATAAAAAATAAAAATATAATATTATCTAATAATTTATTTAATAAGGCTTCTACTTATGTTGCTAAAATAACTGCAAGTTATGCAGATTATATAGATTATTCTAAAGTGGCAAGTGTAGAGTTTACTATTAATGCTAAAGAAAGTTTAAAACCGGTTTATACTAATTATAATTATAGTTTAATTAAGAGTGGTACTGAAATAGAGTTATTAAATGATGACAAGGATGCAATTATTTATTATACTACTGATGGTAGTGAACCTAATCAAGATAGTTTAGTTTATAAAGATAAGATAGTAATTAATAATAATATGACTATTAAGGCTATTGCTAAAAAAGATAAGATGAATGATTCTATTATAAGTAGTTTTGATTTTAAGGTAGGTAGTAAGAGTAATTATAAAGTATATTTAAGTGCTTCTAATCAAAATGCTAATTTAGGTGTTAGTGAAGTAGGTTATACTAACGAAAAGAAAGAAATGAATGATGTTGCAAATTATATACAAAAACGTTTAGAAAGTTATGGTGTTAAAGTATATAGAAATGAGTATGGTGATTTAAATAGATGGGTTGCTGATAGTACTTATTTGGGTGTTGATTTGCATATTGCAATCCATTCAAATGCAAGTGAAGAACATTTGTCTTATGGAATAGAAACTTGGGTAAATGAACCTGATAGTAAAACTTATTCTTTGGCCAGTAAAATACAAAATAATTTAATGAGTATTTATTATAAAAATGAAGATAGTTTAGCAAATAGGGGAGTAAAATATGCTTATGGTTCTTTAGGAGAAGTTAATCCTAATTATGTTCCGTTTGGAATATTGGTAGAAGTTGCTCATCATGATTATAAAGATGATGCTAAATGGATTGTTGATAACAAAGAAAAAATTGGTAATAATATAGCAGATTCTATATTGGAATATTTTCAAATTAAATAAAGTTTTGTAACGTTTTGTCGAATTGCTTTAATTAATATAATTTAAGTGATAATATTTTTGTGAGAGAAGGGATATTATCAGAGTAGATTTTATTATAGATCAAGTTATAAAAGAAATTGATATTGCTAATATGAAATTTTGTAAAAATAGAACGTAATCATACCTTAGTGGTATGGTTTTTTTGTTATTTATGTAATATAATAATTAGTAATGGAGGGATTATTATGAGAATATATAATACGTTAACAAGAAAAGTAGAAGAATTTAAAAGTATAAAACCAAATTATGTAGGATTTTATACATGTGGTCCCACTGTTTACCATTATGCACATATAGGTAATATGAGAAATTATATAGGACATGATGTTTTAGAAAAAACTTTAGAATATTTAGGTTATGAAGTAAAAAGAGTTATGAATATAACAGATGTAGGTCATTTGAGTAGTGATAGTGATTCTGGTGAAGATAAAATGGTTAAAAGTGCAAAGGCACAACATAAATCTGTTATGGATATTGCTAAATTTTATACGGATGCTTTCTTTAAAGATTTTAAGAAACTTAATTGTGATATGCCAGATGTAGTTGAACCAGCGACTAATCTTATAGATTATTATATAAAAATTATTGAAGTTTTAATAGAAAAAGGTTATGCATATAAGTCTGGTGGAAATGTTTATTTTGATATAAGTAAGTTAAATGATTATTATAAATTAACTAATCATAAATTTGATGAAATGGTAGTAGGTGCTCGTGAAGAAGTACTTTATGATGATAATAAACATAATCAAGGTGATTTTGCATTATGGTTTACTAAGAGTAAATTTGATAGTCAAGAACTTAAATGGGATAGTCCATTTGGTGTTGGATATCCTGGTTGGCATATTGAATGTACTGGGATATCTTTGAAACATTTAGGTGAATATTTAGATATTCATGGTGGCGGAGTAGATAATATTTTTCCACATCATACAAATGAAATTGCACAAAGTGAAGCATATATTGGGCATAAATGGTGTAATTATTGGTTTCATAATGAACATTTAAATGATGAAAGTGGAAAAATGAGTAAAAGTAAAGGTGCTGTTTTAAGTGTTTCAGTATTAGAGGAAAAAGGTTATAATCCTTTGAGTTTTAGATATTTATGTTTAAATAGTCATTATAGAAAGCAATTGGTATTTAGTTTTGATAATTTAGATATTGCATCAAATGCTTATAAAAAATTATTGAATAAAATTAATAATATACCTAAAGAAGGAAATATAGATAATGAATTATTCGATAAATATAATAAACAATTTATTGATTATATAAGTGATGATTTAAATACTGCTAATGCAATTTCGTTATTATACGATGTAATAAAAAATGATGAATTAAATGGTAATACTAAGTTAGAATTAATTAAGAGTTTTGATAAAGTATTTAGTTTAGATTTAATAAATGATAATAATGAATCAGTTGATAGCAGACACGATTATATAATGTCTAAAATAGAAGAAAGAAAAGAAGCTAAGAAAAATAAAAATTTTGAATTAGCTGATAAAATAAGAGACGATTTATCTAAAGAAGGTATTATTTTGATTGATACTAGAGAAGGTACTACATATAAAATAGAAAAATAAATATGTGTTATAAATTATATTATTAATATGATAAAACCTATTTTTTTGATAATGGGTTTTTGTATGTTATAAAAATTAGTTAATATAAAAACTATACTATTTAATTGATGTGTAATATAGCATTATTTTAATGGTTGTAATGTTAAAGAAGTTTTTTAATGGTACACTGTTTAAGCTTAGAAAATTTTGATGGTACTATATTATTTGTAAGCCATGATAGATATTTTATGAATAAAATTGCAACTAAATATTTGAAATTTGAAAACAAAGAGTTAGTTTCTATAGTAAAAAAATAAAGATATATGATATTATAAATATGTAAGATAGTATGATGGGAGTGGTTGTATGGTAGATGTTGCTATAATTGGTGCTGGGCCTGCTGGATTATTTGCTGCATATGAATTAATTACCAATAATAAGAATTTAAAAGTTGTTTTAGTAGATAGAGGTAAGAAAGCTTTAAAAAGAAGTTGTCCAATGGCTAAAGATGGTAAATGTGTTAATTGTAGAATGTGTAATATTTTGAATGGTTATGGAGGTGCTGGTACTTTTTCTGATGGTAAATTAAATTTTATTCCTAAATTAGGTAAATCTGATTTATTTAAATATATGAGTGAAAGTGAAGCATATAAATTGATAGATGATACTGAAGAGATATTTACAAAATTTGGTATGGATAGTGATGTTTATCCTAGTAATATGGATGAAGCATTAAAGTTAAAAAAACAAGTAACTATAAATGGTGGAAGATTGCTTTTGATAAAACAAAAGCATTTAGGTTCTGATAAATTACCTAAATATATTGAGGATTTTTCAAATTATCTAGAAGAAAAAGGCGTAGAATTAAAAGAAAATTTTGATGTACTTGATATAGTTAAAGAAAAAGATAGTTATAAGTTAGTTAGTAAAAAGGAAGAAATAATAGCAAAAAAAGTTATAGTTGCTCCAGGTAGAACTGGTGCTAAGTGGATACAAGAAATTGCGGATAAATATAAAATTCCTTATTTATCTCAAAGTATAGAAATTGGTGTAAGAGTTGAAGTTAGAAAAGATATATTGGAAGATTTTTGTAATATTATATATGATCCTACTATATTTATTAAAACTGATACTCATAATGATGAAATAAGAACTTTTTGTACTAATCCTGGAGGTTTTGTTACTAAAGAAAATTATTATGGTTATATATGTGTTAATGGACATTCATTAAAAGAAATTAAATCTAATAATAGTAATTTTGCTTTTATTTCTAAAGTGACTTTAACTGAACCAGTTACAAATACGCGTGAATATGGTGAATCTATTGCAAGAATTGCAAATGTATTGGGAGATGGAAAACCTATAATTCAACGTTTAAAAGATTTAAGAAAAGGTCGTAGAAGTACTTGGAGTAAAATAGATAAGGGGTATACAGAACCAACTTTAAAAGATTGTGTAGCTGGCGATTTATCTTTAGTATTGCCTCATAGAATAGTTACAAATATATTAGAAGGATTAGAAAAGTTGGATAAAATAATACCAGGTGTTAACAATGATGATACATTATTATATGGACCAGAAATTAAATTTTTTAGCAATGAAATAGAAACGAATAATAAATTTAAATTAGAAAATGAAGATATATATTTTATAGGTGATGGTTCTGGTAAGGCTGGAAATATAGTGACTGCTGCTGCTACAGGATTAGTTGCTGCAAGAGATATATTAAAAAAATAAAAAATGATTGGTTATTTTTAAATATTTTGTTATAATTTTTATTGTAGGAGAATAAAAAATTATGAATAGAAGTTTATGCTTGATTGGGATTTTATTAATCATACTATCATTTATTTTGCAGCCAACATTTATAAAAGCAGATAGTGGTTTTGACTCAAGTTGGGATAGTGAAAGTAGTAGTTATGATAGTGGTGGTTGGGATATTGACTTTGATTCTAGTGATGAAAGTAGTTCATTTGCGGAAAAATTAGAGATGATGCTTTATGTAGTACCAATATTTATAACAACATGTTCCATATATTATGCTTTAACTTGTTATATTGCAAAAGGTAAATTATTTAATTTTTTAGCAATTGCTTTTTCTGGAATTATAACTCTTGTTGAAATGTATCTTGTATATAAAGGTGAATATCTTATTGTATCAATAGTATGCTTATTATTAATTTTAATGGCATGTATTTGCTATGAATATTCTAAAAAAAATAAATGAAAAGAAAAAAGGAGTAAAAAATGAAAAATAAAGTATTATATGTATGTTTAATTTTGTTATTAGGATTAGTTTTTGTGTATAGACCAGCAATGATAAAAGCTGATAGTGGCTTTGATTCAAGTTGGGATAGTGGGGGTAGTAGTTGGGATTCTGGCTCAAGCTGGGATTCAGGTTCCAGTTGGGATAGTGGAAGTAGTAGTTCTTCTGGAAGTGGAGATCTTTCAATCGGAGGATTTATCGTTGTTGTAATAATAGTAGTTGTTATAATTGTTTTGAGTAATAATAAAAATATTGGTAATAGTAGAACTACTTATAGTTCAAGCTACTACGCTAAACCTTTAAGTGATGATGAAATTTTGAAAGTTGATTCAAGTTTTGATAAAGTTAAATTTAATACTGAGGCATTTAATTTATATAAAGAATTACAAACTGCATGGATGAATTTTGATTATGATACTATTAGAGAATTAGTAAGTGATGAAATGTATAATATGTATAGTATGCAGTTAGATACTTTAAAAGTTAAAGGTCAAAGAAATATAATGGAAAATATTTCTTATATTACTAATATAGTAACCGATATTAATATAGAAAATAATATAGAAACCGTAAAAACTGTAATGACAGTTGAATGTTATGATTATTTAGTAGACAGTAGTAATAAAGTAGTTAGAGGAAATAAAAATAGAAAAATGCATTATGTTTATGAATTAACATTTACAAAAGATATTAGTGGAAAACATATTGATAAATGTCCAAATTGTGGTGCTAAGATTGATATAAATTCTGGTGGAAAATGTGAGTACTGTAATTCTGTAATAGTTAATAGTGAAGCAAAATGGACTTTAGTTAAAAAAGAAATGAAACAACAAAGATAGGAGTTAATGTTATGGATGAATTATTAAAATATGATAAAGAATTTTCTGATAGTAAATTTAAAACAAAAGTTGATAATGTATTTGTAATGTTACATATGTCATATATGACTAAAAATTTAGATCGTGTTAAACATTTTTTGAGTGATGATGTATATAAAAAATATAAAGATAAATTAAATGAGCTTAATGATATGCATGTTATTCAAATGTATGATGAATTAAATGTTAAATCTACTGAAATTATTGATGTTAATGTAATGGAAGATAAATTTGTTATTAAAGTTATGTTAATATCTAGATATATGGATTATTTAATAAATGATACAACTAGAGAATTTGTAAGTGGTAATAATTCCAGTAGAGTAGAAAGAACTAATTATTTAACTTTTGAAAAAATTAGAGATTATAAAGAGCAAGGTTATGCACGTAAATGTCCAGGATGTGGCGCTAATATTGATGTAAATAATAGTGGTAAATGTACTTATTGTGGTGCAATATATAATAATCAAGATTATGACTGGATATTAGTTGATATTGAAACTATGTAATAATAAAAGACCGATAAATTCGGTCTTTTATTCACTTTTTAATTCAAATAATATATCTCTTAATTCCATTGCTTTTTCGAAGTCCATATTTTTAGCTGCTTCTTTCATTTCATTTTCAATTCTTATAAGCATGTCATTTTTTTCTTTTTTACTTAGTTTTGGTTTTTCTATTTTTTCTTCGACTTCATTACTTACTACTTCTTTTATAGATTTTATTATTGTTTTTGGAACTATGTTATGTTTAATATTATATTCATTTTGTATTTGTCGTCTACGTTCAGTTTCTTTTATACTTTTTTCCATTGCTTCACTTATTTTATCTGCATACATGATTACATGTCCATTTTCATTTCTAGCACAACGTCCTATGGTTTGAATTAAAGATCGTTCGCTTCTTAAGAAACCTTGTTTGTCGGCATCCATTATTGCTATTAAACTTACTTCTGGTATATCTATACCTTCACGTAATAGATTAATTCCAACTATAACGTCATAAGTTCCTAATCTTAGTTCACGTATAATTTTCATTCTTTCTAGTGTTTTTACTTCACTGTGTAAGTATGCTACTTTTATTCCTATATTTTTTAAGTAGTTTGTTAATTCTTCTGCCATTCTTATTGTAAGTGTTGTAATTAAAACTCTTTCATTTTTTTCTTTTCTAATATTTATTTCATTTATTAAATCGTCAATTTGACCTTCAGTTTTTTTAACTGTGATTGTTGGATCTAATAATCCAGTAGGTCTAATGATTTGTTCTGTAAATTTGTTATTAGTTAATTCTAGTTCATAATCACCAGGTGTAGCTGAAACATATATAGCTTGATTTATTTTTTTAGTAAATTCATCAAATTTTAATGGTCTATTGTCAAGAGCACTTGGTAGTCTAAATCCATAATCTACAAGTGTTTGCTTTCTCATTCTATCTCCATTATACATACCTCTTACTTGTGGTATAGTTACATGAGATTCATCAATAACTAATAAAAAATCTTTTGGGAAAAAATCTATTAAACAGTTTGGAGTTTCTCCTTCTTCTCTTAAAGATAGATGTCTTGAGTAATTTTCAACTCCATGACAAAAACCTGTTTCTTTTAACATTTCAATATCATATAGAGTTCTTTCTCTTAAACGTTGTTCTTCTATTAATTTGTTATTTTCTTTTAAATATTTTAGTCTTTCGTCTAATTCATTTTGTATTCTTTCTATTGCTGTATTTAGTTTATCTTCACTTGTTACGAAATGGCTTGCTGGAAATATAGTTATACTTTTTTTATTTTGTTTTATTACGCCTGTTAATATATCAAATTCACTTATTCTATCTATTTCGTCTCCAAATAATTCTATTCTTATTCCGTTTTTCTTTTCTGCAATTGGAATAATATCTATTGTGTCACCATTTACTCTAAATGTTCCTCTATGAAAATCTAGTTGATTTCTTTCGTATGTCATATCAATTAATTTTTTTAAAATATCATCTCTTTTTATTATGTCTCCGATGTTTAAAATTAACATTTTTTCTTTATAGTCTTCGACATCTCCTATACCATATATACAAGATACACTTGCTACTACAATAGTATCTCTATTTTTTAAGAGTGATGCCGTGGCACTATGTCTTAATTCATCAATTTCATCATTTATGCTAGCATCTTTTTCTATATAAGTGTCACTAGATGGTACATAGGCTTCTGGTTGATAGTAATCATAATATGATACAAAGTATTCAACATGATTATTTGGAAATAATTCTTTAAATTCACTATATAATTGTCCTGCTAATGTTTTATTGTGTGCTAATATTAAAGTTGGTTTATTAACATTTTTTATTACATTTGCAATTGTGAATGTTTTTCCTGTACCGGTTGCTCCTAATAATACTTGATGTTTTTTATTATTGTTTATTCCGTTAGTTAATTCTTTTATAGCATTTGGTTGATCTCCTGATGGAGAATAGTTAGAAACTAATTCGAACATATTATCACTTCCTATATAAGATAGATTTTAACACTTTGTTTTAATTTATACAATTTTTTTATTATATATATTATTATATAATTGTTTTGATTTTTATACGTTAAATGAATTTTTTTTATTTTGTTTGGGTAAAGTATTTTGTTTAAATTTGTGTTCTTGACAATAATCGTTATTAATTATAAAATATTTATATAAGAAGGGTGACGCTTATGCATAATGAGAGATTTTATTTAACTACACAAGATATTTTGGATAAAGAGTTTAAAATTGATGCAAGAGGATATAGACCTCAAGAAGTAGATAAATTTTTAGATATGGTTATGCGTGATTATTCTGAATTTATGAATATAATAAAAAAATTAGAAAAAGAAAACAGAATATTGACAGAAGAAAATCATAAGATTAAGTCTGAATATAGAAAATTAAGAGATAATATTGAGTCAGCTAGTGAATCTGGTGTTGGTTCATCAAATAATGTAGACCTTCTTAGAAGATTAAGTAATCTTGAAAAAATTGTTTATGGTAAGGATAATTAAACTTAAGGCAAACGCTGCATATATTATTATGTAGAGGAAAGTCCATGCTCGCACTATCCTGAGATGGTAGTAGTGTTCGTGCTAGAGGAATAAATAACTCTAGGTAGTATTTACTAACGGCTTCGAAATAACCTTAAATGGTTAAATTAGATATAAAAGTGCCAAAGAGACGAGTATATTTGGAAACGAATATAGTGGAACGTGGTAAACCCCGCGAGCGAGAAACCCAAAATATGGTAGGGGAGTCTTTACGAAAGAATTGAATGGAGTAAAGGACAGTTTTATACTGTAGATAAATGTTTGCCACCTATTTTTATAGGTACAGAACATGGCTTATTAAGTTTAATTAATTTTTTTATTAGAAGGAGTGAGAAACTTTGATTGAAGTTGGTGATACTTTAAGAAATTCTAGAGAAGTATCAGGGGTGACTTTAGAAGAAGTTAGTACAGATTTAGATATACCTATATTATTTTTAGAACAAATTGAAGATGGAAATATGGGTGCGTTTAAAGATGTATTTGAGTTAAAAGATTATATAAAAAAATATGCTAAATATATTGGTTTAGATGCTGATGAACTTATAGATGTTTTTAATAGTTATATGTTTGAAAGAACTAGTAAGATACCAATGGATAAAATAGAGGAAGCAGTTAATACTAAGAATCTTGAAGAAGAGAAAGAAGATAGAGTAGCTTCTCCATATACTAAGGCTATACCTAAAATAAAAACTACACCTTATATAGTTGCGTTAGTTATAGCAGTTATTTTATTAGTTGGTGCTCTTATTTGGAGTATTAGACAAATTACTATTTTAAATACTACTGATTTTATATTTTTTAGATAGGAGAAGTGTTTATGAATTTACCTAATAAGATTACAATGTGTAGAATAGTTTTAGCAGTTATAGTATTGTTATTATTAATGTTTCCTTATGGAGCTATAGGAGTTAATGTACCTGTATATCAAATTACTGGTAATATTACATTAAAGTTAAATTATATAGTTGCTGGTGTATTATTTATTATTGCATCTGTTACAGATTTTTTGGATGGTAATATTGCTAGAAAGAATAATTTAGTTACAGATTTTGGAAAAGTTATGGATGCTATTGCTGATAAGGTGTTAGTTAATGGTGTTTTAATGATTTTAGCTTATAATGGTGATATTCCACTTGTTATACCTGTAATTATTATAACTAGAGATACTGTTGTTGATTCAATTAAAATGGTAGCAGGATCTAAAGGTAATGTAGTTGCTGCAAGTATATGGGGAAAATTAAAAACTATATGCATGATGGTAGGATTATGTTTAGTGTTCTTTTCTAATTTACCTTTTGAATTAATTGGTATTAGATTAGACTATATCTTATTAATTATTGCAACTGTTTTATCTATATATTCTGGTATACAATATTTTATAGTAAATAAGCAATATTTTTTAGAAGATAAATAATATCTTCTTTTTTTTACAAAAATTAAATATTTGTAATACATTTGTTCGATAAAAGTGTTGACAAATATTTTTTTAATTGCTACAATTAATTTGTAGGAGATAGGGAGAATTTATGAAAAGTATAAAAGATGTTGGTAAAGATAAGGATAAAGCTTTAGAACAAGTATTAGCAGATATAGAAAAACAATTTGGAAAAGGTTCAATTATGAAACTTGGTGGTAATGAACATATGGAAATTGAAACTACTTCAAGTGGTAGTTTAGGTTTAGATATTGCACTAGGTGTAGGTGGTTTTCCTAAAGGAAGAATTATTGAAATATATGGACCTGAAAGTAGTGGTAAAACAACAATTGCTCTACAAGCAGTTGCAGAAGTTCAAAAATCTGGAGGTAGAGCAGCATTTATTGATGCTGAACATGCTTTGGATCCTGTTTATTCTAAACAATTAGGAGTTAATATTGATGAATTATTATTATCACAACCAGATACAGGAGAACAAGCTTTAGAAATATGTGAAGCACTAGTTAGAAGTGGTGCTGTTAATATTGTTGTTATAGATTCTGTTGCTGCATTGGTTCCACAAGCTGAAATAGAAGGTGAAATGGGAGATAGCCATGTTGGTTTACAAGCTAGATTAATGAGTCAAGCATTACGTAAATTAAGTGGTACAATAAGTAAAACTAATACTACTGCAATATTTATAAATCAATTACGTGAAAAGGTAGGAGTATTATTTGGTAATCCTGAAACAACTCCAGGAGGTAGAGCATTAAAATTTTATTCAACTATTAGATTAGATATCAGAAGAGGCGAACAATTAAAAGTAGGAGATAATATTATTGGAAACAAAACAAATATTAAAGTGGTAAAAAATAAAGTAGCACCTCCATTTAAAACTGCCACTGTTGACATTATGTATGGAAAGGGAATATCAAAAAGTGGGGAACTATTAGATATTGCAAGTAATATTGATATAATAGAAAAAAGTGGAGCTTGGTATGCTTATAATGGTGAAAAAATTGGCCAAGGAAGAGAAAATGCTAAAATTTATTTAGAAAACAATCCTGATATAATGAACGAAATTGATCATAAAGTAAGAGTTCATTTTGAACTTATAAAAGATGATGATAAAAAAAATAAAAAAGATAAATAGGAAACTAGAAATGGTTTCCTTTTAAAAATCTTGCAAAATAGAGCATTTAATTTTATAATAAATATGTAAGTATTTATAGAATAATATTTATTTATGATAAAGAAGGAGGATTTATGGAATTAACTACTACTTCCATAATAACTCTTATAATTGGTTTACTTACTGGTGGTATATTAATTTTTATTATAGTAGTATTAACAGGTGCCGGTGTAGGTAAAAAAGCAGAAAAATTATTAAATGAGGCTAAAAAGGAAGCCGAAAAATATAAAAGAGATAGTATTCTTGAATTAAAAGAAGAATCTTATAAATTAAAATCTGATACAGATAAAGAAATTAAAGAAAAAAAACAAGAAATTCTTCAAAGTGAAGAACGTTTACTTACTAGAGAAAAATCTTTAGATAAAAGAGAAGAAATGTTACAAAATAGAGATAACATGTTGGAACAAAAAGATAATAATTTAAATGCTTTACAAAAGAAAATCCAAGAAAAAGAGTTAAAGATGGATGATTTATTAAAACAAGAAATGGAAAAATTAGAAAGTATTGCTAAGTTTTCTAAAGAAAAAGCACATTCTGAAATTATGGAACGTGTTGAAAATGAAATGTCTCGTGAAATTGCTGAGATGATAAAAGAAAAAGAAGCAGAAGCTAAATTAGAAGTTGATAAGAAAGCAAAAAATTTACTTATTAATAGTATGCAAAGATATAGTAATGACGTTGCTAATATTCAAACAGTTACTACAATAGATTTGCCTAATGACGATATGAAAGGTAGATTAATTGGTAGAGAAGGTAGAAATATAAGAACAATAGAAGCTGTTACTGGTGTTGATTTAATTATAGATGATACGCCTGAGGCTATAGTTATTTCTTCTTTTGATCCCTTTAGAAGAGAAATTGCTAAAATTACTATTGAAACTTTAATTAAGGATGGAAGAATTCACCCTACTCGTATAGAGGAAATATATGAAAAAACTTGTAACGATATGAATGCAAGGGTTATGGAGTTAGGTAATGATACAATAGTTGAATTAGGTTTAACAAGGTTTGATCCAGAATTAGTTAAATTAATTGGTAAATTAAATTTTAGAACTAGTTATGGTCAAAATGCTTTACAACATTCTAAAGAAGTTGCACATTTATCTGGGTTAATTGCTGCGGAATTAGGTGAAAATATTAATTTAGCAAAAAGAGCAGGTTTGTTACATGACATAGGAAAATCAATAGATTTCGAAATGGAAGGTAGCCATGTTGATATTGGTGTTGACATTGCTAAGAAATTTAAAGAAGATAAAGTAGTTATTAATGCTATTCATTCTCATCATGGAGATGCTGAGGCTAAAAGCGTTATATCAGTTATTACACAAATTGCTGACACATTGTCTGCTGCAAGACCTGGTGCTAGAAATGATTCAATGGAAAACTATATTAAGAGATTAGAACAATTAGAAGAAATTGGAAATAGTTTTGATGGAGTTGAAAAGACATTTGCTATGCAGGCTGGTCGTGAAGTACGTGTAATTGTAAAACCTGATGAAATTGATGATTTAACAAGTTTTAAAATTGCAAGAGATATAAAAGATAAAATCGAAAATGAAATGCAATATCCAGGAACTATTAAAATAACTGTAGTTAGAGAAACTAGAGTTGAAGAAATTGCAAAATAGTAGAACATTAAGTCTACTATTTTTTGTGTAAAGTTAATGATAATTGTTTTTTTATTGTTTACATTTACTTTATATAAGTATTATGATTATTTTAGGAGGATGTATGAATAAAATAAAAATAAATTCAGGATTAGCTTGTTTAATTTTATTAGTTAGTTTATTTGTTGGGTTTGAGACACTATTATTAGTTTCTATATTAATGTTATTATTTTGTGAATGTGATGATAGTGTAAAAATCAATATGTCAAAATTTATAACTTTTATGGCTGGTATTGCAATTTTTAAATTATCTTGGACAGTTGTTAGTAATGGAGTATCGCTTGGTACTACTACTATTAATAATTTAATTCAAATATTTAACAGTTATATGACTAGACCATTAGATACTATTAAATTACAAGCATATTTGTTAAATCCAATTGATAATATATTAGAAGTATTAGATAATTTCGTTAATTATTTTGTATTATTAGTTAAATTTTATTTTATAATTTCTATAATTAGAAATAAACCTTTAAAAAATAATTTTATTTTTGATAAAGTGTATAGTTATGTAAATAGTTTTCAAAATTATGTAAACTCTTTTAATAATAGTCAACAATCTTATAACCAAAATATGCAACAAAATTATAGTCAAAATAATCAAAATTTTAATCAAGGGATGCAACAATCTTATAATCAAAATACTCAACAAAATACAAATAATAATTCTGGAATGTAAAAAAAGATTTAGTTTTTAAATCTTTTTTAATGTATTAAATTCATTTATAAAATAATTATCTGTCATACCCGCTATGTAATCTATTACTATTCTTTCATTAGTGTTAGTTTTATAAGTATTATCCATATTATTTAAATAGTTTGTAAATATAGAATAGTTAGTTAAATTATTATTTAATATGTATAGATTTTTTTCAAATACTACTTTAAACATGAAATTATATTCTTCTAGTTGATTTTTTGAGTTTGCTTTATTGTATATATTTTCATAATTGAATTTTATTAAATTATTTAATGCTTCAAATTTTTCATCAGATAACATAATATAATTTTTATTTAAAGAATTTTCTATTACATCTTTTATTAGTGTATTAACAATTTCTTTATTGTTATTTCCAAGTATATTAGATATGGATTTTGGTATATCTATTTTTATTGTATTTATTGCTTCAGCATCTTCATAATCTCTTCCTACGTATGCAATGATATCACTAATTCTTACTACGCATGCTTCTAAGGTCATTGGAATTAGATTACCAGCGAATTTTTTATCTTTATATGATTTGTTATAATCGTCTAAAAATTCTTCTTTAGTTTTCTTTTTGTAAGTATACTTTTGTAATAATTTTTCACCATTGTGACACATTATTCCATCAAGTGTTTGTACTGTTATGTTTTTTCCTTTTCCATTATTTTCTATATAAAGTAGTGTTCTTACACTTTCTATGTTATGTAGAAATATTCCTTCATTATGTTCTTGGCTTAATTTATTTAATATACTTTCTCCTACGTGACCAAATGGTACATGTCCTAAATCGTGGCCTAGAGACATTGCTTCAATTAAATCTTCATTTAATTTTAATGCTCTACCAATAGTTCTTGCTATTTTGCTTACAAGTTGAACGTGAATAATTCTTTTTGTTATATGATCATTATTATTGTTTGAAAATACTTGTGTTTTATCGTTATATCTAGTATAAGATAAACTATGTATTATTCTATCTATATCTCTAAAAAAATTAGGTCTAAAATCATCATTATTAGGATTAAAGTGTATAGCATTGATACTTTTTTCTGCATAAGGAGATAAGTCATTTTCATAACGTAACATATTATTTTTTATATTCATATATTTCACCTATATACATTATATCAAATATATTATAGGTATCAAAATTATTTTTGTATTCATATAATATCATGTATAAAGGAGAGATTATGAAAAAAATAATAATTATATGTTTATGTATATTTGTTTTAATATTAGGTAGTATATTATTTTTTAATAAGAAAGATAGTGATAAAAAATTACAAAAAATTGTCGTTTCTGAAGTTACACATTCAGCATTCTATGCTCCATGGTATGTTGCTATAGAAGAAGGTTATTTTGAAGATGAAGGGCTTGATATAGATGTTGTTTTAACAAGTGGAGCTAATAATGTAGTTGCAGCTGTTTTAAGTAATGATGTTAATATAGGATTATGTGGACCTGAAGCAACTATTTATGTTTATAATGAAGGAGAAAAAGATTATATTCAGACATTTTCTGGTTTAACTAAAAGAGATGGA
This sequence comes from uncultured Bacilli bacterium, assembly GCA_934086185.1. Classification (GTDB taxonomy): domain Bacteria; phylum Bacillota_I; class Bacilli_A; order RF39; family UBA660; genus UMGS1124. The sequence continues at coordinate 95,082 of CAKOHW010000003.1, forward strand.
CAATTTATAGTATCAAGAAAGAAAATAGATAATTTTACTATGAAAGATATGGTTGGAAAAGAAGTTTTAGCTGGTAGAGTAGGTGGTATGCCTGAATTAAATTTTCTAAATGCTTTAAAAAACTCTAATGTTGATAAAAAAGATGTAAATATTAATACAACAGTTGATTTTGCCTCATTATCTGGTTCATTTATTGGTGGAACAGGTGATTTTGTTAATTTATTTGAACCTAATGCAACTATGTTAGAAAAAATGGGATTTGGATACGTAGTAGGTTCTGTTGGTGAATTATCTGGAGAAGTTCCATATACTGCATTTAATGCTAGAAAGAGTTATATAGAAAATAATCAAAATGTTATTAAAAAATTTGTTAAAGCTATAAATAAAGGGTTAAAATATGTAAGTGATAATAGTAGTGAAAAAATTGCTAATGCTATAATAAATCAATTTCCTGATACTTCAATAAATGATTTAATTAGTATAATTGATAGATATAAAGATGCAGATTCTTGGCTTTCTACAACAAATATTAGTAAAGAAAGTTTTGTGAATTTAGAAGATATAATGATTGAATCAAATCAATTAAAAGAATATGTTAATTATGAAGATTTGATTATTAATTATTATGAATAAGTTGATTGAAATAAAAAATTTAAATAAAACTTACTATACTAAGTTAGGTTGTGTAGATGCTTTAAAAGACATTAATCTTGACGTTAAAGATGGTGAAATACTTGGAATAATTGGTAATAGTGGATGTGGTAAAAGTACACTATTATCTATATTATCTAAATTGGATAATGCTACTAGTGGAAGTATTAAATCTAGTAAAGATAATTATACTTTTGGATATATGATGCAAAATGATGCTTTGTTTCCATGGCTAACTATTTATGATAATGCTATACTTGGTTTAAAGTTAAAGAATATGTTAAATGATGAAAATATAAAATATGTTAAGAAATTATTGAAAACTTATGGATTAGAAGAATTTATGTATAAATATCCATCTAGTTTGTCTGGAGGAATGAAACAGAGAGTGGCTTTAATTAGGACACTTGCTATTAAACCAGATATTTTATTACTTGATGAACCATTTTCTAAGTTAGATTTAATAACACGATTAGATATAAGTGATGATGTATATAAAATAATTCGTGATGAAAAAAAGACAACTATTATTATAAGTCATGATATTGCGGAATGTGTTTCATTATGTGATAGAGTGGCTGTTATGTCAAAAAGGCCTGGTACAATAAAAAAAATATTTGATATTAGTTTATTAAATAAAAATTTGCCTTCTAAAAATAGATTAGATGAAAAATTTTATTATTATTATGATATTTTATGGAAGGAAATTGATAAATGAATGATATTTTAAAACAAGAAAGAAAAGAAAAAATAGTTGTTAGATTTTTTCAAATATTTATTGGACTAAGTTTTATTATATTATGGGAATTATTAAGTAGGTTTAAGATTATTAATAGTTTTGTTTTTTCTAGTCCTAGTAAGATAATATATACATTAGTTGATTTATATAGAAATAATAATCTTTTTAATAATATATTTGTTACTTTATATGAGTTATTTATATCTTTTGGAATAGGTAGTATATTAGGATTTGTAATTGCTATTATATTTTATAGAGTACCTATATTAAAAAAAGTATTTGATCCATATTTAACATTACTTAATAGTTTACCTAAGGTAGCTTTAGGGCCATTATTAATTATATGGATTGGTGCAAATACTAAGTCTATTATAGTTATGGCATTATTAATAAATTTAATTGTTTCTATTATAGGATTTTATAATGGGTTTACTAATACTGATAAGTATAAACTAAAATTATTAAAATCTTTTGGTGCTAGTGAAAAACAAATTATATTTAGATTAGTTGTACCTAGTAGTTTAGAGAATATTTTTTCAACAATCAAATTAAATATAAGTATGAGTTTAATAGGTGTTATTATGGGAGAATTTTTATCTAGTAAGGCTGGAGTAGGATATTTAATATTATATGGTACTCAAGTATTTAATTTAAATTTGGTAATGAGTGGTATTATTTTATTATTAGTATTATCATATTTGTTGTATTTAATTATATGTTTAGTAGAAAAAAGAATTTTAAAGCATATATAAAAACTCTGAAGTTTTCAGAGTTTTATTCATTACCTTTTAAACTTGATACCATATCTATATTTTTTATTTTTTTAGATAATATAAGTGATACTATATATGATACTAAGATTGTACCTATTGTTGCTACTAAATAAGTAGATAGATTAATATGTACGCTAAAGTCATATGCTTCATCTAAACATGCTTTAAATAACCAACTTGTTAAATAATATCCGCTAGGTAAACCTATTATTATTGATATTATAGTGATCCAAATATTTTGTTCTATAAATATATTTTTTATTTTTTTATCTTTAAATCCTAATACTTTTAATGTAGCAAATTGATATTGTTTTTCACTATATGATAAGATACCCATGTTATATATAATTACTGCTCCTAAAAGTATTGCAAAGAATATAATTAATACTATCATTTCTTTCATCATAGATAACATTTTTTCCATACTTTTTTTAAGTGAGTTAATATCTTGTATTAATTCTATTCCGTCTATTTCCTTAATATTTTTAAGATTTTTATTAGTATAGATTGAATCTGGTTTATAAGTAATATTTAAACTTTCCAAATAATCTTTTGTAATTGTTATATTTTGATTTTGAGGATCTTTATTAAATCCAATTATTTTAGATTCATAATAAGTTTTATCTCCATATATATGCCATTTAATTGTATCGCCAATTTTATAATTATTAAGTTCGGCTAATTTTTCAGTTACATATATACCATTTTTTGAATTTATTTTTATATATGAATCATTTTTATCTTTAAATCTAACTAAATTATTTGCATCAGTTACAAATATATTGTTTGTTGTTCTAGTGTTATCTTTATCAAGAATTTCTATACCTAATGTTTCGCTTGTATTATTACCATAGGTATTTAATAAATCATTTAATGTATCGTCACTTACATTGTCTTTAATAGTCAGTTTATAATTAAAATTATATAATTCGTCAAATTGTAATGATACAAAGTGATTTATACTGTTTAACATTCCAAATGCACATACAATTAATGTACAGCATCCTACTATTCCAATTACTCCGGTAATAGTTCTAAATTTGTTTCTTATTATGTCCCTTATATTCCATTTTGTATGAAAATTTAATTTTTTAAATAAGCCTTTTGTTGTAATATTTAAACTACCATTTTTTACTTTAGGTAACTCAGTTCTTAGTGATTCACTAGGACATTTTTTTAATTCTTTATAGCATGTTAAATATGTTATTAAAGATATAATTATAATTACTATTAATGATACTAAGTAACTTGTATTGTTTATAATAGCAGTTCCGTTAGGCATTTCGAAAAATGACATTTCTATACCGATAAATAGATTTCCTATTAAATATCTTCCTAAAATGATACCAAATATACTTGCTAGTAAAGATATATAAAATCCGTATGATATATAGTGTTTCGATATTTTAGATTTACTAAATCCTAAAGCTTTTAAAGTACCAATTTGTAGTTTTTGATTTTTTACTACTCTTGTCATAGTAGTTATAACTGATAACATTGCTATAAATAAGAATAGTCCTGAAAATATTCCTACATATGATTTTCCTTCATCAATTTCTCCTTGATACATTTCATATGATGGAGTATCTTCTATTTTTATAGTTGCTAGTGTATCTATTGTATCTTCAATATTATTTTTTACTTTGTCAACATTTGATTTTTTATTAACATCTACCATTAAATAATTGTACGGTATGTAGTCTAAATAATTAAAATTTTTAAAGTATGCATTGAATACTTTGTCATTAGTTATGTTATTTTGTTTCATTATCATATCTTTTATATAATCAGATGGTATTTCTTTTGATGATAAGTAAATGAAACCGTAATTTTTTTTGTCTGGAATAATTTCTGATGTATCTTTAACATCATATATGTGATCTGGTACATTTATTAAACCTAGTATTTTTTCTTTTAGAATAAATGTATCATATTTAATACTTATTTCATCTCCAACTTTTAAATTATTTTCTTCTGCATAGAAATTATCTAGCCATACACCTTTTTTATTGTAATCAAACTTTTCACCGTCAATTATATAGAATTTTGAAATGTTATTTGATTCTATAAAACTAATTAAGTATGTTTTGTCTTTGTCGTTTGTGTCTATTCCTGTTACTACTAATTTTCTTTCAACATCATTTATATTATTTAGTTTTTTAACTTTTGATAAATCATCCGAAGTAAAATTAGTACCTAATACATTTATATCTTGTAAATTGTTGTTTTTATAAAATGTATCAGCGGCACTTATCATACCATCCATATATGATTCTATGCCTGTATATACCATTATACTTATTAAAACCATTAAAAATATTGTTATAAATTGAGACTTGTTTTCCAACATGTCACGAAACATTTTTTTTCTTAACATATTACCACACAACCTCATCTATGTCTTTTGGTTTTTTATTTATTATGTTACTTTCGATTTTGCCATTTTTAAGTCTTATAACTCTATCTGCTATTTCTGCTATTAAAGAGTTATGAGTAACTATTACAACTGTATTATTACCATTGTTATCGTCACATTGTTCTTTTAATAATTTTAATACTTCAACACCAGTTTTAGAATCTAGTGCACCAGTAGGTTCATCACATAATAGTAATAATGGGTCTTTAGTAATTGCTCTTGCAATTGATACTCTTTGTTGCTCACCACCAGATAATTGATTTGGGAATTTTTTTAAATGTTTTTCTAAGCCAACTTTTTTTAATACTTCTTTTGCTTTTTTAGGATGTTCTACTATATTATTAACTAATTCTACATTTTCTAATACTGTTAAAGTAGGTAGTATATTATAAAATTGAAATATAAATCCAACATTTTCTGCTCTATATTTTGTTAATTCATTATCATTAAAATTCGATATTAAATTATCTCCAACTTTTATTTTTCCACTTGTTACTGTGTCCATACCTCCTAATAAATTTAATAGGGTAGATTTACCAGCACCTGATGGTCCTAATATACAAACAAATTCACCTTTGTTAATATTAAAACTTACTCCATCTAATGCATTGAATTTTTTTTCACCTACAATGTATGTTTTTTTAACATTATCGAAACTTATTAATTCTTCCATAAAATAACTCTCCTTTACAAATGTGATATAAATTTCATATTTATAATTATAGTTATGTAATTAGTGATTGTCAATATAAATATGATAAATATTTCATATTTTCTTGAAACATTATATTAAAAGATTTATAATATTAGAAAGGAAGTGTTATCATGAGTGAAATACGTATACCAACTCAAGAACGTTCAAAGTTAAAAAGAGAGAAAATAATAAAAAAAGGTTTTGAATTAATGTGTAATAATGGGTATTATAATACTACTACTAGTGATATAGCAAAATATGCTTCTGTTTCAACTGGTATAATATATCAATATTTTAATGATAAAAAAGATATATTTATAGAAGGATTTAAATATTATTCTGATGATATATTATTTCCTATATTAAATATTTTGAAAGATAATAAAATAAATTATGATAATTTAAGTGATGTATTAGATAAGTTGTTATCTATATTTATAAAGAAACATACACTAAGTAAAAATGCTCATGAAGAAATGATTGCTTTATCACATTTGGATGATGATATAGGTAAGATATTTTTAAATAATGAAATAGAAACTACTAAAAGAGTATACGAAGTATTATGTGATAATAATATATGTGTTAGTAATATGCTTGAAAAAGTACATATTATAATTGGTATTGTTGAAAATTATTGTCATGAAGTTGTTTATCATAAACATGATGTATTAGATTATGATGCTATGAAAGATAGTGTTATCGATATAGTTTGTAATATTTTGGGTATAAAAAAAGGAAAAAATTAAATATTGTTGTTTTTCCTTTTTTTATAGAATATAGTTATAAGTATAATAAATATTATTATAAAAATTATTAGTACAATATGAGAGTAAGTATCAAATATTGTTAATATTTTAGTCCAGTTATTACCAACCATTTTTCCTGTTATTATTAAGACTGTATTCCATATTAGTGAACCAAATATTGTATATATTAAGAATTTGATAATAGGCATTTCACTCATTCCAGCGGGTATGCTAATTAAACTTCTAACTATTGGTATGAATCTACAAAAGAAAACAGTTTTATTACCTTTAGTATCAAACCATCTATCTGCTTTATCTATATCACTATTTTTTAATCTTAATATTTTTCCAATTTTACCAGATATTATTTTTTTTAATCTTTCTTTGTTAAATATTTTTCCTATATAATATAAAACTATTGCACCAATTAGTGAACCTAATGTTGATGCTATGATCATAAATATTATATTTAGTTTTGTATATGTGGTCATAAAACCACCAAATAATAATATTACTTCACTTGGTATTGGAGGAAAAATATTTTCAATTGCTATTAGTAAAAATACTCCAAAATAACCGAAACTATTCATAAATTCAATTATAAAATTTTGCATACTCAAATCTCCTTTATTTAAATATAACATAAAAAATAATAATTATACTTTTTATTAATTATTATTTACATAATTTAAAATAAATGATATATTATATATAGATTGTATATGTAGTGTGGTATTAATTACATTAATTAATTTTTCCGTATAACCAATCTAGTGAAATGTTGTATTTTTTACATATTTGTATAGCGAATGCAGTTAATATAAGAGTTTTACCTGATTCATAAGCTGATAATGTAGATGATGTAGTATTTAGTTCTGTAGCAAGTGCGCGTAAAGTTAAATTATATTTTTTTCTTATAGATTGTAATCGTTTGCCAACTACTATTTTGTCTATTTCCTTATATGTAGAATTATTGTAAGATTTTTCATTTGTAAAATTAAAAATATAATCAAGACTAATTTTATAGTAGTTTGATAAAATATTTATTCTTTTTATTGATGGTATATCTGTACCAGATTCCCATCTACTAATTAGACTTTGAGATATATTTAAAATATTTGCTAAATCTTTTTGTTTTATATCATTTTCTTCTCTTATAAAAAATATTCTATTTGTATACATAGTTTCACCTTTAAAGTCATTTTCTCATTTAAAAAAATAATTCTAAGTTTTTATAACTATATACGAGCAAATGTGATATAATTAATTTTAGTGTAAAAAGGGAGTAGTGTTTATGCTAGTTAATAAAAGAAATTATTTTAATAATATATTAATGACTTTGTTATTAGTATTTTTATTTATTTTATTTTTATGTACTTTTGTTTTTTTAATAGGAGATATAAGTAGTTTTATAAATTTATCAGAAAGTAATTTATTAAAATTAGAAATAATTATTTTTTCTTGTGCAATAATATCTGGTATATTATATTTAATATTACTTTTTAGAAGTAATGATGATTTAAATTATGATAATTATAGTATTGTTGATAAAGAATATTTAAAGTATTTAAAAAATACAATAAAAGAAAAAGATAAAAAAATTAAGTTATTATCTAAAAATAAATCTAATTAATTTAGATTTTTTCATTATATATTCATATTATTTTTGTGAGTTTATGTTATAATAATTTATGAAATTAGGTGATATGATGATATATTTAGATTATGCTGCTAATACACCAGTAGATAAAGATGTTTTGAAAACTTATGTTGATGCTACTTTAAAATATTTTGGAAATCCTAATAGTAGTCATAAAGCTGGCATTGATGCCAAAAATAAAATAGATGAAGCATCAAAAGTTATTGCAAAATATTTTGATATTAAAGAAGAATCTGTTATTTATACTAGTGGTTCTAGTGAAGCAAATAATTTAGTTATTAAGGGTGTTATGGAAGCTAATAAGGATAAAGGGAAACATATTATTATTTCTTCTTTGGAACATTCAAGTATTATTGCACCAGTTAATTATTTAACTAATCATGGTTATGAAGTAACAGTATTAAATGTATTAGAAGATGGTAGAGTAGATATTGATGAACTTAAAGATGCTATAAGAGATGATACTATATTAGTTAGTATTTGTTATGTAGATAGTGAGTTAGGCACTATACAACCTATAAAAGAAATTGGTGAGTTATTAAGTCATTATCCTAATATTTTATTTCATACTGATGCCACTCAGGCAATTGGGAAAATCAATGTAGATTTTAAAAATGTAGATTTTGTTACGTTTGCTCCACATAAATTTTTTGGTATAAATGGTGTTGGTGTATTATTAAATATAAATAATAATAAAATTGTTCCATTAATACATGGAGGGAAGTCTACGACTATTTATAGAAGTGGAACTCCTGTAATTAGTAATGTATTAGCATGTAGTAAATCTGTTAGTATAGCGTTAGATAATCTTGATACTAGATATAATTATATATTAGGTTTAAATAAATATTTAAGAAATGAGTTGTCTATATTTTCTAATGTGCATATTAATAGTACAAAGTATTCTATTCCAAATACTCTTAATTTTAGTTTGATTAATATAGATGCTAAAAAAGTAGTTAAACGTTTAGAAGATAAGGGTATTTATTTGTCTACTACGAGTGCATGTAGTTTAGGAAATACTCCTAGTAAGTCTGTTTATGCAGTTACTAAGGATTTAGAAATGGCTAAAAATTCTATTAGAGTAAGTATGAGTCACTTGACTACACTAGATGAGTTAAAAATATTTATTAAAGAATTTAAAGATATTTATGATGAGGAGTTAGGTTATGAAAGTAATAAAAATTAATGCTATGTGGTGTCCTGGTTGTTTAATATCTAAAAGTATTTGGAAAGAAATTGAAAATATGTATCCTAATCATCAATATATTAGTTATGACTATGATTTGGATGAGAGTAATATAGAAAAGTATAATGTAGGCGATATTTTACCAGTTGTTATAATAGAAGATGATACTCATGAAATTAAAAGAATAATAGGCGAAAAAAGTAAAAAAGAAATATTAAATGAAGTAGAGGGTATTTTATGAAAAAAATGTTAATATGCTTATTTACATTACTTTTTTTTGTACCAATTAATGTTTTTGGATTAAGTAGAGATTATGATGATGTTACTTCTAGTGTTGTTGGTGTAAAAAAAGAAGAAGATAAAATTAATTTATATTTGTTTTATAGTTATTCTTGTCCTCATTGTCATGAAGAAATTAAATATTTAGAAAGTGATTTTCAAGAAAAATATAAAGATAAAGTAAATGTTTATAAATTTGAAGTTGCCAAAAATAAAGATAATAGTTCTATGATGATGAGTGTTAAAGCATTATTTGATCTTACAAGTCCTAGTGTTCCTTTTACTGTAATTGGTAATGAATATATATTGGGTTATGGAGATGGAACAAGTGATGATATAGAACAAGTTGTAGACAAATATCTTAATAATACTAAAGATGTAAAAATAGAAAAAACAATTCCAATATTGGGTAAAGTGGATGCTAAGAAGGCTAGCTTATCTTTAGTAGCAGTTATTCTTGGGTTGATTGATGGATTTAATCCTTGTGCTATGTGGATATTGTTACTATTAATAAATATGTGTTTAAGTGTAAACGATAGAAAAAAGATGTTTACTATTGGACTTACATTTATACTAACTAGTGGTTTTATTTATTTTTTGAGTATGCTAGGTATAAGTTTTGTTATTGATTTTGCTATGGTTAATGTAATTAGAGATTTAATTGCTTTAGTTGCTATAATACTTGGGATTTATAACTTGTATACTTGGTATAAAACTAGGAAAGATACTGGATGTCATGTAGTAGATAAGAAAAAGAGAAAAAATATTATTAGTAGAATTAATAATATAATGTCTAAAAAAAGTTTTATTTTAGGTGTATTTGGTACTATTATTTTGGCTGCTAGTGTAAATTTAGTAGAACTTGCATGTTCTTTAGGTTTTCCTACTATATTTATAGAATTATTAAGTATAAATAATATAGTTGGTGTACAGAAAATATTATTATTAGTTTTATATATATTCTTTTATTTGGTAGATGATTTAGTGATTTTTTTGATAGCATTATTTACATTAAAATCCACTGGTATAAGTACTAAATATAATAAATATGTTAATTTTATAGGTGGTATATTAATGATTATTATGGGATTATTATTAATATTTAAACCGGAATGGATTATGTTTAATTTTTAGTGTTGTCTATATTTATGTTTAATCTATAAAAAAATGAGTGTTTTACTCGTTTTTTTATGTTAGAATTATAATAGAGATGATGAATATGAAGAAAAATGAAATTGTTGGATTAACAAGTCAAGAAGTTAATGAAAGAATAAATAATAAACAAGTTAATTATATTGATGAACCTAAAACTAAAAGTATTAAACAAATAGTTAGAGAACATACATTTACTTATTTTAATTTTTTAAATATATTACTTGGGAGTTTAGTTATTATAAGTGGATTACTAAGTGGACGTTTATTATATAGTTTGAAGAATTGTTTGTTTGTTGGAGTAATATTTACTAATACTATTATAAGTATTGTTGAAGAAGTATTGGCTAAGAAAACAATTGATAAATTAAATGTTATTGCAGATACTAAGATTACAGTTATTAGAGATGGTAATAATATAAACGTTAGTAGAGAAGAGTTAGTACTTGATGATATTTGTATATATAATATTGGTAATCAAGTAGTTACTGATTCTAAAATATTAGATGGTAATGTAGAAGTTAATGAATCTTTTATTACTGGGGAAGAGAAAGTTATAGTAAAAAAACGTGGAGATACTATTTTAAGTGGGTCATTTATTGTTAGTGGTAAATGTTATGTTAAAGTATTACATATTGGTAAAGATAATTATATATCTAAGATAAGTAATGAAGCTAAGTATGTTAAAGATATAAATTCTATTATTTATAATTCATTTGATAAGATGTTAAAGATACTTAGTTTTTGTTTAATACCTGTTGGTGTATTATTTATGATAAATCAATTATATATAACTCATTTTGATGTACCTAGTAGTATTATGAGTACTGTAAGTGCTGTAATAGGTATGATACCTGAGGGATTAGTTTTACTTACTAGTTCTGCTATGGCAGTTAGTGTTATTAGATTAAGAAGATATAATGTTCTAGTACAAGAATTATATTCTATAGAAAATTTAGCTAGAGTAGATGTTATATGCTTAGATAAGACTGGTACTATAACTGAAGGAGAAATGGAAGTAAAAGATATAATTCCATATAAAAATAAAAATGTTGATAATATTAAGAAGATACTTGGAAATTATATAAATGCAATGGATGATAATAGTTTAACTTTTAAGGCATTAACTAATTATATTTCTATTAGTGAAGATATGGAATATTCTGATATTATTAGTTTTTCAAGTAGTAGAAAATATAGTGGAGTTAAATTTAAAAATATTAATTATTATTTAGGAAGTCCAGAAAATTTATTAAATAAAAAATATGGTGAAATAGAAAAGTATCAAGACGATTATAGAGTGTTGGTACTTGTTAGTAGTAAAAATAAGTTTGGTAATGTAAGTAAGTGTAATTTAGAGGCTATAATTTTAATACAAGATAAAATAAAATTAAATGCTCGTGAAACTTTAGAATATTTTAAAGAACAGGGAGTAGATATAAAAATTATAAGTGGTGATAATGATAAGACGGTTGCTAAAATTGCTAGTCGTGCTGGAATAGAAGATATAAGAAGTATAGATTTTTCTAAAGTAGAAGATGAAGATATAGAAGAAGTAATAAAAGAATATAATATTTTAGGAAGAGTAAAACCTGAACAAAAGAAAAAGATTATATGTGCATTAAAAAAACAAGGACATTTTGTTGCTATGACTGGAGATGGAGTAAATGATTGTCTTGCTTTAAAAGAAGCAGATTGTAGTATAGCAATGGCAAGTGGTAGTGAAGCTGCTAAAAATGTTAGTCAATTTGTATTATTAGATTCTAAGATAGATAATTTACCTAAAATATTAAAAGAAGGAAGAAGAAGTATTAATAATATTGAAAGAAGTAGTTCTTTGTTATTAAGTAAAACAATTTTTACAATAATCTTAATTCTTGCTGCAGTATATTTAAGTACTGAATATTTCTTTATACCTATACATTTAACTTTAATTACTATGTTTACTATTGGTATACCATCATTTATATTAGCGTTAGAGAGCAATAATGAATTAGTTAAGGGGAACTTTTTAGTTAAGATCTTTTTAAGAAGTATACCTAGTAGTTTAACTGTAGTATTCAATGTTATTATAATTGCATTATTTGAAAGACAATTTAATTTAGATGCTGATTTATGCAGTACATTAACTGTGTTTTTGACAGCAACTACTGGATTTATATTTTTAAATAGTATTTGTAAACCATATAATATTTTAAGAGCAATATTAATGATATTCTTATTATTAGGTTTTGGTTATTGTTCAATATTTCAATATAGTTTCTTTAATATAAGTTATATAAACCAAGATACTATTTTAATATTTATTGTATTATTTATATGTAGTATGTTTATATTTGATAAATTAAAGAGATTATCAGATTATATATTAGTAAAGACTAAAAATATATAGGAGGACTTATGGGAAAGTATGAAGTAAAAAATGATGTTTCTAGTGATATAAAAAATGATATTAAATCATTATTAGAGAGACTAAATACTGTAATGATTGATAGTGAAGATTATAAGACTTTGTATACAGATTTTGATATAAAAAATAGAGAATTACAAATAGTTGATAGCATTAAAGAAAGTAATTATGATAGTGTTAAAAAAGAATCGAAAAGTATTGATAGTAGGTTTTCATTTTTGAAAGAATTAGATGATAATAGTGTAGATAAATTAATTGAATTAACAAAAATGTATAATAATAATGGTTTTTATGATTATGATAAGACATTTAAAGTTCCAACTTTTATTAGAGAGATTAAAAAATTTGGTATAAGTATAGATGTTAATGTTATAAATGATGTCGATGATGTAAATTTATTAATTGGTAAATTAAATGAATTGAAAGATGACTTATTAGATAGAATCAATAATTTAAAATATATTTATAATAATTATATTTTAGGAGCGTATTTAAGTTTAAAAAATGATGTAGAATCTGGTAAAGTATCTAGTGATAAAGATTTAAATGAATTAAAAGAGATAAGTTATCCTAGTAATTTTATAAATAAAATAACTGAATTGAAAAGAGAATATGTTGCTTTAAGACGTAAGTCATCAGATAAAAAAGCTAAGGAAGTACTTCAAAAAATATTAAAATATCAAGAATATTTATATCAAGAAATTAGTAAATTTGTAGATTATAAATTAAATTCTATTATGAAATTTAATAGTGAAGAATTTAAAATAATGAATAATGTGATATATAAATATTATAGAATGTTAGATTTATTAGAAGAAATATTAAATGAATTATCTAAAACTATAAAGAATATGGAAGTTTATGTAGATATATATGATAGAGCTAAAAAGAGTTATATTTCTAATTTAAAATTATTGGGTATAGAGAATGTCGATTTAGAAGAATTTAGAGATTTTGATAAAGATAAATATAAAAAATATGTTGCATATATGAATGTGTATGATAGAATAAATAAATCTGAAATGAAAGAAAATGATGATTTTAAATTAAGGAGAAAGATAGATGATAAAAACTAAAAAAACTGGTGAATTAATAATTATTAGTGGTACTACATGTGCTGGAAAAGGAACTGTTGTTAAAAAGTTATTAAGTATTGATAATAATATATGTTTGTCTATTTCATATACATCAAGAAAACCTAGAGAAGGTGAAGTAGAGGGAGTAGATTACTATTTTGTTAGTCAAGAAGAATTTGAAAAAAAGATTGATAATGATGATTTTTTAGAATATGCTATTGTTCAATCTGGAAAATATTATGGTACTCCAAAAAAAGAAGTAATAGATTTATTAAATTCTGGTAAAGATGTAATTTTAGAGATTGATGTTCAAGGAGCAAAAATTATAAAAGAAAAATACCCTGAAACATTGTTAGTATTTATCTTAGCGCCATCTATGCAAGAAGTTAAGCGTAGAATTTTGGCAAGAGGAGCAGAAACTAAAGAACAAATTATTGATAGATTTAAAACTGCTTATAATGAAATAAACGAAATAAATAAGTATAACTATGTTGTTGTTAATGATGATTTAGATGAATGTGTAAAAAAAGTAGAATCTATAATTATTTCTAATAAATGCCGTGTTGATAGAATAGAAGAATTAGCTGTTGAAAGCCAAGAAGAATTTATGCATGAATTATTAATTGATAAGGATTTTGTTAATGAAAAAACTGAATACTAATAATAAAATTGGTTTAGCTTTAGAAGGCGGTGGTGCTAAAGGTTCTTATGAAATAGGTACATACGTTGCTTTAAGAGAATTAGGATTTAAATTCAACATGGCAGTTGGTACAAGTATTGGAGCATTAAATGCTGCTTTAATAGCACAAGATGATATGAAATTAGCAAAAAAATTATGGTTAGATGCTGATAGTGAAATTATTGGTGTTAGCAATAAATTAGTTGAGTTACTTAAAAATTTTAAAATATCAAAAGAAAATATAAAATTTACATTTAGTGAAGTAAATAAGATATTTAAAAATAAAGGATTAGATATAAGTATATATAAGAAAATTATAGATGATTATATAGATGAAGAAAAAGTTAGAAATAGTTATATAAATTATGGTTTAGTAACAGTCAGATTAAAAGATTTAAAACAGATGGAAGTAACTATAGATGATATAGAAGAAGGTAAATTAAGTGATTATATAATGGCTAGTAGTTATTTGCCAGTATTTAAAATGAATAAAATAATAGATAATTCTTATTATTTAGATGGTGGTGTTAGTAATAATTTGCCAATTACTTTATTAGAAAAAAATGGTTATAAAGATATAATTGCTATAAAAATTAAAGGACTTGGCTTAACAAAACATAATAATATGAAAGATACTAATATAACATATTTAATACCTACTAAAGATACTGGTCCAGTTGTATTATTTGATAATAATGATATTAAAAATAATTATTATATGGGTTATTATGATACATTATTATATTATGGTAAATTAATTGGGTATAAGTATTATTTTAAGAAATTTAGATTTTTTGATTTTTTAGTAAGAAAAGTTGATGATAAGATTTTAACTTTAGTAAAATTAAAATATAAATCTACTGATATAAAAGAAGTATGTTTGAAAGCGATAGAAGAGATACTTGAAGAAAATAAGGTTTACTATTATAAGATTTATAAAATACCTAGTATAATAAAATATATAAAGAAAAATAACTTAAAAAGTTCTAATCATATTGTTAATGAATTTATTTATAGTATATAAAAACAGCACTATGTGCTGTTTTCTAATTGAATAAATTTTCATAATATTTTATATCATATTCACTTTGTATTATGCATAAATCATTTTTTTGTTTAAAAGTATGAAATATATTATTAGAATTAATTATAAATGGTTGTGAATATCCATTTTTAAAGTTTATTATTATACTGTTAATATTTTTTTCATTTTTAATTAAATTAAATGCATTTTCTTCTAATTGTTTATTTGTTAAATTATATTCTATTATTTTATTTTTTAACTTTATCATAAAAAAGTTTGATATTAATGAATTTGTTTCTGTGTTTACATATGGTATTTCATCTCCATTATTATCAATATTTGATATATAAAGGTTACTAAACATTTTATTATCGGCAATGATGGTTTTATTATTGTCTAAGTTAATTATAATATTGTTTATGTTATCAACCATCATATTATCACCCTAATTAAATTATAAAACAAAATGTAATAATTTGTCTATCTAAATTATATATTTTAATAAAAAAATTTAGGGGTTTATTTTTTTAATAAAGTATGCTATATTATTTAAGTAATTTTATATGTGCGCTCTTAGCTCAATTGGATAGAGCGTTAGACTACGGATCTAAAGGTTAGGGGTTCGACTCCCTTAGGGCGCACCATTTTAATAATTATTCGAATCGTTCGAATTATATATATGGCAATCTTAAATGATTGTTTTTTTGTTAGAAAATGTATTTTACATACTTATAATTAGTTTTTTACAATATCATTTTTTATTTGTTATACTATAGATGATTATAGATGTTAAATATTGAAAATATGTGCGTTTAGTTGTTTTTATATAAATTAAAAACATATTTTTATAAGAAAGTTGGATGAAAAATATGGTTAGTGCAAGTACTATAAAATCAGATAGTGATAATGTTGAGAGTATTTTTACAAAATATTTAAATGGAATTGATACTTGTGAAAGTGGTGGCTTTTGGGAAGGAGATTCATGTAAAAATTTAGTTAGCAAAGCCAAAGAATTTGAAACTAAATATAAACAAAATATTTGTGAACAAATGTCTAAATTAGCTGAAGCTGTAAATAAATTAAATAACTACATAATAAATAAGCAAGCTCAGAAAAGTGCAATAGCTAACTTACAAAATACAACAGATGATGTTGAAAAATCTAATTATCAAAGTCAATTAGATCAAGCAAATTTGGAAATGAATAGACTAAAAACACAAATAGACGCATTATTAAAT
Source organism: uncultured Bacilli bacterium (assembly GCA_934086185.1). Taxonomy (GTDB): domain Bacteria; phylum Bacillota_I; class Bacilli_A; order RF39; family UBA660; genus UMGS1124. The sequence goes on from CAKOHW010000003.1 coordinate 111,811, forward strand.
GAAATAATTGCTTTAGTAATTAATGATGATGGTCAAGTGAATCAAATGGGATCATTAATTAGTGAAAATAGTGGTGTTACTACTAAAAATGTAGGAGAACAAATAGTAGAAAAAGCTAAAGAAATACATAAATATATGGAAGAAAATGATTATAAATACTGTGTATATGATGGTAATGATTATGAGGAACATAATTCAAATCGGAAACATGGCTTAAATATTACATTTGAAGAGTCTAAAAATGGTTTTCACAATACATGTTGTGCAACTTATGTTTCATGGGTTTTACAAGAATCAGGTCTTATAAGTCGAGAAGATCATTCAAATAGTGCTAATACTTTAGCAAAAAATTTAAAGGAAAAAGGATGGACAAAAGTGGATAAACCACAACCAGGGGATGTAATGGTATTCAATCATCATGTTCAAATATATGGTGATGATGGAAAAATATATAATGCTGGTAGTGGTTCTAGTATAAGGAAAGCTCCATCTGAATCATCTGGTAAAATGAATTATAGCTATTGTCTTAGAGCTCCTGAAAAATATAAATATAGTTGATGATATATTTTATACGAACACTTATTTGACATTTTTTAAAGTATGTAGTATACTACATCGTATGAAAAGGGGAGTTTTGTATGAAAAAAAGTAAATATGATATTATGAATGGAATATCTACAAATTTAAAATTAACATTTTTAAAAGCATTTTTAAGTGCAATTAACAAGAAAAAGAGAAAAGATATTGTTGATGGTTTTTTTGAATCATTATTAAATAATGCACATGTTTTTTATGAAATTATTAAAGATAATAGTTTATATAATCCTATGCATTTAGAAGATGGTAGACTTAATAAATCCTATTTAAGAGTGTTAGTATTTAAGAATGGATTCTATGATTCATACGTTAAAATTTTGTTAGATGATATGCTTCAAAGAAAATATAATTGTAATTTTTATGATGTTCGTAATAGTGATATAAATAAAAAATATGAAATGATTGAAGAATTACAAGAACAAATTTCACAATTGAGTGAAGAAGAAAGAGAATTAATTAATATTATATGTAATCCTAATTTTAAATATTCTGATTTAAATGAAAGTCAAAAACAAGAATTAGATGAATATCATAATAAATTTATGAATGAAAAAGTATTACCATATGTTAATGATGATGATACTGAAGTTTCAGAAAAACAAATTCAAAGTATGTTAAAAAAACTTTCAGACCATATTATATATCATCCTTTATTCGAATATGTTATAAAAAAAGAAGATTATAAATCATTAACAAAAAACAATAACATTAATAATTAACTTATGTCTCATTTCTATTATATAGAAATGAGATTTTTTTATTGTACAATAAAATATTTAATAGTATTATATTATTCTATTTGTTAAAAATAATAATGGTGATTTGCTTTGATTAATGATTATAGAATAAAAATTAAAAATAATGAAGAAGTACTATATTTGTATATGAATTTTGATACTGAGTTTTCGTTGAGTGAATTAAGAGATAATATTGATAATTTTAAAGTTAGAATTAGTAAATTTATCAAGAAGAACAAGATAAATTTTAAAGGAACTACTGTTGCTATTGTTGTAGGCGGTTTGATGATTGGGACTATATCATTAAATAATATAAAATATGATGATAAATCTGTAGTTCCAAATTATATTGTTTCTATAAATAATAAAGTATATTTTGAAGATATTAATAAAGATAATGAAATAGATAATGATATTTTAAATAATGAAGTTTCAGAATTAAATACAACTATTGAGAATCAGAATCAATATAATGAAGTAAAAAAAGACAATCAAGAGAATGTAAATACTGTTAAAAATACTGTAAAGAGTAGTGTGAATAATAAGTCTAATACTGTAAATAAAGAAAGTAGTAATGTTAATCAAAATAATAATGTAGTAAATGAAGAAAATAAAAGTTCTGGAACTATAATAAATTTATATAGAAAAAATGGCTCTGTTGTTAGTATGGATTTAGATGAATATTTAATTGGTGTAGTAGGTGCAGAAATGCCTGCTTCATTTAATATAGAAGCGTTAAAGGCACAAGCTATAGTTGCTAGAACATATACTTTAAAAACTATTAATAGTGGTAAAAAATTAAGTGATGATAATAGTACACAAAATTATAAATCGAATGAGGAATTAAAAAATACTTGGGGTAGTAGTTATAATACTTATTATAATAAAGTTAGAAGTGCTGTAATAGATACTAAGGGAATTGTTATAAAATATAATGGAAGTTTAATAGATGCTTTATATCATTCTACAAGTAATGGTTATACAGAAGATGCTAGTAATGTATGGAAAAATAGTGTTCCTTACTTGAAAAGTGTTAGTAGTGAATATGATACTACTAATAAGAATTTTATATATAATAAATTTATTAGTTATCAAGATTTATCTAATAAATTAGGTATACCTGTTAGCTACAGTAGTAATATAGAAATTAGTGAAAAAACTAATAGTGGTAGAGTTAAGTATTTAAATATTGATGGAAATATTTTTAATGGAGTTAATGTAAGAACAATACTTGAGTTACGTTCTACAGATTTTGTATTTGAAAAACAAGAAACTGGAATTAATATAATAACTAAAGGTTATGGACATGGAGTAGGTATGAGTCAATATGGAGCAAATGGAATGGCTAATAATGGATATAGTTATAAAGATATAATATTACATTATTATACTGGGGTATATTTAGATGCTATATAATAGTTCATTTAATGTAGTTCCTATTATTTCCGATATTTCATTAACATATTTATCAATATGACTTGTTGACATTAATAAAGTAGTTTTATTATAGGTATATTCTAATGATGTTGGAATACCAATAACTAATACATTGGTATTCATATTTTTTTTACTAATTAACGTATTATTTCCATGTATTCCACTTCCTGGAGTAATACCTATATTATTTAATTCTAAGGTCTTATTTAAATTATTAATATTGTTTGTTAAAAAAGAATCTATTAATATTATTAAATTAGGTTTTATTAATTTATTAATACTTTTAATAATCATTGTTGTATCTATTCCTGTAGTTCCTAATACACCTGGTTCTATTGTAGAAATTTTTATATTATTAGATGTTATTATATTATTTAAATATAAATTTGGAGTAATATATTTTATAGATTTTGGACCTATAGAATCAGATGTATTAGAAATATTACCTAAACCTACTATTAAGATGTTTGATTTATTATTTATGTTATATAAATTAAAGAAATGAAGTAATTGTGTTTTTAGTATTTTTTTTATATTATTTTTTTCGATTAAACTATTAAAGTGTAATGTTATATATAATTTATTTTTATTTTCGTATTCAGATATAAGTATGTTATTTTTTTTATATTCTTTAGTTTTTTTAATATTTATATTATCTATTGCTAAGTCAGTTCTGTTATTCATATAATCACCTATAATTATTATTTATAAAAAAATTATAACTATGTATTTTTATTATTATTTGATAAAATATACATGTATTAATGGAGGGTAGTAATGTTAGTTATTGATGTGGAAAATGAATTAGATTTAGAAAATACTTTAACTTGTGGACAAATATTTAGATATCAACAAGAAATAGATAATAGTTTTACAGTTGTAATAAGTGATAGAGTTATAAATTTAAAATATGATAATTATAAATTATATGTTAAGTCTAATAAATTAGATAATTTAGAAAATGTTATTAGAGAATATTTAGATTTAGATAGAGATTATAAAAGTATAATGGACAAAATACGAGTTATGGATAGTACTTTAGCAAAATATTTAGATAATTCATTAGGACTTAAAATGATAAAACAAGATAAGTTAGAATGTATTATATCTTATATAATAAGTCAAAATAATAGTGTTAGAAATATACAAATGAGTTTAAATATGTTAAGTGAAGCTTATGGAGAAAAGGTAGAATTTTTAAATAAAGAATATTATTTATTTCCTAAATTAGATAGACTTGCTAGCTTGTCTTTAGAAGATTTTAGGAAATGTAAAGTTGGTTTTAGAGATAAATATTTGGTTGGTATTATTGAAAGTATAAATAATGGTAATTTTAATTTGAATATGATTGATACTTTAAATACGGAAGAAGCTTTACAATATTTAATTAATTTTAAGGGAATAGGTATGAAAGTTGCTAGTTGTATTTTATTATTTAGTTATCAAAGATTTGATGTATATCCAGTTGATACATGGGTTAAGAAATTTATGGAAGATAATTATAATATTGTAGGTGAAAAAAATATAAGAGAGTATTGTAAAAAAACGTATGGTGAGTATTCTGGATTAGCAATTCAATATATGTTTAACAGTAAAAGAAATATAAATGTGTAAATTTTATGAAAAAATGTTAATTTGAAATAAAATTTGTTGCATTTTTATTTTTTTTATATTATGATTTAAATGTAAAGTATGACAATACTTAAAAGAAAGGAATGAAAAATAATATGATTAAATTAAATAAGAAAGGTTTTACATTAGTTGAATTATTAGCAGTTATCGTAATCTTGGCTTTATTAATAGTTGTTGTAGCAAATACTGCATTACCTGCTTTGGATAATTCTAAAAAAAGTTCATTAAATGTTTATGCTGGTAGAGTTTTAAATTCCGCAAAAAATGTTTTTCAAACTGAAGTTTTAAATAGCAACCATGATACTTTTAAAGAAATTTCTTCTGGAACAAATAAATATTGTGCTACAATGACTTCTCTAATGGGATCAAATAAACAATATTTTGGTTATGTACTTGTTGATAATACTGGTACCGATGCTGTTTATTATGTTAGAGTTACTGATGGTCCAAACAAACTATCTTATATTAAATCTGCAAGTACAAATACAGCAACTGCTATAGTTAGTTCTAAATTAGAAGTAAAGAACATAGGTAAAATATCAGCAAACGAAACATCAGATCCTACTTGTCCAACAGGAGCTACTGCAGCTGCTGCAGCTACTGCCTTTACTAACGCAATTACTAATTAATTTATACAACAGATAAATGTAAATAATTTATTTTGAAAAAATGCTTGCATAAGATTTATGCTTGTGGTATATTATTAAGTAGTTAAGTTATTTAACTACTTTTTTATCGAGAAGTAGCACAGCTTGGTAGTGCACTTGGTTTGGGACCAAGGGGTCGCAGGTTCGAATCCTGTCTTCTCGACCATTTATGATATTTACAGCACTTATTGTGTTGTTTTTATTTTATTGAAATTAATTAAATATAATGTTATTATTTTTATAGTAGAAAAGTTGGTGTTAGAATGGATGAGAATAAAAAACAAATTGTTATTATGGTTGTTATAGTTATAATTTTAATATTAACATTACTTGGAATATTAGTATATTATGTAAAAACTAATGAAGTAAATGTTAATAATAGTTATAATAGTAGCACTACTTCATCTAGTACTACTAAGTTAACAACTACGAATAAAAATGAAACAAAAGAATTAGAGGCTAGTAATGCAGTTTCTGAATATTTAGAAAATTTAAAAAGTGAAGAAAAAATTAGTGAATATAATATCTTAAATATAAATATTTTAGATGAAAATGATTTATGTCCAAATGAAGTATATGATGCTTCTAAAATATATGTTAATTTGAATGTTTCTTATAATAAGATTGATAATACATTTTATATGTCTCCTGATGAAAAAAATGATGGTGATATATACGAAAGTAGCATAAATATTGTATTTATTCAAAAACAAGATAAATATGAAGTAGAAAAGATGTATTCTGGGTGTTAAAATATTTAATTATTGTTAATATAATTAGTTTTGTTATTTATGGTATAGATAAATTTTTGGCAATTAAACATATGTATAGAATAAGTGAATTTATTTTATTGTCTTTTAGTTTTATTGGTGGTGTAGTTGGTTCCATTTTTGGAATGATAATATTTAGACATAAAATTAATTCAGTTAAATTTAAAATATATTTAATAATTTATAGTTTATTGTGGATAATTTTGTTATTAAAATATTATAAATTGCTTAACTAATTGTTTACAATATTTTTTTTTTTTGCTATAATTTTTTATAGAATAGGAAGGTTGTTATTTATGGTTAGTATGATTAAAGAAATTAATGACAATTTAAAAACAATAGTAGATACTTTAAAAGATAATTTAGATAATTCTATAAATACTCTTGATAATATACAATTACAAATGGATAAAAAAGTAGAAGAGGCTAAAAAATATAAAATTCAAGTTGATGATGCTAAAGCTAAAATTAGAAATTTAGAAGAGGATAATAAAACATTAGAGTTATCTTTAAAAGAGTTAAATGATAAATATGGAAAAATGAATTTAGTTTCTTTGGTTGAGGCTGGAACTAGAGAAATAAAGGCTAAAATGAATGATAACCTTAGAGAAATAAGTAGAGAAAAAGAACATATTGCTGATTTAACAAATAAAGCTAGAACTATTAAAGATTTATTGATGAATTTAAAAAAAGATAAAACTGTTAAGGAAGAAAAATTAGAAAATTTAAAAATAGTTTATAAATATTATAGTGAAAGAATAGATGATATTATTGATTATGCTTTTAATCATTCTGAAAATTTAGGTGATTATAGAAAAGTAGAATTTGAAGATAATAATGATCATGATGATGAAGTTAATTATGATAATAAAGAATTAGAAAATACTATGGTATTTGATGAAATAGCAAATATTGATGAAAATAAGAATTTTAAAGATGAAATGTCATTTATAAATGATCAGATAGATAATGAAGTAACTAATAATTATGCTAATATGGTTGATGAAGTAAATAAAAGTAATGGAGATGAATCTAATAGTGTTAGTGATAAAAATTTATTTGAAGATTTAAATAAAGATGAAAATGATAAAGAAGAAGATTCTACTGGTGTTTTTGATAGTATTATTACTCCAGAATTAGTTGAGGATGAACCTAAAGAAGATAGTAAAGTAACTTCAGAACCAGTATTAGATAATTCAGAAGATTTATTAAAAAATATTGAAGATTTAGATACTTCAGTGGGAGAAAATAAAAAGTCTGAAGAAGTTAATGAAACAAAAGAAGAAGTTGCTAATGAAGAAGATATTAAGCCTATAGATTTAAATCAAGAAGAAAAACAAGTTGATGAATTAAACTTTGATAATGAACATAATGATAGAATAGAAAAGATTGATAATTTATTTTCTAGTATAAATGATACTGAAACAAATAAAATTAATCTTGATGATATAAAACCAATAAATGTTAATGGAATAGAAAATAGTATTGATAACGCTTATAAAGATGTATTTGGAAGTCCTATAAATGAACCTTTAAAGAAAGAGCCTACATTAACTGATATATTTGGTAATCCTATTAAGAGTGATGATATAAATGCTTCTGTTAAAGAAAATAAGAAATTAGAAGATTTATTTGTAGAAAATGGAATAGATTTTAATAGATTTACCGAGAATGAACAAAGTTATTTAAGAAATGTTTATGATGAAGATAAATTTAATAATATATTTAGTACTTTAAAAAGAAATAATATAAATTTGGATAATATTTATTATGCATATAATATTTTTGGTGATATGACTGCTAATGAATTAGAAAATCTTATAAGTAAATTAATAAATGCTGGACAAAGTGTTGAAGCGATTGGATTAATATTAGAAAAATTACCAAAAATAAAAAAATATAATTTAGATGAAGCAATTATAAGTTATGGAGATTATGTAAAAGATGTTGATATTACTGATTTAGTTATGAAAGCTCGTCTTTTACATAAAAATGGAGGTAATGTATAATGGAATATTTATTTGATTTAGGTTTTTCTTTAGAAGAAGTTAATATGATTAGAAATAAGTATGAACAAGAAGATAGAGATAAAATAGAATTTTTTCCAAGATTAATTAAAGAAAATTATAATTACTTAAAATCATATGGTATTAATAATATTAAAGTTTGTTTTATAAATCATGTTAAAATGTTTTTTATGAATCCAGATAAATTTAGAAGTATTTTTAATAAATATGATAGAGCAGATTTAGTAAGATGTATAGAAAAGAATGATGCAGTATTAGAGAAACTATAATGGTTTCTTTTTTTGTTAAATTATTGTAAATATCAAAAAATATGTATTAGTATATTTGGAATGTGTAATAATTAATGTTATAATTAATATGTATAATTATGTGATAGAAGTAGGTGACATAATGAAAAAATTAAAAATATTATTAATTTTTGTATTTAGTTTTCTATTTATAAATAATGTTAGTGCTCTTGATACTGATTTAAAAACAGCTGGTGTACAAGATAGTGCTTTTGAAAGTATGATTAGTGGTTTTGATGAATCTTATAAACCTTATTTAAGATATTTACATACAATACATCCTAATTGGAAATTTACTCCAATGAATACTAATTTAGATTTTAATACATCAGTTATTGAAGAAAAGAAAGTAAGTAGTATTAATATAAGTAGTGGAAAATGTGAGCAAAATCCTTTTTATGAAACAGAGAGTGGTTGGTGTATTGCCAATGATGATACTACTAAGTATTATTTAGATAGTAGAAATTTCTTAAGTGAACGTTATATTTTTATGTTTCAAAATTTGAATAATGATGATAAGTATGATGAAGCTACTGTACAAAGTATTTTAAATGGATCTATTATGAGTGGTATTTCTGCTTTAGATAGTCAAACTTTTGCAAGTATATTTGTTGAAGCTGGTAATTATGCAAATGTATCACCATTATATTTGGCTAGTTTATCTATGCAAGAAGTTGGACGTGGTGGAACAAATACAAATGGTACTCCATTTGAATATAATGGTATAAATTATAGTGGACTATTTAATTTCTTTAATATTGGAGCTTATAGTAGCGAATCAAATCCTATGAAAGCAGGTTTAGTATTTGCAAACGGTGGTTCAAATGGTTCAAGTACAAGTTATTTAAGACCATGGACATCTCCAAAGAAAGCAATAATGGGTGGAGCAAGTTATATAGGACAAGGTTATATTGCTAGTACACAGAATACTATGTATTTGAAAAAATTTAATGTTAGCCCTAAATCTAGATATATCTATGCTCATCAATATCAGGCTAATTTGGCTGCTCCTATGAGTGAAGCATCTAAGATATTTAACGGATTAAAAAGTAATAATTTATTAGATAGACCTTATAATTTTGTTATACCTCAATATTATAATATGCCTAATGGTACTTTAGTTCCTACAGGAGATAATAATAATTCTGGGCAAACTATAAAACCTTCTTTCTTATCCATTTTAAATGCTAGAACAACTGCTGGATATTTAAGAGGATATCAAGTTGGTACTACAATTGGAACAATTAAAAATTTAGTTGGTAATAATGCTGTTGTAGTAATAAAAAATGCTGGTGGAAATATTATGGATGATGGAAATATTATTGGTACAGGATATACTATAAATATTAGTAATAGTGATGGAAGCGATACTTATACTTATGTAATGTATGGTGATTTAAATGGTGATGGAGAAATAAATTCAGCAGACTTATTAAAATTAAGAAAATATTTAATAGGCAGTGAAGGTTTAGATGGTGCATTTAAAAGTAGTGCTTATATAAATAGTGATGGAGAAATAAATTCAGCTGATTTATTAAATTTAAGACAATATTTAATAGGTACAAATACTATTAATCAATAGGAGGAAATATGAAAAAATTAAAATATTTGTTAGTTATTAATGCAGTTTTCTTTGGAGCAATATTTAAAGCAAATGCTGCAAGTGCATCTTTAAGTGTAAATAAAAGTAGTGTAGAAAATGGAGGAACAGTAAGTGCTACAGCAACTTTATCTGGCACTGCAGCATGGAATGTTTCAATAACTAGTACTGGTGCTACTCAAGGTTGTAGTCAACGATTTGCAGATGCTACTGGAGATGGAAATAATACTACGAAATATTTAACAGTAACATGTAAGGCTACTAGTGTTGGAATTATAAATTTTTCTTTAAGTGGAGATATTACGAGTAGTGATGGAAGCAATCAAAAAGTTAGTGATAGTAAAACAGTTAAAGTTGTTAAACCTCGTGAAAAATCTACAAATAATAATTTACAAAGTTTAAGTGTTGAAGGTTATGAAATATCACCTAAGTTTGATGCTAAAACTAAAGAGTATTCGGTTAATGTGCCTAATACTGTTGATAAAATCAAGATAATTGCTACTAAAGCTGATGGTTATGCTAGTTTAAGTGGTGATGGAGAAAAAGAAGTAGAAGAAGGTGCTAATTTATTTGAAATTGTTGTAACTAGTGAAACTGGAGTTGCAAATCTTTATAAATTAACTGTTAATGTTGAAGATTTAAATCCTATTGAAGTTACAGTTGGTGATAAAAAATATACATTAGTAAAAAATCCTAAAAATTTAACTAAACCTGATTTATTTACTGAAACTACAGTTACAATTGATGGTAATGAAATTCCAGGATTTGTTAATGAAAATACTAAATGTACACTAGTTGGTTTAAAAGATGAGAGTGGAAAAATATATTTATTTATATATGCAGATGGTAAATATACTCTATATAATGAATACAAAACTAACAATATGTATATAATGTTTTTAAAAATGGAAAATGTTCCTGCTCTTTATAAAAAATATAAACTTATGATAAATGATGAATATGTTGATGCCTATAAATTAAAAGGTGATAATAAAATATTAGTTTATGGTCAAAATATTGAAAGTGGCGAAAAAAATTATTATACATATGATAGAAAAGAAAAGACTTTACAAATATTCAATAAGAATGCATATGATAAGAATTATAAAGAAAATCAAAATATTAAATTGTTATTATATGGATTATCTATAAGTGTAGTATTATTTTTTATATTATTGATGTTAGTTAGTAGTAAATGTTCTAAACTTAAGAAGATGTTAATTTCTAAAAATACAGAAAAACGTGAAGAAAAAGAAACATTAGTAGATGATAAAAATAATATAGAAGAACAAAAAGATTTAGTAAAAGAAAATGATGAAGATATTGAAGAGATAGAAGAAGAATCATTTTTAGATGAGAAACCTAAGAAAAAAAGAAAGAATAAAAAAGTTAAATAGTATTAAAATTATTTAACTTTTTTTGATATATATTGACGAACAAATGTATCTTTATTATAATTAGTTTAGGGATGGTATGATGAAAATATTAAAATATAAAAAAGATAGAAATAATACTTATAAAGTATATTTTGATGAAGATTTAATTATTAATTTGTATGATGATGTTATTATTAAGTATAATTTATTAACTTTAAAAAATATTTCTAAAGAGTTATTTGATGAGATTGTTAAATATAATTCATTTTTGGATGGTTATTATAATTCTATAAAGTATATTAATAAAAAGATGAGAACTGAAAAAGAAATAAGAAGGTATCTTAAAAAAAATGAAATTTGTGATAAAGATATTGATGAAATAGTTTGTTTACTTTATAAATCTGGTTATATTAATAAAGATGTATATATGAAAGCATATATTAATGATAAATATAATTTGAGTAATGTTGGACCATTAAAAGTTAAGAAAGAGTTAGTTGAACTTGGTTATAATGAAATAGACATAATTGATTATTTAAATAGTTTAGATTGGAATTCTAGAATTAGTGGTATTGTAGATAAGAAAATTAAATTAAATCATAAGTTAAGTAACAATGCTTTAAAAACTAAAATATTGAATGATTTAGTTAAATTAGGATACTCTAAAGAAAATGTGTTAGATTATTTAAATTTGGTTAATTTTAAGGGTGATAATGATATATTAATTAAAGAATTAAATAGAGTAAAGAAAAAATATAGTTTTAAATATAGTGGAAATGAGTTAGAATATAAAGTGATAAGTTATTTATATAAAAAAGGTTTCGATATTGGTGAAATAAAGAGGTGTTATGATGAAAACTAAGTATGAAAGATTAAGTAAAAAAGAACAAAAAGAACTTTTTTTAGAATATAAAGATGAAAAAGAAGAACTTGCTAAGAAAATGACTAGAAGTATTTTAATTACTAAGATAGCAGTTGTGTTGAGTGTATTTATGTTTTTATATGAATTTTTTATTACTAAAAGTTCTTTAGGTTATTGGACTGATATTGTAATATTTGTTTCATCTTTGTTTGCATTATTTAAATTTAATAGTATGAAAAAAGATTTATTAAATGATTATTTATTAAAGAAAGAAAAATTAAAAAAAGAAAAAGTTTTAAAGAAACACAAAAAAAAGGACTGAATCCTTTTTTTATTTTGTTGTTGATGTTGTATTGTAGTAATTATATAGTGAATTCATATATTTGTTATAACTACTTTTTAATTCTGAATCTTCAATATTCATACCTTTTTCTTTTCTTAGTTCACCAATAGCAGTTATAGATATTGTTTTATCATTTGTAGTTAATTCGTTGGCTAAAGTTTCAATAATACTATCTTTAACATCTTTTAATTCTTTTTTATCATATTCTTTAGTTTTTTTGATAATATGATATCCGTATGATGATTTAACAGGTTCTTTAGTATATTCATCGACTTTTAATGCATAAGCTGCTGTTTCAAATGCTTCGTCCATTTCACCTTTATTAAATTTACCTAACGCACCACCTTTATCTTTTGTGGCATCGTCTTTTGAATATTCTTTTGCAAGAGTTGTAAAATCTTCACCGTTATTTAATTTTTCAATAACTTCTTCAGCTTTTTTCTTTGCTTTTTCTTCAGCCTTTGTTTTTTCTTCGTCAGTTGCACCATCTTTAACATCAACAGTTATTAATATATGACTTGCTTCAATATCTCCAACTGTTTTAGTTTCATAATAATTTTCTATTTGTTTGTCTGTAATTTGTTTTTTTGCATAGTCTGTAGTTGCTAAATCTCTGTAATAATTTAATTTTATATATTCTTTAAAATCTTTTAAAGAATTATATCCATAATAACTTTGAATTGCATTTAATAATTCTTCTTCTGAATCATAATTTTTTTGTAATGATTTTACAGTATCTTCAGCATATTTTTTAGCGTCATCTTCTTTATTAGCATATTCTTTAAATAGTATTTCTTTATCAATCATATCTATTAAAATAGTTACTGCATATCTATCTTTCATATTATCATAAAGACTATCAACACTTATACTATCTAATCCTTCAAAACTTACTACAGCATTTTCTCCATTTTTTAATTTTGAAACTTTTCCACATCCACATAACGTTAATGCTATTAAACTAACTAATATAATTTTCTTTTTCATATATCCTCCTTTATGAACAATTATTATTATAACTTGTCTATTAAAAAAATACAATAAAAATACTCACCAAAATCGATTTTTAACCATAAAATAAAGTGAGTAATGAAAAGGAGGGGTTTTATGAACCACGGAGCTTGCCCTGGAACTAATAATGGTGTAGGCGCTGCTGCATTTATTTTAGTACTATTCATTTTATTAATTATCATAGTAGGGGCTTTTATATAAGGAGGTAAATTTATGAATAAAGCATGTTGCAGTAACAGTGCTACTAATGGTAATTTTAGTAATTTTTTCATAATTTTAGTTTTATTTATATTGCTAGCTATTATCGTTAGTGCTGTATTTACTTACTAAAGAGGGAAACCTCTTTTTTTAATAGACTTTTTATTTTTTATTTAGTACAATTATTATAATAGAAGGTGAATAATATGTTTGGAGAATTATTAGATATTTATGATAATTATGTAATAATAGAAAATAAAACTCATGTAATTGATTCTAATTATTTAAATATTCATGTAGTATTTAATGATACTAATAAAAAAGTAGTTGGAGAAATAGTTTCTATAGATAAGAATACTATTAAAATCTTATTAATTGGTGAGATTATTGATGATAAATTTGTTAATGGTATTGTTAGAAAACCTAATTTAAGTAATGGATGTAGAGTTATATATAAAAGTGAAGTTGAATTATTACTTGGCAAACAAGATTTAAGTAGTAATGAAAGTTTTTATATTGGAAAATCTTTAATATATGATGGATTTAATGTAACTGGTAATTTTAATAATTTCTTTTCTAATCATTTTGCAATAATGGGTAATACTGGAAGTGGAAAGAGTTGTTTTGTTGCTAGAATACTTCAAAATATATTTATGAATAGTAATAGTTTACCTAAAAGTGCACATATTGCTTTATTTGATGTATATGGTGAATATAATAAGGCATTTGTTGGTATGAATAATATTAATGGGATGGGATTTAAAAATTATTCTTCAAAAGTAGATATGAGTGAAGGTGAAATAATTAATATTCCTGCATACTTTTTAAGTGTTGATGATTTGGCTTTACTTTTAAATGCTAGTAGTGCTAATCAATTGCCAATAATAGAGAAGACTTTGAAATTAGTTTATATATTTAAAAATACTGATGAAACTATTAGTAAATATAAAGATGATATTATTGCTGGTTGTCTTTTAGATATTTTAACTAGTGGAAGAAGTAGTACTCAAATTAGAGATCAAATAATTGCTGTATTAACTCGTTATAATACTCCAACATTAAATTTAGAAAGTGAAATAGCACAACCTGGTTATACTAGAACGATTAAACAATGTTTAAATATTGATAATCAGGGAAAAATGAATTCTGTACAATATGTAGTTGATTTGTTAGAAAAATATAAAAAATTAGACTTAGGTGAAATAAATGGTATTCCTAACTTTGTATATACATTAGAAGATATTTATTATGCTATGGAATTTGCATTAATTAGTGAAGGTGTACTTAAGAGTGATAAATTATATGATGAATATAATCAATTAAAAGTTCGTTTACAACAAATAATAAATAGTGATTATAAACAATATTTTAAAGTTGGAGAATTTATTTCTAAGGGTGAATATGTAAGAAATTTATTTGGAAATGCTCAAATTATTAATTTTAATTTAAATAATATAGATGAAAGATTTACTAAGAAACTTGCTAAAATATATTCTAAAATATTTTTTGATTTTGCAACATTTATTGAAGATAGAGGTAGTTATCCTATTCATATTATTTTGGAAGAAGCACATAGATATGTACAAAATGATACTGATACTAATATACTAGGTTATAATATATTTGATAGAATTACTAAAGAAGGTAGAAAATATGGTGTATTACTAGGTTTAATTAGTCAAAGACCTAGTGAATTATCTATAACTGCATTAAGTCAATGTTCTAATTTTATAATACTAAGAATGTTTTATCCAGATGATTTGAATATTATAAAATCTATAACTAGTAATTTAAATGAAAGTACTTATGATAAAGTTAAATCATTTTTACCGGGTAGTGCACTTGTGTTTGGTACTTCATTTATGACACCTTTATTAATAAGATGTGATTTACCTAATCCTATGCCTGAAAGTACAAGTGTAAATATTAGTAATATTTGGTATAATTAATATAGATTTAATCTATATTTTTTTATAAGTTAGATGATGAAGTTATATTATTAGAAATAATATCTTTATTAATTTTCATTAATTACACTAAATAAAAAAACTGCATTATGCAGTTTTTTCTGTTGTTTCAATTTTCTTTTCAGCTTTTCTCATTGTTCTTGCTTCTCTAGCACTCATAATAACTTTTTCACCATTAATTGTGAATGTTTGTAAATTAGGATTACGACGTTTTTTAGTAGCATTTAATGCATGAGAACGAGTATTTCCGAATAAAGGTTTTTTAGTTGTAACTTTTGTTGCCATATTTGTCCCTCCTTAATAAGAATTCTAGTTGAGTTTATCATATAAAAAAGCAAAAGTCAAATAGAAATTATAGAATAAATAGTATATAATGTATATAGAGGTGTATCATATGGAATATATTAATCTAGGTATTGTGTTAGATTATACATTATTAAATAGTTTAATTACTGTAGATAAATTAATTAATTATGCTAAAAATAATGATATTAAATCTCTTGGAATATTAAATAATAATTTGTATAGTACTATGGAATTTTATAAGAAATGTAAGAGTAGTAATATAAAACCTATAATTGGTTTAATACATAGTATTGATAATAAAGAAATATATTTATATCCTAAAAATAAATTAGGTATGATTGATTTATTTAATGATAGGTATGATAGTGATAATTTAGTATGTGTTGTTCCATATGAAAATAAAGATGTATTTAGTGGGTTAGAATTTAGTGATAAGTTTATATCTTATAAAAATGATGATGAATTAAAGAATGCTTTGTTAATAACTAGTAATGTGGTTTCTTTAAATAAAGTGTATAGTTTAAATATTGAAGATGTAAAGTATGTAAATTATTTACATATGATAGATAAAGGTATTACAATTAGTAATTTTAATTTTAATGATTATAAAGATAATGTTATTAGTTTGTATCATAATGATTTTGATAAGAGTAATACAAATATATTTAGTAATTTGATAGATTTAGATTTGAGTGATAATAGGAAATATATTCCTAAGTATATAGAGAATAGTTATGAATATTTAAAGAGTTTATGTATTAAGGGACTTAATAAAAGATTAAATAATAATGTTAGTGATATTTATAAGAAACGTATGGTATATGAATTAAATGTTATTAAAAATATGGGATATGTTGATTATTTTTTAATAGTTTTTGATTATGTAAAGTATGCTAAGATGAATGATATTATGGTTGGTCCTGGAAGAGGGAGTGCGGCTGGTAGTTTGGTATCTTATAGTTTGGGAATTACTGAAATTGATCCTATAAAATATGATTTATTGTTTGAAAGATTTTTAAATCCAGAACGTGTTACTATGCCTGATATTGATATAGATTTTGATGCTAGTAAGAGAAATAGAGTAATAGAATATGTTGTTAATAAGTATGGTAGAGAAAATGTATCTAATATAATGACTTATAGTACACTGAGTAGTAAACAAGTTTTGAGAGATGTATCTAAATGTTTAGAAATAGATTTAAAAATTATTGATAAATTATGTTCTTATGTTGAGGCTAAAGTATGTTTAAAAGATAATTTAAATAAAAATGTTAATAATATGTTAGAACAATATAGTAATTTAAAGAATGCATATTTTATTGCTATGAAGTTAGAAGGTTTAAAAAGACAAATTGGTACTCATGCTGCTGGGGTTGTAATAAGTAGTGAAAAGTTAACTAATTTAATTCCTGTAATTAAAGGAGATACTTATTTGACTGGGTATACTATGGAATATTTGGAAGAATTAGGTTTACTTAAAATGGATTTTTTAGCTATAAAAGATTTAAGTATTTTGAGTAGTATAATTAAATCTATAGAAAGTTTGTTAGGAAGAAAAATAAATATACATAGTATTCCATTAGATGATAAAAAAACATATCAAGAATTTAGTAATGCTAATACTAGTGGTGTTTTTCAATTTGAAAGTACTGGTATGAAAAATTTCTTATCTAAATTAAAGCCTAATTGTTTTTGTGATTTGGTTGCAGCTTTAGCATTATTTAGACCTGGTCCTATGGGGAATATTGATACTTATATTCTTCGTAAAAATGGAGAAAAATTTGATTATATAGATAAAAGTTTAGAAAGTATATTAAAACCTACTTATGGCATTATTATATATCAAGAACAAATTATGCAAATTTTATCTAAGATGGCTAATTATAGTTTTGCTAATAGTGATTTAATAAGACGTGCTATAAGTAAAAAGAAGCTTAATATTATTGAGGCTGAAAAGAGTAAGTTTATAGATAATTCTATAAAGAATGGTTATAGTAGAAATGTAGCTGAAGAGGTTTATGATTTAATAGTTAAGTTTGCTAATTATGGTTTTAATAAATCTCATTCAGTTGCTTATGCTCTTGTTGGATATGAAATGTGTTTTTTAAAAACTCATTATCCTATATATTTTTATACTTCTTTATTAAATTATAATATGGGTAGTGATATAAAAACTAAAGAGTATTTGGAATGTTTAAAAAAACTTAATATAGATATTGTTAAACCAGATATTAATTTATCTTCAAATAAATATCAAGTAATTGATAATAAATTGTTATTACCTTTTAATATAATAAAGAATGTTGGTACTAATGTTAGTGATTTAATATCAAGTGTACGTGGGGATGGATTTAAAGATTATTTTGATTTTGTAAAGAAGGTTAATTTAAAAAGTATTGGTAAAAAAACTATTGAATTACTTATTATGGCTGGATGTTTAGATTCATTCAATCTTACTAGAAAAACAATGATTTTAAATTTAGATGATGCAATAGATTATTCTGAATTATCAAGTGGTTTAGATGATTCTTTGATTACAGTTCCATTAATTAAAAAGTATGATGAATATAATAATAATGAGTTAGTTAATAAAGAAAAGGAATTATTTGGATTTTATTTATCTAATCATCCAGTAATAAAATATAATAATAAAATTAAGTTGATAGATATTAATAAGTATTTTGATAAGATTATTAATATATGTGTTTATGTAGAAGAAATAAGAAAAATAAAAACTAAAAATAATGATGATATGGCATTTTTAGTTTGTAGTGATGAAACTTGTAGTATTAGTTTTACTGTTTTTCCTAATAAATATTATATGATTGATGATATTAAAGTTGGTGATATAGTTATGATTGTTGGTAAAGTAGAAAAGAGATATGATAAGTATCAAATATTAGTTAATGAAATTAAGAAAGTAGAAGAATAAATAATATAATAAAATAAAAAAACTGTAAACTTTTTAGTTACAGTCTTTTTATTATCTATTATAGAATTCAACTATTAGTGATTCATTAATATCTGCGTTTAGTTCATTTCTTTCTGGTAATCTTAAATAAGTTCCAGTTAATTTTTTATTATCAAATTCTACAAAAGCAGGTGTTTTGATATTTAATTCAACAGTATTTAATATTGCTTTATGTTCCATTGAATTTTCTTTAACAGATATTACATCACCAGGTTTACAAGTATAACTTGGTATATTTACTTTTTTACCGTTTACTAAAATGTGTCCATGGTTAACAATTTGTCTTGCACCACGTCTTGTAGTAGATAATCCCATTCTATATACTAAGTTATCTAATCTACTTTCTAGTAATCTTAAGAAGTTTTCACCAGCGATACCTTTCATTTTAGAAGCTTTATCAAAAGTTCTTCTAAATTGTTTTTCGTTTAATCCATACATAAATCTAACTTTTTGTTTTTCTTGTAATTGGATACCATATTCACTTATTTTTTTACGACGACTTGTTCCATGAATACCTGGAGCATATGGTCTACGTGCTAAGTCTTTTCCATTTTCTAATGTAGAAAAACCAAGTCTACGAGATTTTTTGTATGCAGGACCTGTATATCTTGACATATTAATCTCCTTTCTTTAAATTACTTAAAGACATTTTAAATTATTAATAGGGTGTTATTTATTCTTTCACTTTGGCAGCAAGCTACTAGAAGCTAGAAATAAACACATTACTAATATTTAAAATAAACTGCCATCAAGCAATCAATATTATACAGTAAATTATATATTTGTCAAATCATTTTTATTAAATTACTTTACAAAAAAGAATATATAGTGTTATAATACATTTGACAGATTTAAGTGGGCAGAATATCCCACTTTTATTAATGTTTGGAGGGACTATGGATAGTATTTTAGAAAAGATTAAAGAAATTATAAAAGAACCTATTAGTAAATTAGATTTAATTGTTGATTCAATAGAATATGTTAAAGAAGGAAAGTATAATTTTTTAAATATAGTTTTAGATAGAGTTAATGGTATAGATTTAGATACTATTGTAGAGGCTACTAATATTATTAATCCTATTTTGGATCAATATGATTTAATAAGTGATGAATATATTTTAGATATATCTAGTAAAGAAAGAGGGTAAATGTATGAATGGTAAGGAATTTATAAAGGCTGTAAAAATGATTACAGAAGAAAAAGGCATAAGTGAAGATATTGTTTATGAAGGTATGGAACAAGCATTATTAACTGCTTATAAGAAAAATTTTAAAGGTAAAACTAATGTTAAAGTAGAAATTAATAGAGAAACTGGAGATATTAAAGTTTTTACTTATTATGTAGTAGTAGATGAATATCATGATGGTGAAGAATATACTGATGAAGATGGTAATATTCAATTTACTGAACCTGATATTAATGAGGATGCTCAAGTATTATTAGAAGATATTAAAGATAAGTATCCTGATTGTAAAGTTGGAGATGTTATTCAAGAAGAAGTTACTCCACATGATTTTGGTAGAATCGCAACAAGTACTGCTAAACAAGTTTTAACTCAAAAAGTAAGAGAAGCAGAAAGAAATAGTATAATAGAGGAATTTAGTGATAAACAAGATGAAATAATGGTTGGTAATCTTGCAATGGAAGATGCTAGAAATTATTATGTTGATTTAGGCCGTGCTAGAGGTATTTTACCAAAAAATGAAATTATACCTGGTGAAGAATTAAAAATGGGAACAAGTGTAAGAGTTTATATTAGTAAGATTGAAGCAACTACAAAAGGACCTTTAATTTTATGTACTAGAAAACATTATGGATTTGTAAAAAGATTATTTGAAAGTTTAGTTCCTGAATTTAAAGATGGAGTTTTAGTATTACATGGTGTTGCTCGTGAAGCTGGTGTAAGAAGTAAGGTTGCTGTTTCTAGTTTAAATCCAAATATTGATCCTATTGGAGCATGTATTGGAGAAAAGGGAAGCAGAATAGCATCAATACTTGCAGAGTTAAATGGAGAAAAAGTTGATTTAGTTTTATATAGTGATGATGAAGCTGAATATATTAAGAATGCTTTAAGTCCTGCTAAAGATGTAATTGTTAGTATAATAGATAATACTAAGAATCGTGAAGCTTTAGCAATTGTAAATGATGAAAATCAAAGACTTGCTATTGGTAAAAATGGTATTAATATTAAACTTGCTAGTAAATTAACTAAGTTTAGAATAAATATTAAGACTATGGATCAAATTAATGAAGAGGCTAATCAATAAAATAAATTTGGGGTGATATAATGGTACAAAAGAAAATTCCAATGCGTACTTGTGTAGTTAGTCATGAAAAATTACCAAAAAAAGAACTTGTAAGAATAGTACGTAATAAAGATGGAGAAGTTTTTGTAGATGAAACAGGAAAACTTAATGGTAAAGGTGTATATTTAAAAAAAGATTTAGATATAATTAATAAGGCAGAGAAAAGTAAAATATTAAATAAATATTTAGAGATTGATGTAAATGATGAGATATATGAAGAATTGAGAAAAATAATATAATAGAAAGAAGGTATTTTTATGACAGTAAAAGATTATGCAAATGAATCAGGATTTACAGTACAAGAAATATTAGAAAAGTGTAGAGAATTAGATATAAAAGTTAATAATGCGGATGATTATTTAGATGATGATGGAATAATTATGTTAGATAACTGTATGTCTTTAATTAGTACTGATACTGAAATGGATTATAATGATTTAGATGAATTAGATGAAGCAGTAGAAAATATAATGTTAGATTCTAAATTAAGTGCTAGTGATAATAATACTGTAAAAAAACAAAAATTAAAAAAGAAAAATGTTAATGAACAAAGTAAAAATGATTATTTAAAGAATAAAAAAGCAATGTATAAAAATAAAGAAAAATTATCAACAAATGCTAAAGATGATAATGTAATTCTTTATAAAGAGGGAATGCCTTTAAGCGAATTGGCAAAAGAGTTAGATGTTAATCCAGCTTTATTAGTTAAGAAATTATTCGGTATGGGTATGATGATTACAGTTAATCAATCTATCGATTTTGAAAATGCTGAAATTATTGCTTTAGAGTATGGTAAGACTTTAAAAAGAGAAGAAACTCAAGATATTTCAAATTTTGAGGAATATGAAATAGTAGATAATGAGAGTGATTTAATAAGTCGTCCTCCAGTTATTACTATTATGGGACATGTTGATCATGGAAAAACTAGTTTATTAGACTATATTCGTAAAAGTCATGTAGTTGATAAAGAATTTGGTGGTATTACTCAACATATTGGAGCATATCAAATAGATTATAATGGTAATAAAATAACATTTATTGATACTCCAGGACATGCTGCATTTACAGAAATGAGAGCAAGAGGGGCTAGTATTACTGATATAGTAATTATTATAGTTGCTGCAGATGATGGAGTTATGCCTCAAACTAAAGAAGCAATAGATCATGCATTAGCAGCTGGTGTTCCTATTGTTGTTGCTGTTAATAAAATTGATAAACCTGAAGCTAATCCTGAAAGAATATTAACTGAAATGGCTGAAAATAATATTACTCCAGAAATTTGGGGTGGAAATGTTCCATTTGTTAATATTTCTTGTAAGACTGGTGAAGGTATAGATAAATTATTAGATACATTATTAGCAATAAGTGAAATGGAAGAGTATAAAGCAAATCCTAATAGATATGCAGTTGGTACAGTTATAGAATCTCGTGTAGATAAGGCTATTGGTGGTGTGGCAACATTATTAATTCAAAATGGTACTTTGCGTTTAGGAGATCCAATTGTTGTTGGAACTACTCATGGTAGAGTTAGAACATTTAAAAATGATTTAGGTGAAAATATTGTTGAAGCTGGTCCTAGTACTCCTGTTGAAATAACTGGATTATCAGATAACCCATCTGCTGGTGATAAGTTTATGGCATTTGAATCTGAAAAGAAAGCTCGTGAAATAGCAGAAAAACGTTTAGTTCAATCTAAAGCAAATGTTAAAAAAGAGGTTGTTTCTTTTGAAAAATTATTTGAACAAATGCAATCTGGAATTAAAGAAATTAATGTTGTATTAAAATGTGATGTTAGAGGTTCAGAAGAAGCTGTTAAAAATGCCTTAGAAAAAATTGATGTTGAAGGTGTTAGGGTAAAAGTAATTAGAAGTGGAATAGGAACTATAACTGAAAGTGATATCGTTTTAGCAAATGCTAGTAATGCGGTAGTTATTGGATTTAATGTAGTACCTAGTGCTATAACAAAAGAAGTTGCTAAAGAATATAGTGTAGAATTGAGATTATATACTATTATTTATAAGCTAGTTGAAGAAATGGAATTAGCAATGAAAGGTATGTTAGATCCTGAATTTGAAGAAAAAATAATTGGAACTGCTGAAGTAAGAAAAATATTTACATTCTCTAAAGTTGGAAAAATTGCTGGAGTAATAGTAAGAGATGGAATTATAAAGAGTAATGCTAAAGTACGTGTTGTTAGAGATGGTGTTATTATTTATGATGGAGAAGTAGGTAGTTTACAAAGAGAAAAAGATTCTGTAAAAGAAGTAAAATCTGGATTTGAATGTGGTGTAACTATTAATGGTTATAATGATATTAAAGAAGGAGATACTTTAGAAGTATACGAAATGGTAGAAATAAAAAGATAGTATTTTTGAAATAATAAATATTAATAAAAAAACTTAGAATGATTTTCTAAGTTTTTTTATGTTTTTAAATAGTTAGGAGGTATTTAGTTTGAAAGTAAAAATTTTCATTATAAGTTTTTTAGACCGTTTGATTATCATAATGTTAATCATCTTTCTATACATCCTTCTACATAAATAATAGGGAGTTTTGGTCAAAAATTATGCTAATTATTAATTAGCACTTACCCAAAACGGTAGCCATCAATAGATGTTCTACTAAATTAAGTATAAAACAAAATTTGCATATTGTAAATGATAAATTGTTAATGTATAATGTAGGTA